>CAVKAR010000057.1:0-10087 GCA_963654425.1 Lachnospiraceae bacterium
ACGATGAAGGATATCGCTATCGTAACGGTCCAAGACGAGGAGTATCTCCTCAGCCGTCTCCTTTTTCATCTTGTCGCGTTTATTGAGCCCAACTTCGATTGCGTGGAGGAGATATTTATCGTAAAAAGAGCGTCCTAGGGCCTTTATTTCCTCCGCCATATAGGCAAAATGCGGCAAAGCGAAGTAGCGGATGACGCTTCTCTCCCCTTTGAAAAGGAAAGCAAAGGAGGATTCTAGGCCCTTGCTTTTCATCGCATAGGAGAAAACGCTCTCCTGCTCTTTTCTCTCTTCCTCATTGAGGAAATGATAGTAATAAAGGCAGCTCTCCAAGCCGATATCGTAGGAATACATCATTTTCCTGTATAGGGCTTTGGCGACCTCGCGATTATCTTCCTCCGCCACTTTCCCCATCTTGAAATAGAAAGATTGCCCCCGAGCGTAATTGGTGTCGCTCCCATAAGCTAGGAAAAGGCTATAGTCCTTCCTTTTCTTCACCGTCTCGATCACCTCATCCTGCATCAAGGAGCTCGATAAGGATGATGAGAGGAGGCTCTTCAGCTCATCAGCGGAAGAGCTCTCGAAAATCCTTTTCCGGAAATCCGCTTCGTATAGATAGGAGCGGAATTCATACGATGCTTTCCCGAAAGCCTCCTTCATGTAAGAAGAGAAGGCGGCTGCATGAAAAGACGGATTCGAAATGGACGCCATATAGAATTTCCGCTTGCTCTCGCCGGAATACATCTTGGATAGAGCGAGGAAAACGGATGAAGATAAGGCCTCATCCGGAGCGAAATTGCTCTCTATTTCCTTCAATTCCCTCTCCATCGCGGGAAGAGAATAGAGGCTAAAGCGACTTTTGAGGGACGAATAAAGGGATGAAAGGAGATAAGGCAGATTGCTCTTCGCGCTCTTCCCGCTTTCAAGATCGCTTTTGATTTCCGCGAAAGAAGAATCGCGCACATCTTCATAAGTCATCGTTTTGCTTTTTTTGGCCACTTCCTTCACCAGCGTATAGGCGGAAGAGAGGGAAGAAGCATCGGCAAGAGGAGAGGCATCGGCAATCGCTAGAAGCGTCGCGGCGATATGCTTGCATTCCTTCGCTCCTTGATATGGGCAATTGCAATGGGCCTTTTTTATCTCGCCGGTGCTGGGGGCAAGATCGATTCTCACATTATATGTGTGGAGTCCTCTCACGTTTGCGTGATATTCCCCGCGCAGTTTATCGATATAGGTGAGCTCGACTTTCCCTTCATCGTAATAGCGTTCCCCGCGCGCATAGCTTTCGCTCGTGAAACGGCTCAGGTTTTTCGTGGACAAATAGCCTCTATATTGCTCTTCTTTTTTGCTCATGAACCTACATTATAAAGGCCTATTGCCTTTTTTGTCTCTTTTTTCCTTTTCTTTTATAAAGAAAAAAGAATGGTGATGGGCAAAAAGGCCCGGTTTTCTATTCATCATTCCGCAAATAGAAGCCAATCGTTTCCTTCAAGCCTTCCTCAAACGGCGTTTCAGGGCGCCAGCCCAGCTCTTTCTTTATTTTATCGCTGCTTATGAAGTAGCGGAGATCGTGCCCTTTTCGGTCAGGGGCGAAAGAGAGGAGGCTCTCGCTTCTGCTAACGGCTTTCAGGATGGATTCAGCCACCTCGATATTGCTTCTCTCGTTGGAGGAAGAGACATTGTATATCTCCCCTTCTTTGCCGTTTCTCACGATGAGGTCGATCGCTTTGCAGTTATCTTCGACGTATATCCAATCGCGGATATTCCTCCCATCTCCGTATAGGGGCAGCTTTTTGTTTTCTTTCGCCTTCAAAATGAAAGAGGGGATGAGCTTCTCCTCGTGCTGGAATCGCCCGTAGTTGTTGCTTGAGCGGCTGATGGAAACGGGAATGCCGTATGTCCTGCGATAAGCCATCACGAGGAGATCGGCGCTCGCTTTGGAGGCGCTATAGGGAGAGGAAGGATTGAGGGGGTCATCTTCTTTAAAAGGAATGGACGAGGAAAAAGAAGAGTTTCCATATACTTCGTCCGTCGATACTTGGTGGAACCTCTTCACGGGGTATTTGAAGCAGGCATCGAGAAGGGAAGAGACGCCCATGACGTTGCTATGGAGAAAGATAGAGGGATCCTCGATGCTTTTATCAACATGCGTCTCGGCGGCGAAATTGATGACGATATCGAAACGCTCGCGCTTGAAAAGAGAGTAAAGGGAGGAACGATCGGCGATATCGCCTTCAAGGAAGCGGAATGTGGGCGAGGAAAGAAGAGGCTCAAGATGCTTATAGGAGCTTGCGTAACTCAATATATCCAAGCAGATGTATTCGTCTTCTGGGTGGCTCTTTTGCATCAAATAGAGGTAATTGAGGCCAATGAATCCCGCTCCCCCGGTCACTAGAAATTTCATGATGATTCTCTCTTTTTCCCTCTTATTCGCGGTAATTCCGGTAGAAATTCTTGAGGATGTTGCTCATTCCGCCCGTCAAAGATCGTAGATGCCCTTTTCTTTCTTCCCCCATCTTTTTATAAGCATCGCGCAGCTTAAGAAGAGAGGATACTTTGTTATCGAGAAGATCGTTGACGTTATCGATCCCCGCTTCCTCAAGAAGCGCGAAGACGGTATCGACGACGAAGCGCCTATCTGCGATAGACAAGGATGAAGCCCACTCATTGAAAGAGGAAAGAAGGCGCTTATAGGAAGGGTTCACGAAGCTAACGCGAAGGAAGGAAGAGCCATCGATCAGCCAATTGTAGAGATTATGCTGATGGAAATGATGGGAGCGCGAAGAGACGATATAGGAAAAGCAGTCATCGTTATAAAGCTGCCCGATGATCGACTCATTCGGCACGAAATGGGTGTATTTGCCCTTATCGAGATTTTCAAAGCCCGCTCTTACTTCTTTTGAGAAGCCAGGGCCATCGAAGGAGACGGCTTTCTGGATGCGCTTCCTTTCCTCGTCTAGGGCGGAGAAGTAGCAGAAAGCAGCTAGATTGCCGCCTTTCGAGTGGCCGACTAGATATAGGGGTTTATCGCTATAACGGAGCTCTTTCCGGAAATAGGAAAGGGCATCGATTTGGCTCTCGAAAGGCTTATCCATCGATAAAAGGAAATCCTCTTTCCATCCGATGAGGGAGCCATCGGTCCCTCGAAAGGCGATGACTTCTTCCCCGCTTGGCAAGTAAAACGATACGGCGGCGAATTGCTCCACGCCCTGCTCTAAAAAGCAGTGCGCGTAGCGGAGAGCTCTCACTCCTTTGAAGCGCGGATTGCCAAGAAGGTAGGAAAAGAAGAGCTCATCTTCTTTTTTATATGATGCTCTTTGCAGAAAAGCGTCTTTTTTCGAAAGGTCATACATATCAAGAAGCGAGATGGAATCCCCGTACAGAGGGAGATAAACGGAGAATGAGAAATACGAGAAATAGGCAAAAACGGCCAAATCGATCTCGTTGAGGGGAAAAGAGGAAAAGGAGCGGAATTCGCTCCTTAGATAATCAAGAATCGTCCCTTTCTCTTCCATACCCCTAATCTTAAGACAGAAAGCCTTCCAAAAATAGGCGCAAGTTCATTCGAAGGCGAACTGGGAATTGTAGAGCTCGTGATAGAAGCCGCCTTGCTCCATAAGCTCTTCGTGATTCCCTTGCTCGATGATGTTGCCGTCTTTCATCACGAGGATGAGGTCGCTGTTTTTGATGGTGCTCAATCGATGGGCGATAATGAAGGAAGTACGCCCTTTTGAAAGCTTATCCATCGCTTCCTGGATGACTTCCTCGGTGCGGGTATCGACGTTGCTTGTGGCTTCGTCCAATATGAGGAGCGGGGCATTCCTCACCATCGCCCTAGCGATCGTGATAAGCTGCCTCTGCCCGCTAGAAAGAGAGGAAGAATCGACGATTTGGTAGTCAAGCCCCCCTGGGAGAGTATCGACGAAATGCGAAAGATTCGCTTCTTTGAGGATCTCGACGAGCCTCTCTTCGCTCACGTTGCCGCTATTATAGACGATATTCTCGCGGAGGCTCCCTTCAAAGACCCAGCTATCTTGGAGCACCATCCCGAATAAATCGTGGATTTCCTCTCTCGACAAAGCCGACAAAGATACCCCGTCGACGGAAATATCGCCTTTGTTCACCTCGTAAAAGCGCATGAGGAGATTGACGATCGTCGTCTTCCCAGCGCCCGTCGGGCCAACGATCGCGACTTTGCTCCCGGCTTTCACCGAAGCGGAGAAATCGTGGATTATCTCCCTGGATTGGTCATAGGAGAAATAGACATGGGAGAAAACAACATCCCCCTTCACTTCCTCTTTTCCGCTCTTCTCGTCGTAGAAGAGGCGCTTCTTTCCGCTTTCATCGCTCAGCTCCTCTTCGCTTAAGAATTCGCTCACCCTCGCGTTGGCGGCGCTGATCGTCTGGATATTGTTGAGGGATTGGGAAATAGAGAGGAGCGGCTGCTGGAAGAGGCGGACGTAGACGAGGAATTGACTGATCGTGCCAAAATCGACGCCCCCTACCTCGTTGGCCATAAGGAGCCCTCCGGCCACAAGCACGGCTACGTAAGCGAAGTAAGAGATGAAATTCATCATCGGCATCATGAGCCCGCCACAGATCTGAGCTTTGAACATCGTTTTGCCGAGTTCCTCGTTGCATTCGCCGAATTTATCGTTGTGCTTCTTTTCGGCCCCGAAGAGCTTGATGACGCTTTGCCCGGAGAAATTCTCCTCCACCACGGCATTCACCTCGCCGATTTTATCTTGCCTTTTCTTGAACTGCGGCATCGCAAGCTTCATATCGCCCATGACGAAAACGATCATAAGCGGGATCGTGGCGATGACGACGAGCGCCATTTGGTAGCATGTGACGAACATCATGATGATCGTGAGCAAAAGCAAGAAGAGGCTCTCGCTGATCGTCGATAAGGTCGTATCAAGGTTTTGGGAGATGCTATCGACGTCATTACTCACGCGCGACATCGTATCGCCGGTTTTGTGGCTGTCGAAATAGGAAAGAGGCAAGCGGTTGATTTTCCTTTGGATCGCCGAGCGCAGATTATTGCAGTGGCGTTGGGTGGCGGTCGTGAAAAGGAAGTTGCCAGCCGTCTGGAGAAAAGCCACGCTTACATAGAAGATGACAAGGATGATGCCCAAATGGAGCACCTTCTCCATATCGATGCTCTGGCTTAAGGCGTTGTTGCTGATTTCCCTCGTCAATTCGCTCAGGTAATTCGGCGAGATGACCTCAATCACGGCGGCGGAGATCATCAAAACGGCGCCGATGATGATATAGGGCAAGATATTTCGCAAGCTAGCCAAAAGCTTCTTGATGTCTTCTTTCGACAGCTTTCTTCTCTTATCGAGTTCGCTTCTCATAACCCAAGCTCCTCCTTCGATAATTGCGATAAGGCGATCGCCCGATACGTCTCGCAGCTATGCAGCAATTCCTCGTGTTTGCCTTTTCCGACGAGCTTCCCGTTCTCAAGCACGAGGATCGTATCGGCTTCCATGATGGTCCCCACGCGTTGGGCGACGATTACTTTCGTGGAAAGAGGGAAAGCCTTTTTGAGATTATCGCGCACCATTTTGTCGGTTTTGAAATCGAGGGCGCTGAAAGAGTCATCGAAGACGAAAATCTCCGGGTTTATGGCGACCGCCCTAGCGATGCATAGCCTTTGCCTTTGCCCGCCGGAGACATTGCTCCCGCCTTGGGCGATATGGCTATCGTAGCCTTTTTCCATCTCCTCGATGAAAGAAGAGGCGCAGGCGATCGAAGCGGCTTCCCTCACTTCCTCATCGCTCAAAGAGGAATCCCCGAGCATGATGTTGCTTTTCACCGTCCCGGAGAAAAGCACGCCTTTCTGCGGCACGAAGCCGATGCGCTTGCGCAAAGAGGCTTGGGCTTGCTCTTTCACGTCAACCCCATCGATTTTCACGCTTCCTTCGCTAGCATCGTATAATCGCGCGAGGAGATTGACGAGGGTGCTCTTCCCTACGCCAGTCGCCCCGATAATGGCAACGGTATCCCCAGCTTTAGCCTCAAAGGAAATATGGGAAAGAACGGGTTTATCGGCATCAGGGTAGGTGAAAGAGACATCAGAAAAGGAAATCGTCCCTTTTTCCTTCGGCTCAATAGGATCAAGAGGATCCGCTATCGCGCTTACTGTCTCCAGCACCTCATTGATCCGCCTAGCGCTTACCTGGGCGCGAGGGAGGAAGACGAAGAGGAAAAGGAGCGTCATGAAAGCCATGACGATTTGGGTAGCGAGGAGCATGAAGGCGCTGACGGTGGCATAATCCACCTCACCTGCGTTGATGAGCTTCGCCCCAAGCCAGTACATGGATAAAGACACCCCGTCCATCACGATCATCATAAAAGGGTTGAGAAGTCCCATCGCGCGGAAAGTGAAGAGGTTAAGATGGGTCAAATCGTCGTTGGCCTTCTTGAATTTCTTGGCCTCATACCCTTCGGCGTTATAGGCGCGGATGACGCGTACGCCGGTAAGATTCTCCCGCGTGACGAGATTGAGCCTATCGATAAGCTTCTGCGAAATGCGGAATTTCGGCAAAACGATGACGACCAGCAAAGACAATCCGATCACCAAAACGAGCACCGCCACGATCGTGACCCAGGTCAAAGAGGCGCTCGTGGCGTTGATTTTGCAAAAAGCCCAGATGGCGGTTATAGGAGCCGAGAAAGCCATCCTCATGATGATGAGGAAAGCCATCGTGACCTGCTCTACGTCATTGGTGCATCTAGTGACCAAAGAGGCAGTCGAGAACTTATTGAGCTCCTGAAGGGAAAAAGAAGACACTTTCTCGTTGATGGATTTTCTTAGATTCGTGATGAAAGAAGCCGTGATGGCGCTTGCTAAAACGGCGACGGCTGCGCTAGAGGCGGCTGAGCCGAGGGCCGATAAGAGCATTAAGCCCCCTTCTTTCCAGATAGAGGCACTCGAGGCGTCGCGGATCGAGGCAATCGTCGACAACGTCGAGGCATCGACTTGCCCGCTTTTTGCAATCACCTCATAAAAAGCGGACCAATCCCCGCCAACGCCTTCATAAAGCTGATACATCGCTTCCCCGAGTTGCGAAGGATGATCGTGGATATTTACGTAATTTATGGCCGAGATCAAAGAAGATGAAAAATCGGTCATCTTCATCGTGCAGTATACCTGCAAAACGGTGAGTCCGATGATGATGAGCAAAAAGAGCCAATCGAGTTTTCGGAGTCGTTTCAGTAATTTAAGCATAGTAATCCCGCCATAGTTCAAATAGTTAAGCGGACAGCGCTTCAGTTTATTGGATAAAAATGCAATTTCAAGCCGAGAATCGCATTTTCCCTTTTTGCCGCACCCTAAAGAAAAAAGCCCGATTTCTCAGGCTCGTTGTCCATTGGTCGGGATACTCAGATTCGAACTGAGGGTCTTCTGCTCCCAAAGCAGACGCGGTAACCAAGCTGCGCTATATCCCGAGCGCCCGAATATTATGCTTACGATCGAGAGCAAAAACAAGTGCGAGTTTATCATCGAAAACAAAAAACTGCCGAGGCAATTCGGCAGTCGATTTGCGTTGGCGCGCCAGACAAGATTCGAACTCGTGACCCACAGATTCGTAGTCTGTTACTCTATCCAGCTGAGCTACTGGCGCATCTAAAGCCCATTTAAGGCAAGCAATACTATAGTCATCGGCGAAGCCATAATCAACCATAGAATTGGAGCTTCCGGGCGGAATCGAACCGCCGGTCAAGGATTTGCAGTCCCACGCCTTACCGCTTGGCTACGGAAGCAGCGAAACGGATTATACCACCTTAAATGGGCTCAAGCAATTATTTACTGAGATTTCTCTTTGCCTTCCGCGAGCTCTTTCCTGCGGTTTTTGCGGAGCTTTTTGCTTGTGTAGCGGATGGAGAAAACGGTCACGAAGGCCCCTAAAGCAAGAGCGATCTCAATGATCAAGATGACGATGACGCCCATCGGCACGCTTCCGCTTTTCACGCTTTCCCACATCTTGAGGACATAAGCATTGCTCTCGCCGTAATCTTCCATGATGCAGAGTTTCGATAGGGATTCTTTCGGCGGATACTGAGCGTAGAAATCGCGCCCAACCTGCACCGTTACTTCTTCCCCATCGAGGTTTTTGCCCGTCACCTCCTCATAGGAATCACTATAGAAATAGGAAGCGAAAGAAGGATAGTCCTCGCTTAAGGAGCCATCGAAGAAATAGGAGAGATCGATTTGCGTCCACCCCTCTTCTTCGGCGATGTCCTCATATTCAAGCACTTCCCCGTTTTTGACGGCGTATTCAAATGAGCTACCGCTCATGTCGTCTTCCCCGAAATCGACGGTATGCTTCTCCCCATCGATTTCGACCGTTTTGACGCCATCGCCGTTTTTATGAACCTTTTCGCCATCTTCATCGTAATAATAGTCATCTGCCGTCTCGTCATAGGCGTAGATGAAATAGGAGCGAGGATCGTACCACTGCCTCACGAGTTCAAGGATATCGTCCCCGGCGATAAACGGGGTGTAGCCGATATAATCCATATTCTCCGCGGCAATGGAGGGAGAGCTGATGAAATCGATGAATTTCTGGGCGTATTCCTGGTTTTTGCAGGTTGAAGGCATTACCCAGCCATCGAACCAGATGTTCCCGCCGGTGGCTGGCAAAGAATAATACAGCTCGGTGCCAAGCGTCTCAGCCGTCTCGATCGAATAGACGGCATCCCCGCTCCAAGCGATGCCGATGCCGCTCAATTTGCCGTCGAGGATGTCGCTTTTGCCGCTGTCGACCTCGAGCCCATAGGAATTCGCGCGCAAAGAGACCAGATCGCTTTCGATGGATGAAATGATGGAAGAAGCCGTCTCCTCCCCTTCGTAGCCGTATTTCTTCAATAAGGCATTGAATTCATCGACGTGGGTGATGTTATTGAAAACGGTCGATAGATCCTCATGGTATTCATCTTCGCTGAGATTGCCGCTTTCGAAATCCTCGAGCAGCCTCTCGCATAATTCGTCATACGCTTTCATTAAGCCGACCGAGCAAGTATCGCGCATCGAATCCTTGATCTGGAAAGTCCCTTGGTAATTCTTATCCCAAAGCACATTCCAGTCATTCATCTGCACTTTCACGTCATCCTCCGTAAGAATCTGATTGCCGTTTTCATCGCTCATCTCGAGGAAAGTGTGGAAATTGGGGTTATAGATGATGCCCAAAGTACCCCACATATACCCGCGCGCATACTCATCCAGCGTGCCGTATTCGCCAGTATTCCCGAGCGGCGCTTTGATGTTGGCGAAGACGTTTTGAAGATAGGGCGAGGCGTAAAGAGAGTAATTATCCTCCCATCCTTCGGATCGAGAGCCATATAATGCGAGCCGCTCATCGCCAGAGAGGAAAGGGATCGTCATCCCTTTGCTCATCATCTTCTGGATCATGTAATCGCTTGGGCAAACGAGGTCATAGCTCCTTGAGCCGGTCTCGATTTGGGAGAGCATGATCTCGTTGGTGTCGAAAACATCATAGGTGACTTTGAGATCGACCCCATCCGTCTCTTTGACGTAAGCGATGAATTCATCGATGACGTTTTCCCCGATATAATCGTTGGAATTATAAATTTTTAAGCTCGTGACGGGCGCTTCGTTCGCCCTTTTCACGCTTTTGAAAGCGTCAATCGGGAGAGAGGCCCCGCTCGAAGCAAGGGCAGAAAGAAAAGAAGGAAGCGCAAGCAAAACGGACATGAGTTTCATAGTTTTTTCCTCCTTTCGGCATGTTTGTCGCTCTTTTCGCCTTTCTTCGACGAATAGACGCTATAAAGGAAGACGACGAGGAGCACGAGCAAGAAGATGATCGTGCATAAAGCCCTCATCTTGGCAGGGAGGGGCTTCTTCTTGATGATGGATTCGACATAGGTCGAGATGGTCTCGATTTTCCCTTCTCCGCTAAGTAACCCTGGCCCCGTGAGGAAGGCGGTGACGATGAAATCATCGAGCGATAAGGTGATAGAGAGGAGGAAACCGCTGAAGACGCCTGGGGCGATCTCGGGCAAAACAGCTTTCCGGAGAGCCTGATTCGGGGTGCAGCCCAAATCGAGGGCGGCCTCATAT
>CAVKAR010000058.1:0-9488 GCA_963654425.1 Lachnospiraceae bacterium
GATTTATGACTTTCTCTTTCGTTATTAGTTTCGGCAACAGTTCCATATCACACCTTTTATATTACCAAGTTTACACCAATGCACTTACATAATCCAGTGTTTTAGTCACATTATGGTAGTATGAATTGAAAATTAATACCTTTTGTTAATATTAGAGTTTTAGGTATGCCAAAGCCTTATTTCCTCTTCTGAGAGTATTTCGAAGGAATTCTCCGCTCAAATCGATGAGATGGTAGAAAAGCCTCAGATTTACGTTTTTCTTTTCCTTATTTGATGGCATATTCCCGAATTAGATTATTGTCTGAGAGTATTTTTCTGAGCGAAGGGCGGTTTTATGGCGAAAACTCCTTTATCGCATAAGGAGAAGCCTGCTTTAGAGGGCTGCAATACCCAAATAATTTTTTGAGTTGCGCGTATCTAAAACGCGCATATAGCCCAATAGATCGGTCGTTATTGCGTATGGTGAAACGCCGTTTGCAAAATTCGAATGCGTTTGCATTCAGAAAGCGTAAAATCATCTATCGCGTAGCGATAAAGGAAAGTAGAATTAAGGGCGTATGAAGAGGATACTCGCGGGCGGGAGATGGCAAAAGATACTCGCTCTTTTTCTTATCTTCCTCCAAATCGTGCTCCTTGCCGCCTTTTTCTACCTTTTGACGAGGGCGACTCTCACCAAAGAGACTTACATT
Organism: Lachnospiraceae bacterium; assembly: GCA_963654425.1. Classification (GTDB taxonomy): domain Bacteria; phylum Bacillota_I; class Bacilli_A; order RFN20; family CAG-826; genus UBA4951. The sequence goes on from CAVKAR010000058.1 coordinate 690, forward strand.
CCGATGATTTTCGCTTATCTCGGCATGCAGGCTTTTTTCGAGCTATATGCTTTTTTCACTAACACGGAGAGCGAATACAAGATCGCTTGGATGGTCGCCATTGGCGTCTTGCCGGTGGTCGGCATCCTCTTTTTCGTCCTTTTCGCCAACAAAAGAATCTCTCCGCGCAGGCAAAAAGAGTCAATCCGCCTCATGAAGAGTTTATCTTTGGCCGCCACCGATCCCGATACCAAAGAGAGCCTCAAAAGCACCGATTTATCGGCCTATGCCATCTCCTCTTATATTGAGGAAACCTCAGGGAGCGGGATTTACACGAGGACGAAAGTGACTTATTTCCCTCTTGGGGAGGAAGCCTTCGTGAAGATGCTCGATGATTTAAGGAAGGCCAAACACTATATCTTTCTTGAGTATTTCATCATCGCCGAGGGATTTATGTGGGGCGAAATCCTCTCGGTTCTTCAAGAAAAAGCGAAAGAAGGGGTGGATGTGAGGGTCGTTTACGATGATTTTGGCTCACTCACAACTCTTCCGAAGGATTATGCGAAAACGCTCCGGAAGATGGGCATCAAGGCCTATGTTTTCCGGCCGATAAAGCCGTTTATCTCCGTTAAGCTCAATAACCGCGATCACCGCAAAATCCTCGTCATCGATGGGCACACTGGCTATACGGGCGGGATCAATATCGCCGATGAATACATCAACAAAAAGGAGCGCTTCGGCCTTTGGAAGGATAATGCCGTGAGGCTTGAGGGAGAGGCGGTATACGGCCTCACGATGGATTTCCTGAGCCAGTGGAAAGACAGCTTCGAGAAGGATTTCAATATCGATATTTACTACTATTCGCCGAAGACCTTCATCAGCGAAATTGGTGGATTCCCTTCTAGCGATGGTTTCATCCAGCCTTATGGCGATATCCCTTTCTCCTATAGCGCAGTCGGCCAGAACGTCTATCTCTCTTTACTAGCCAGAGCTGAGCGTTACTGTTATATAAGCACCCCGTATCTCATTCTGAACAGGGAAATGAGCGAGGCGCTCAAGCGCGCTTCCTTGAGCGGAATCGACGTCAGGATCATCGTTCCTGGGGTGCCTGACAAGAAACAGGTGTATTCTTTATCGCGTAGCTATTATGGGGAGCTATTATCGGCTGGCGTCAGGATATACGAATATTCTCCGGGCTTCGTCCACGCGAAGAGTTTCCTCGCCGACGATCATCTTGCCGTCACCGGCACCATCAATCTTGATTACCGCTCTCTTTATCTTCACTATGAGAACGCGGTCTTCATCTCCGATAGCCTGGCTTGCTCCTCCATCAAAGACGATTTCGAGAAGATGATGAAGGATTCAAAGGAAGTGAGTATGGATGATTTCAGGGCCATCAAGAAGAAATATGGCTGGCACTGGCCGCTTCTAAAGCTCATCGCGCCGCTTCTATAAAGGAAAAAAGAAAGAAGGATATACATGGAAATCAAGGAAATTAAGATCGAAGGAGATAAAGCGTATCTTCTCAAAAACGAGAATCTTGAAGTCGTGGTCACCTCTTTGGGGGCAGGCATCTATTCCCTCAAATACCGCGATAAAGAGATGGTCGTGACCCCGCTCCGTTATCAGGATTATCTCTCCAGCGATGCTTATTTCGGGAAGAGCGTCGGACGCATCGCCGGGCGCATCAAAGACGGGAGACTCGTCTATGAAGGAAAGGAATATTCTTTATCCTGCAACGAAGGAAGCAATTCCCTCCATGGCGGGGAGAAAGCCTTCTCCTTCCGTTATTTCGAAGGGAAAATAGACGGGAACAAGCTGATTATGTCGATTTTCTCGAAGGATGGCGATAATGGCTATCCTGGCAATCTATCGGTGGAGATAGCTTATTCCTTGGATGGAGATTCGCTCTCTATCGTCTTCTCTTCCCTTTGCGATATCGATACGCCGGTGAATCTCACGAACCATTCCTATTTCTCGCTCGGGGAAGATGATTGCAAGGGTCTCTCACTGCGGATCGCCTCCTCAAAAGTCCTCACTTATAACAAGGATCTTTCCATTAAAGGCGAAGAAAGAGTGGGGAAATGCCTGGATTTCAGAGAAGAGAAGAAAATCGGGCGCGATATCGACGATCCCTCTTTATACGAGACGAAGTCCAATGGCTACGACCATTGTTTCATCCTCGATGAGAAAAAAGAGGGCGAAGCGCCTATTGTCTTGAAAGGGAAGGATAGTAGGCTTGAAATAAACACGAGCTTCCCAGCCGTGGTCGTCTATTCGAGCAATTACGCCGATTCGAGCATCATCGCGAATAACGGGAAAGCGCTCCATACGCGCAGCAGCCTTGCCATCGAGCCCGAATACCCGCCAAACGATTTCGCGCTCATGAGCGTCAAAAAAGGCATTAAGAAAGTCGATTCGATAACGTATAGTTTCTACAAGGAGTAGCAAGATGATCAGCAAAACCATCGCAAAAGCCGTCTATTACGCCAAAAAGCATCTCGGGATGAAAGAGGAAGACGAGGTTTACCTAACGAATCTCCTCTTGTCTTATTTCAAGGCGGACGCCCCTTACGAAGGGGAAATCGATTATGGGCGCATCGATGAGATGAAGGTGCCGGATGAAATCGTGGATGAAATCGTCAAGCATTTCGAAAGCGAAGGCATCGAAAGCGGGGAAGCGGGAAGAAAAGCCACCTACGTGATGGGTTTATTGACCCCTCTCCCAAGCGAAGTGAGCCGCACTTTCTTCTCTCTCTACGACAGCGACAAGAAAAGCGCGACCGATTATCTCTACCGTCTATCGATCGGCAATGACTACATCGCCAAAAGCAAAGTCGACAAAAACGAGCTTTGGCTTGCCGAATATGAAGACGGCTCGCCGCTCGAGATTTCCATCAATCTCTCGAAACCAGAGAAAAACAACAAAGACATCGCGAAGCTTTTGAAGGCGCCTGCCTCGACTTCCTATCCGAAATGCGTTCTCTGCAAAGAGAACCTCGGTTTCGAAGGCAACGATCATCATCCAGCGCGCGGGAATATCCGCACGATCCCTCTCACTCTAGCCGGCGGCAGATGGTATTTCCAGTATTCCCCATACGTCTACTATAACGAGCACTGCATCCTCTTCTACGAGAAGCATGTCCCGATGGAGATATCGCCTTGGACTTTCACTTGCCTCTTCGATTTCGTCGATCTTTTCCCGCATTATTTCATCGGAAGCAACAGCGATCTTCCGATCGTCGGCGGCTCCATCCTCAACCATGAGCATTTCCAAGGCGGCGAGCATTTGTTGCCGCTTCTCCTCGCCAAAGACAGAAAAATCGTGCCGAGCCGCTACAAAAACACGGCGATCTCGGTCGTTGATTTCTATGACACCGCCATCAGGCTCAAAGGAAAGGACAGGGATGAGATCATCGCTATCGCCTCGCGTATCCTCTCCTCTTGGCTCCATTACGATGATAGTGAGAATTCCATCATCTCGAATGACGAGGAGGGGCGCCATAACGCCCTCACCCCGATCGTGAGGAAAAATGGCGCTGACTACGAGATGACGATCCTTCTTCGCAACAACAAGTGCAACGAGACTTTCCCAGACGGCATCTTCCATGCCCATCCTGAATACCATCACATCAAGAAAGAAGGCATCGGGCTCATCGAGGCGGCCGGCTTATTCATCCTCCCCGCTAGATTAAAGCGCCAATGCAAAGAGGTGGAAGAAGTCATTGAGAGAGGATATAAAGAGGAAGAATACCTCGCCCTTTACCCAGATTTATCCATCTTCAAGGACATGATAAGCGAGATGAAGGAGAAACATATCTCATCTCGCGAATACATTAACGAAGTATGCCGCAATATCCTCAAAAACGTCGCGGTATTCAAAGACGATGAAAAAGGGAATGAAGGCTTAGACAGATTCTTAAAGGAGGCCGTCAATGACTGATAATGAGGCTTTCTCCAAAGCGGAGAGAATATTTGTAGATACATTCAAGAAAAAGCCGTCCATCAAGGAAATATCCTATGGAAGACTCGAGATACTCGGGAATCACACCGACCATCAGCATGGGAAATGCTTAGTGGCCACTTGCAGCCTTGGCATCCGCGGCTATATCGAGAAAAGCGAGGAGATGGTCTCCATCCATAGCGAGGGCTACCCCCTTTTCTCCTTCTCCGTCAACGATCTGAAATTCAGCAAAGAGGATGGATATAGCGCCAAATCTCTCACGCGCGGGGTCGTAAGCGCCCTCGCGAAGATGGGATACAAGGTTGGCGGCTTCTCCGCCGCTTTGGTGAGCGATATCTTCCCGGGGGCCGGGGTTTCCTCCTCTGCCGCTTATGAGCTATTCATCGCCGAGGCCATATCCTATTTGTATAATGAAGACAAAATACCGCCTCTTGATATGGCTCTTGCTGGCAAATACGCCGAGAACGTCTATTTCGGGAAAGCGAGCGGCTTGCTAGATCAATGCGGCAGCGCTTATGGCGGGGTCTGCTATCTCGATTTCCAGAATCCCGAGAAAGCCGTGGTGGAGCCTATCTCCTTCCCAAGCGAATGGCCTATTTCCATCATTTTGGTGAATCCAGGCGCTTCTCATGCGGGCTTAAGCGACCTTTATAGCGAGATGCCTCTCGATATGAAGGAAGTCGCGAAGAAGATGTTCGGCCAAGAGGTTTTGCGCGATGTCTCAGAAGAGGATTTCGTCGATTCCTTATCGAATGGCGATTGGAAAGAAGTCTCGAATAGGGCAAAACTGCGCGCCCGCCACTTCTATGAAGAGGAGCGGAGAGTGGATCGCGCCTATAGAGCCATCAAAGAGAAAAACCTCGAGGCTTTCCTTGAGATGGAAAGAGCGACGGAGCTCTCTCAGGAAACGCTTCTAAAAAATGCCATGATACCCGGTAAATTCGCCGGCAGCCCGCTTGAAGCGGTCTTGCGCGCGAATCTCTTCTTGAAGAAAGGCGCCGCCCGCGTGATGGGCGGAGGGTTAGTGGGGACCACCATCAACTTCGTTTATGAAGATGAAGAGGAGGCTTTCATCGAAGGGATGAAACGCTACTACCCAGCTTCTTCCATCGTGAAAGTGGCAATCCCGCCTTTTGGCGCCCATATCGAGAAATAGGAGACGAAAATGAAACGCAGCTCTGGCATCCTTTGCCCTATAAGCGCCTTGCCTTCGCGCTTTGGGATCGGCGATTTTGGCGAGAATTCCTACCATTTCGTCGATTTATTGAAGGAAGGGGGGTTCTCTCTTTGGCAGATCCTCCCGCTTAATCCGCTTGGGTATGGACACTCCCCATATCAGCCTTTTTCCTCTTTTGCCTTGGATGAGCTATATATCGATCTCATCTCTTTGGAAAAAAACGGCCTCATCGACGGCTTGACTTCCTATAACGAGAACATGGATAAGGTGCATTACGAGGATATACGCATCTACAAAACCCCTTATCTATATAAAGCCTACCATAAAGCGATGGCGAAAGACCCCAAAGGACTCGATGGTTTCGTTTCTACGCATCCTTGGGTCAAGAACTGGTCGATTTTCATGTCCATGAAGCGCAGCGAGCGCCTTGCAAGCTGGGATAATTGGCCAAAAGAAAAGCAAGAGAAGATAAAAAGAGGCTACGAAGGGCTGAACGAGGAAGAGAAAGAAGCCGCAGATTATGAAATATGGCTCCAGAAAACCCTTTACGAGCAATGGGGCAAATTGAAGGATTACGCCAATAGCAAAGGCATCAGGATCATCGGCGATTTGCCTTTCTACGTCGGATATGATTCCTGCGATGTCTACGAGGCGCAGGATGAATTCCTCCTTGGCGAAGACAAAAAGCCATCTTGGATCGCTGGCGTTCCGCCGGATTATTTCTCGCCAACCGGGCAAAGGTGGGGCAACCCGATCTACAATTGGGACCGTTTCGAAAAGGAACGTTATTCCTTTTTGATCAACCGCATCAAACTCAATGCCTCCCTTTACGATATCTTGCGCCTTGACCATTTCAGAGCTTTTGACACTTATTGGAAGATACCTTCTTCTTGCTCGACGGCTATCGATGGGGCTTGGATCGAGGCCCCTGGATATGACTTTTTCGACACTATGTGGAAGGCTGTGCCAAATGTCGATATCATCGCCGAGGATTTAGGTGATCTTCGCCCCGAGGTATTGACTCTCCGCGATCACTACAATTTCCCCGGGATGAATGTCATCGAATTCACCTTCTTCGATGCCGAATTCAATCATAACGGGCAGTGGAAGAGGGAGAATCTCGTCTCTTATTTAGGGACCCATGACAATGACACCATGAAGGGATATTTTCTCTCATTGAAGGAAGAAGAGCAAAAGCAGTGGGAGGATAAGCTCGAAGAACTCGGCTTTGTTTCCGGCAATATCGTCGACAAATTCATCGAATACGCTCTCTCTTTGCCTTCCTCTTATTCGCTTATCTCCCTTCAGGATGTCCTGAAGCTCGGGAGCGAAGCGCGAATCAACGTGCCAAGCGTGATCGACGATGTCAACTGGACTTGGAAAATCTCATCTTTCGATGATTTCTCGAAAAGAATCCCGCTTTTGAAAGCCTTAAACGAAAAATACAAGCGTCTATGAAGAAAATAGGAATCGTCTCTTTAGGTTGCAGCAAGAATCTCGTTGACAGCGAGATGATGCTTGCGATGTTTCGCGATGGGGATTATGAGATCACTAATGACCCATCCGAAGCTGATCTGATCATCGTCAATACGTGCGGCTTCATTGCCGATGCCAAAAAAGAAGCCATCGACAAAATCCTCGAGATGAGCGCCTATAAAGGCAAATTATTGGCCTCAGGGTGCTTTGTGGAAAGGAATTACGAAGAACTCAAAAAAGCCCTTCCGGAAGTCGATGAATGGGTGAGGATAAGCGATTACCCGCATATCCATGAGATAATCGGGAAGATGCTCGGGACAAGCGATATCTTGCCTATATCCCCTCTTCATCGCCTCGTTTCGACAGGATTGTATTCCGCCTACCTTCGTATCAGCGAAGGGTGCAACAACATGTGCTCTTTTTGCGCAATACCATATATTCGCGGCAGATACAAATCGCGCCCTTTTGAGGAAATAAAAGAGGAAGCCCTTAAGCTAAAAGAAGAGGGCATTGCGGAGATTTCCGTCATTTCCCAAGACCCGATGCATTATGGATGCGATTTCCCCTCAAAGAAGCCGGATATGCTGGATTTATTGAAGATGCTGGACGAAATAGGCTTCTATTCGATAAGGCTACTATACCTATATCCGGAGGAAATCACGGAAGAGGAGCTCCTTTTCATCGCCTCTTCCAAATCGATTGAGCCTTATTTCGATGTGCCAGTCCAATGCGCAAGCAACCATCTCTTGAAGCTCATGAATAGGCATGGCAGCAAAGAGGAGATGCTCTCTTTATTCAAAAGGATAAAGGAACTGATGCCAAACGCCGTTCTTCGCTCGACTTTCATCAGCGGTTTCCCAGGGGAGAGGGAAATAGACCATAAAGAGGCTCTCGAATTCATCAAAGAGGTCAGATTTGACCACCTCGGCGATTTCATTTATTCGCGCGAAGAAGGGACAGCCGCTTATTCATATAAGGAGCAAGTCCCTTACGCAACCAAAAAACGCCGACAAAAGGAGATTATGTCCCTTGCTGCCCTCATCTCCAAGGAGAATAACGAAAGGCGCATCGGCGAAATAATGGAAGGCATCGTCACGGGCTACGACGAGAAAAGAGGGGAATACACCCTCAGAAGCCATTGGAACGCGCCTGACGATATCGACGGGAATATCTTTTTCTCGAGCGAAACACCCTTAAAGGAGGGGGAGATAGTGAGCGTGAAGATCGTAAAAAGCTCTATCTACGACTTATATGCCGACTTCCTCGGCAAAAAGGCTGATTGAATTGCGCTTTTCGCTCTTGCAAGGGGGGTGCCAGTAACCTATAATCACTCTCGCGGCGAAAACCGCGAGAAATGCCCCGCTAGTTAAACGGTATAACGGGTCCATGGTAAGGACCAATCCGTAGTTCGACTCTGCGGCGGGGCACCAAGAAAGGCAAAACGGCGTCGATATCAAGTCGGCGCCTTTTAATTGCGGGTAGCGGCGAGTATTTTCGCTAGAGCCTCCAAAGGCGCTTCAAAGCGTATGGGATATTGGATTTATCAAGATCGAACAATTTCATTTTCGATGAAGACGGCGCTTCTATCAATATGCCGCAATCCACGAACTTATTGAGGATCTTCAAGGCACCTTGTTTCGACATCGAGGCATTGCTTGCTTTTAAGAAATCGAGATAGTGGAAGGCCCCTTTATAGGAAAGGAGAATCTTCTTGGCGTAATTCAACTCAGTCGATGTCAAAACGCAGCCATGATTTTTCGCCGTCTGCCCTAGATACTCCAGATTTTGGTAGCAAAGCAGGTAATCGAGGGAAACGGAAAGAAGATATTTAAGGAAATAAGTCAAATCGTTATGGGAGTCCCTGCTTAATTCGATTGCCTTGTAATAATCGCTTTTGCTTTGGCTGATCGCCTCCGAAATGACTGGAAGGGGAAAAGAGGAGCCGCTTAAGAGATATATCCAATACGAGATCATGCGGGCCGTTCTGCCATTGAAATCGAAATATGGATGGATATAGAGAACGTAATAATGGCAAATGTGGGGCAATAAGGCTTTTTCGCTGCTTTTGCCATTGGAGAGAGTTTCGTTTGCGTATTCAAACAAAGCGTTCATGCTCTCTTCGATTTTTGAGGGAGGGCATCCGCAATATGACGATATTTCAACATCATCGTATCGATAATAATCGCTTGGGAGCAGCTTATTC
>CAVKAR010000059.1:0-9474 GCA_963654425.1 Lachnospiraceae bacterium
GCCAATGATGTCATATGCATGGCAGAAACCCTGTTGATTTATTTTCTCGTCAATAAAAGGCTCAAGCTCTGCGAATTGCGATTGATTCAATATGAATAGTGACTTCAAAGTAAGGGTAGATGAATCGAATTTTGTCAAATTGTTTATTTGCTGGAGAGCCGGATTTTTCAAATGGAGATCACGCAAAAGATCGTCGACTTTCACTATCGGCCCCTTTTCAGAAATGTAGTGTTCGACCAATTCAGCCAAAGATTTTTTGCCTGCGAGTGATATTCTCAAACTTCTGCCACCAAACTGGTAATTCTCAGAGTTGTATGTGGATGCGATGCCGTAGAAAAAGTAACCGTTATCTATGCCTACCGGCAGCAATTCGTCTTTATGCTTTTCAAATAAAGAAAGGCCAGTGAAACCATAATGGCCAAAATTTTCTTCATCCAATATTCTTCTCACAATGCTTTTCTGCTCTTCAGTTACAAATTCCGGACTGATATAAACGCTCATTCCGCGGAGAACCGAGCCGCTTCTCATTACATCATTGCTAATTGCGCGATAAGCGACGTTCTTCATATAAGGGGCGTTGTCTCTATAAAAATCCATTACCTCTTCCTCATCCCTGTTAACGTCATAACCGGTAGCCCCTTTTGAGAGAAGATATTCTTTGCCGAGCTCCATCATAGTGATCTTCTGAGCTATGAATTTAGGATAAGGATCGTATTGAAGGTGGTAGGATATATTGTTAAGCCAGCCATAAAAGCTAAATCCGTGCTTATGATAGAAAAAATCCAAGCTGTCGCAGTTTTGGAGCGAGGATGATGCTGATAGTGATTCTTTTATTTTGCTAATAACCGCTTTGCTTGATTTTCTCAGTACAATGCCTAGTTCTTTATCCACATAGTATTTCGATTTTTTATCTTGGGCGCACGAATATATACCTGGAACGGTTTTGGCAAAACCAAGAGGCAAAAAACTTTGCACTTGAAAGATGGAATCTATAAATGTTTCGGCGCGCCTTGACAGATCTTTCGCCGTCTTAGTTTCAATCTGCCTAATTCTTTCGCGCGTGACGCCGTATTGCTGCCCAAGGGCCTCTAAAGTGGCTTCAGTCATTTCCCTAAAGCTCAATATTTCGAGATGCTTTTTTAATTTTTCATCCGCGTATTTCCCTAAACTCGAGTAAAAACAATTAAGATAGTTCGGGATTTGCAGAGAATAAATTTCGTGATCGATTTCAAAAGCGTCAAGCGAAGAGCGTCTCATCAAAGAACACAGCAAAGTGTCGACAACGTTGATCGGACGTAGAAAATAAGACAGGTATTCGTTCTTCTCATGGAGACTATAGTCATTAATCGAACGAGATAGTAATCTGCCATCGATGAAACTCAGGTCGACAATGTTGAGCATTCTAAGATAATCAACCGCAAAATTGCTTATTTGCGGCCATTTTTGGCTCAAAACGCTCAATGACAGGGAGAAAAAAGATGAAATCGTCGAATCGAAATAATAGAAGCGGCTTGGATGTTTTCGAATACAACCGAGCGTGAATTGGGAAGGGGACAAAAAAGTCTTTAAGGAATGCCCTTCGCCAAAATCGGTTAAGAACGAATCTCGACTCTTGCAGAAATAAATCAACTCGCTTTCGCAAGTTCCGATCAAATACGGATCGTTGATGCAATTGCCCATGCCATCGACGATCTTTTTTATATCCTCGCTTTTAAAGTCAATCAAATCCGCAAATGTTTTGTATCCGGCGTTTGAGTAAACATTTTTGATCCTTTCGTCCGTTGAAAAGAAAGAAGACACGAAGCGAATCCAAAAGCGTGGGGCACAGGCACCAACCGCAAAGTCGACAGGAACGGAATCCAAAAGGTTGTCATCGCTTGATATTTCGGTTTTATTAGAGCTTAGAAAGAATTCGCCGGAGAAGGCTGCTTGCGAAACACAATTGCTTTCGTCATTAGTAGATAGATCGTTTTGAGCTTCGCATTCAAAAGCAGGCACAAACGCATCGGCTTCATTTTTTGCTTCCGATAAAGAAAGCTTAGTATCGGAAATCTTAGTCGTAAGCTCTTCTGCGACAGCAAGTTTGGTCACGCATTGCCCGCCAATTCCATAAAGCCGTTTGCTTGTTATGGTAATCAAAGGGAATTCGCCGATTTTAGCAAGCGTGCCTTCAGACATCTTCTGCAATCTGGAGATTACAACACCGTCTAGCAATGAGCACTTGGAAGAAGAGGCGTTCGTGCAGAAATCCAATATCCCGTATTTGCTCATGTCGGCAATCGAAAAAGAGAAATCGGAGGGCCCGGAAAATTTGAGAACGTCTTCAATTTCGTTGACATCGTCAGGGAAGAAGGATTTATTTTTGGTGGAATGAAAGTTACAGCCATAAAGCGACAAAAAATAAACTACATCGGAGAAAAATTTGTAATCAGTTCTGTATAAAGAGCGAAGGGTTTCCAAAGGGAAAGAGATCACGGTCTTGTATTCGATATCAAACTTTTCGAAGAATTTTGCTAACGGCTCCGGGAGTAGAATTGCGCCAAAATCGTTTGGAAGCAAAACAAGATCGTTGGTGTTGTCATCGCTTGTCATCTTTCGAATTCCCCCGTACTTGTGCTCAAATCGATATTATATTTTTTACACAGCGCAATTAATTTTCTTTTTGCGGCGTAAGCTGGCTTATGATGCCCTTTTTCCCACCGGTTAACCGTTGCAAAGGAAACGCCGACATATTTAGCGAATTCTACTTGCGAAAGTATCATTGAATTCCGAAGAGCTTTTATAAGCGCCGAATAGTTCATGCGAGCATTATAACAAATTTATAATGTGACGCCGGAAAAAGCTTTATGTCGCAAATGATCCCCGGTTCAATTCTCTCGTTTGTATTAGAGGCGCAGAGGTGACTAATATATGAGGCGCAACCGATATGCAAGTGAGCCGTAAATAGAACGATATAGCCGTATTCCGATGTTAAAAATACGATGTAATCTTCACTCTTTTCTGTTTTAGTGCATCAATCATCCACGACGCTTCAAGGATGATGGCTAAACCGCTAGAAAAGCAAACTTGATTTTGTACATTCTTGCTCAATTGTATGCATTTTTAGCGATCTGTTTCTGTGACTAATCGCTTTATTCAACATCATTTTAAATATTTACAATTCACGCTCAAACACCGTAGTGACGGCAAAATAAACAAAAATTAAAGGCGTTTTTTTTTTTTTTTTTTATACAGAGCACCGGCATTTGTCAGTTGTTTCTTGAAAGTCAAAGCAACATAATTACGCATATGAAAGCGCTACCAAGCGCATAAAAAGAACACTAAATAAAGAAAGGAGTTTTCTTGATGAAGAAACATCAAAAAGTGTTACTCGGCATCATGGCCCTCAGCTTAGCTGGCGGCATCGGCACGGCGATTGCTTTGACTTTCAAAGACGGAACTGGGTCGACTACTATTCCGACTGACGATGCAATCTATCTCTATTGGGGGACGGAGGAGCAAAATAAAAGCACAAACGTTGAGGTCGCTAATTTTGTATCCGGCGTTAAGCAGTATCGCGGATTAGTCGTGGCCCCTCAATCTAGCAAAGGAGCGAATGGAACCGTAACCATCACTTTCAAGCTGTCGGCGACAGACCCAAGCGCCGCGCAGGCTGCCGGTGAAAACCTAGATGTGACGAAAAAATATTCTCTAGCGGGCTTGTCAGTGAAAGTTTTTGAAGTCAAGAAGTTTGATTTTGAACTCGTTTCCGGCACCGATGATAGCGGCAGTAGTTGGTCCTCATATTCCTATGTTGGTTCGGAAGAACTAGTCGAAACAGATGGCGCAACCAAGAATTTGGTCGCTACTATGGAATGGACAAATGGTGACGCTACAGACGATACGAATTTTGGTGTTGGCACAGCGCAAAGCTCTACGTCTGCCACGGATGGCGTCAATACATGGAATCACTACTACACGTTGGCGTTTGAATGGGACGGGACTCCGGTAGAGACCGATGAAACGTTCGGCGGGATTCTCAATATCACGCAAACGTTTGCGGAAGCAAAGTAACAAAGGAGGATAAAAACAATGAGAACAAAGAACAAAATCCTTCTAGGAATAGCCGCCACAAGCGGCGTGGTTGCTTCTTTCGGTGCGGCATTCGCGCTTTACAATAACACTAAGAACGCCGATGAGTTCAACATCGGCATCGGATCGGTGAAATCAATCACGAGTTCAACTGATGAAGTGAAATATAAGATTGGAACTATAAGCACATATTCCGATGAAGAGTGCAAAACATCTGTTACTTCTCCGAAAATCAGCCCTGATTTAAAGAAAGTGTACGTGAAAGTCCCTCTTGGATTCGAAAACCCGGGCAATAGAACCGACACCAATAGCGTCAATCAAGATTACGCCACATGCACGCTGAAGGTCGAAATAAAAGCGAACGAAAAACTTGTTGATTTAGGAAATGTCAAAGCTACAGCGAAGCTTCAAGGCTATAGCACCCTTGCAACAAATGGTGACGTGAACAGCACGTACTTTAGCGAATATAAGCAAAGCAATTTCGTGGACAACACATTCTCTAGCACCGACGGCAAATTCGATTCGACCACGAATACAATCACTCGCTACATTGATACGGGGATTGATAAAGACTCTACAGTCTATTGCGTGATTGGCCTGGATTTGTCTTCAGCTTTAGATGATACAAATATGAATTCGAGCGATTCTACCAAAAACTTCCTTAGCTTGGCGAATCTTTCTGGCGCCTTCTCCATCACTCTCAGCTTAGGCGAGTACGATGATGGCACAGGCACTAGTACTAGAATCAAAGACGATGGTGAAAATGACACGAAAGTAGTAAGGGATATTGACACGAACCTGAATCCTGACCTCTGGATTACAGGCGATAAAAACGGATGGAAGAGCGATGAGATCAATAACGACTATCAGCTCGTGCCGAATCTTAAAGGGGCCCTCTATAGTGAGAGCGGAGATGCTAAAGTGGAGTGGATGTATGCCGGAATCACCAACTTCAGCCAACTCAAAGTTTATGACAACACCCTTGAATCCAAATGGATTTCCTGTCGCAATCAAACAACTGAAGATACAAAAAATCCTGGCGTTAAGAGCGAAGATGGTGGCAATGCCGTCTTAACGATAAAAGACAACTACGCTTATGACGTTTACTACAAGCGTGGCGCTACCGATGAGAATAACAAAGGCTTCTGGGTTTCCGGATCCGGAACCGCTAATCAGATTCAAAATTGATATCTAATTAGCTTAATCTCATTCATAACATTCTCTAGCATTCCATCACTGCGGGGCCTAGGCGACTAGGCTCCGCATTCAAAGCATATTTATGAAAGAAAAGAAGAAAAAGAAACGCAATTTCTTTTCGATAATCGGCGAGGTGATTCTATGGGTCCTGGCCATCTTTTGCGTTTCTTCTTCTATCTGCAATATCATCGACTCGCACACGAATTACGGGTGCTCCTATTTTGGCTATCGGACCTCCGTTATCGTGAGCGAGTCGATGCAGTACCGCAATCCGGAGAATAGCTATCTAGATGATTCGCTTAAACAGATCGCAAAATACGATGTGATCACCGCTAAAGAGGTGAGTTATGAGGAGATAAAGGTATATGACGTGGTGCTCCACGTTGAAGAAGCGGGCCTTATTTGCCATAGGGTGGTGGACAAGTACGAAAGCGATGGCGTCCAATACCTTGTCACTAGGGGCGACTCGAATAACCTCGATGATGCTCCCTTTGCCTATTCTTCATGCCGGGGCAAAGTCATCAACGTGATACCGAAGATCGGGGAGGTCGTCCTCTTCATGCAAAGCGGCTACTTCTTGCTAGGCATCTTCCTATCGGTATTCGTCGTATCGCTCGTCTCTTTCCTCTTCTCTTTCCTTGATAAGCACGAGGAGAAAAAGAAAGCGCCTATCGAGGCTACCCCAATAGAAGCATCTCCAGTTGAGCTAGCGATAGAAGAAACCCCTAAAGCGGAGGGAATAACATCCAAGAGGTATATGGTGGTGAGCTCTAGCAAACAGTACCGCATCATCAGATGCCCTTCTTCCTCAAAGAAAGCGCCTAAACGTTACTGCGTGAACAAAAGCAGCAAGCAAAAGAAAGGAGCCATATCGTGAATAAGAACAAACGTAAAAGCATTGCTTTGGCCTCCTCTCTTTTGCTTGCCTCTTTTTTGGCCGTATCAATCAATCGCGCCTTCTCTTCGCCTTATATCGCTAATGGGGCCGATCCCTTCAATATCGGCATCAGTGGCATCAAACTAGGCAATGCCGATTATTACCTATTTTTCAATAATGGCGATGCGGAAGCTTTATACGATGATAATGGCGATGGCACCTATACGACAACGATAAATACGACTGAGGCAATAAGCAGCTGCTCATACAAAATCACCGATAGCTTCGGCAAGGAAATATACAGCTCTTCTTCCTTTGATTTGGATATCACGGGCGCTTTCGATCTGTCTTTTGATGCAAGCAATGCTGCTTCATCATTGACCTACTCCCTTTCTTTGACCGATGAAGGCAATGCCTTTGGTGCAAGTAGTGCTGCGCTTCCGTATTGCTTCTTTAACGAAGAGAGCGTCAGCCGCGTCTCTTGGTGGGTGGTTGGTCAATATAGCGATAATGAGTCTGACAAATGGTGGAGCCAAAGCACAGGTGGGATCAGGATGATCGCTCACTCCACTAACTATGGTTACGCCCCGCACGTATATTTGCCAGCTGGATCGCAGTTCAAGATTTATAACGGCGATACCTATAAAACTTATTACGGCACCAACTCTTTCGCGGGCGGGGATGCCGTGGGCGATTTCAAAGAAAACAACACCTCTTATTCTGGAAGTTCATGGGAAGGCAACAACATTGAAGTGAAGAGCGATGCCGGCGGCTATTACGACATCTATTTCAATTCGGAATGCAAAATCTACATCAATAAGAGCGTAGCCCAAATGGCTGATAGCTTCGATTCGCCCTCTAATACGTCGACGTTCACGATCGATGCCACAAAATATGCGTCTTCATCGACATATTTGTCTTTCTCCAATTACGGCAGCAGCAAGGTTACGCAAGGCTTCTCGGTTGGCGAGCTGAGCGCTGCAAGAAGCGCGCTTGTCTTAAAGAAGTATCTTTATCTGGACGCGAATGTATGGAACAAAGACAGCGCGACATTCAAAACCTATATTTGGAAGGACGGCGATTCTACTTCATCGACCATTTGCAAAGATTTGAGCGTTTATCCATCTGGTGACTCTTCAAGCTCCCTTTTCCGCATAAATGAGCCGATATCCACCAAATACGATTACACGAATTTTAAAAGATGCGATTCGACTGGCGCTAATGAATGGAATGACACTGGCGATATTTCCCTTGGCGATAACTGCGCATTTAAAATCACAGGTTGGGGTTCTGACAAACAGTGCCCATATGAAGTTATTTCCTCTGCCTATCCCGAATACATCGTCACGCTCAATAGCTAAAGGAGAAATGCCATGAAGAACAAGAAGCCTCTCTTACTGATTGCGCCATTATTATCGATGATACTTTGCGCCTGCGTAAATGATGCGGGCTCTAGTTCCTCTTCATCTTCTTCTAGCAGCGGCGCCGCTTCTTCTAGCAGTGGCGCTACCTCAAGCTCATCTTCATCATCCTCTTCGAAAGCGAATATCGAAGTAGGGGAATTCAAGGATATCGTGAGGGTCTATTTCCATAACGATACGGGCACGGAGAAAAGCAAGCGCATCTATTGCTGGATAAGCGGGGTGAACGGGGAAGAATACGATTGGGATGATGAAGAAGAAGGGTATGGGGTGTACAAAGACATCGACCTGAGTTCCCCAAAATTCGTCGATAAGGTCGCTGACGACTTCTTCTTCATCATCAAATACCCTTCTACCTGGAGTGGGCAAAGCGAGGATATCAAAATCACCCTCTCCGATTTCATCGCCAATGGGGAAGTGGAGGATATTGAAGGGGGGAGAAAAAGGCTAAATGTCTATGCCTGCGAAGAAACGAGCAACGCCATCGGCACCTATTATCATAAAAAGGAGGCTCTTGGGGCCCGCTTCTCGAGCGCGTATTTGGAGAAAGACTGGAAAACGGTCAAAGTCGAAGCCACCGGCAAATGCGTCTCCTATAAGCTATACGCCCTGAATGAGGATTTTGCTTATAGCAAGGTCAAAGACGAGGAACTATACCTAAAACAATATCTGATATCGGAAGGGGCACCGAATAAAGACAGCTTCGAGATTGATTTATCCGCTTGTACGTATCCTGATGGGGCGAAAGTCGAGGCTAAGCCGACGATCACTTATCAGATCTTCGGGAGCTTTGAGGATGCCCCGGATAGGAGGAAGAACAAATGCGCCTCCTTCGAATATCTTTACGATACGGATAAGTTCATCGATGAATATACCTATTCTGGCTCCGATTTGGGGGTGAGCTATACCTCCAAAAAGACCGAATGGAGAATCTGGAGCCCAGTCAGCACTTACGCCGAGGTAAGGGTATTCGATACGGGGACCCCTAAAGCCTTGGACACCTCTGGCACGGGCTTCTTCAACGATTTCCCGATTGCCACGGTCGCTTGCTCCTATATCGGTAGCGGGGTCTATAAAGCCTCATATACCGGCGATTTGAGCGGCAAATACTATACTTACCGCCTTTACTATAACGGGGGATACGTCGATACGCCTGATCCCTACGCGAAAGCCTGTGGGGTGAACGCCGCCCGTTCTGCGATCGTCGATTTCTCGAAGACGAGCGTTGAAGGTTGGGACAAGGTGAGCTTCAAAGAGATAAGCTCGCCTTCCGAATTATCGGTCTACGAGGTCCATATCAGGGATCTTACCGCCCATTCGACCTGGAAGAGCAATAAGGGCAATGAGAACGGCGGCTATAACGCCTTCCATGAGGCTGGCACTGGATATAACGGGGTTGCCACGGGCTTTGACCATATCAAGGAGCTTGGGGTCAATGCCGTCCAGATCCTCCCTTTCTTCGATCAGGATAATGATGAGCGGACGATCACCCTTGAAGACGGCACAGTCGAAAAACCCGCTTATAACTGGGGATATAATCCCGCTTACTACAACTGCCTTGAGGGCTCTTATAGCAGCGATCCCTATAATGCATCAACGAGAATCGATGAATTCAAGGCGCTTGTGAAAGATTACGCCGATGCGGGGATCAGGATCATAATGGACGTGGTCTATAATCACGTCTCGAGTGCTTCTAGCCACCCCTTTTCCTCCATCTGCCCGCGCTACTTCTTCCGATACGACGAAGAAGGGTATCTCATCGATGATACGGGCTGCGCCAATACCGTGAATTCCTCGCGCGTGATGGCTTCCTCTTTCATCGTCGAATCGGTGAAGTGGTGGGCAAGCGAATACAAGATAAAGGGCTTCAGGTTCGATCTTATGGGGTGTATCGAGACTTCCACCATG
>CAVKAR010000060.1:0-9472 GCA_963654425.1 Lachnospiraceae bacterium
AGGTTGCGGAAACCGCCGTTTTCTCACGGTTTTTCAACCCCAATTGACGCTTACGTAGGATACGTCCTCGCCGAAGCATTCCCAGCCGCCTTCCCCGATCACGTCGGGGTCGAGGTAGACGGTGTCCTCCGGCCTTGCCATGGCCTCGAGGGCCTCGGGCGTCAGCGTCTCGGCCCTCGCGCCCTTCCTCCTGCCTCTCGGCTTCGCCTTCGCCGCCTTCTCGGCATCGGCCTCGGCCTCGTTGACCGCCGCCTGGCGGATCGGTGCTTTGTGCTCCGATTTCCCCTCGATCATGTTGAAGTTGTCGCGGAGTATCGTCTGGTTCTTCGCGTCTACCTTCCCGAGGGCCCTGTCGAGTTTCTCCATCAGCTTGTATATCCTGGCTCTCTGCCTCTCTATCTCCGCGTCCCTCTCCTCGACGCTCCTCTCGAGGTCGGATATCCTCTTGTCCTTGGACCTCATCTCGCCGCCGAGCGACTCGATGCTCGCGCCCATGGACGCGACAAGGGCGAGGAGCTCCTCCCTCGTGAGCGAGGAGAGGCTCCCCGCGTCTATGCCGCAAACCGTTTTCACCATGCCATAAACATAGCAAGCGAAAAGAGCGGTTGCAACAGAAAAAATATCGATGGATGCTTATGTTTTCATCAATAGTAGGAGTAGCATGCGGCCTCTTTCGGCGAGCTCACGCGGGCGTTGGCGAGCGCCGCCTTCAGGATGGCAAAAACCTCATCCTTGGAGAGCGAGGCGCCGCCTTCGCCGCCAGGGAGCTGGAAGCGGCCGGATTCGAGCCTCACCTGCGCGATCCAGACGGCCCCTTCCGAGAATTCGAGGAATTTGAGCGATTTCCGGCTCTTCGCGCAGAAGACGTAGACGCAGTTTCTCTCCCTTTTCCGCCCGGCCAGGGCCGAAAGCCCGTTTATCCCGAGGCGGAAATCGGCGTACCCGGGGTAGAGCATCACCCTTTTGCCCGAGAGCGATATCATCCCCGCAGCTCCCTTATGAGGTCGCGGAGCATCGACGCAGGCAAAGTGACCCTCGCCCCTCCCATCTCCACGATTATCGGCCCTTTCGGGGCCTGATCGCCGCCTTGGGTCAGATCGATGAACTCGACGCCCCCCGGCGCCTTGGGGCCGCCCTTCCTCAGCCATCCGTAGAGGGAGGTGCGGCTGACCCCGGTCTCCCTCGAGAGCTCGACCATGCTGACGCCGCCGCCCATGTATCTCTCCACGGCGGCCGATTTGAATTCGTCTGAGTACCTTTTCTGTTCCATAGCCGCGATTATCCGCGGCGGCGAGCGCGGTTCAATATGGGAAATCTTTTATCGATACCATCAAAGTCTACAAAAGTAGACTAAAAGTAGACTTTAAAGTAGACTTTGCGTAGACTTAAGCCCTCTTTTTTAATGATGGCAGCAGCCGCATGGCGTTCGGATGAAATCGAGGAGGCTATCGACGTATTCTTTATTGATTGAATACGCATTGTCTCCGCTTTTCTTGATGAGTGAGCCCTCTTCCATTAGACGAAGAGAACCATTGAGCTCAGCTTCATCGCCGGTTATATAAAGGAGATCATCATAGGATAAGGTCCCATTTACGTATAAGAACTTTGCGATTTTCACTCTATTCGGATTTGATAATATGGCGAATCCTGCGCTTGCTTCGTCTTTGTGCATATAAATTCCTCACTGAAGGTTATTGTCCTTATATTCGGGATTTAATCAAGGGATATGCTTTCTGCTTTATAAAATACGCAAGATATAAAGAACGGAATATGGCCGATTAGACTTGAGTGAATGAAAGTTCTCATTGGTCTACTTAAAGTCTACTTTTTAGTCTACTCGCATGGATTTCGTCAAAAGTCATTCACCGTAAGAGCGGTGTTTTCATTCGATGTATTCAGCCTTTTTTAAATTAGACGCTTTAAAGACCATTCTCTTATTATTTGGTTGCTTCAAAAGAAGCTTAAATAAAGGATCCTCAATTACCCCCTCGTAAAATAAAATGACCATCAAACTCTTGGAGAATAGCGGGCACACAAGGATACAAACTCGCTGTCTATGAAGAGCATAGGGTTTCTATTTCGCGCGAAAGCCGCGGAAAGGCAAAGCATAGTCGTATTGAGCGTTGCGATAGAAATTCGCATCAAAAGAACGCTACTCTTGGAGCAAAATGAAGGAGTAATAGAACCCTCGCCACTTTATCTCAAATCGTCTCATTATCCCTTCCCAAAAGGAAAAGCATATAGTGTGGAATCGTCAAGATATCCCCTTCCTCACCTATTTGATAATCACCGACTTTCAATAATTTGGTTGGCCCATAATGCTCTGGATGAGCCATCACGGTTTTGCTCGCTTTGGTATTGCCGTTCCTCGCCTTTGCTTCCACTAGATAACACTTGGAAAGGTAGCAAATCACAAAATCGATCTCCAACCCGCTTTCTTTGGAAAAATAATAAACGGGGAAACCGGCTTTCGATAATCCTTCGTAAACAAGCGATTCATATATCGCCCCTTTATTCGTTCCTAGCTCCCGATTGTTCATGGCCTTGAGGGTGCCTAGCCCAAAGAGCGAAGTCGCGATTGATATATCTTCCGGGAACAGTTTGAACTGCTTCCGATTTACGCTGCTTGATAATGGCAAGGATGGGGTGCTCAAATTATAGACTTTGTCGACAATGTGAGATTGTTTCAAATATTCGATGGCGTCGAGTTTATTTTGAGCGGAACCCGTTTCTATCTTTGAAACGACGAACCTTTTGTTTTTCTTAGACAAGAAAGTCGGAATCAAGTCAAACACCTCTCGAATCCTTGCGACTTCCGAAGCGTCGAAGATAGGCTGTCCATCTTTTCCTTTTCTTCGCCCAAAGTCTGTTTTTATATCAAATATGGTGGATCTTGTAGCCTTGTACGCTTCGAGCAGATTTTTGTTATTTTCGATATACGTTTTCACGCTTTTGGGAAACCCGCCAACGCAAGCGTAGGAAAGAAATAAATCCCGGTAAATCTCATGAGCTAAAGGCGGAAGAGGCTCTCTTCTCAGAAAATGCCCCTCCAGCTCGTTTATTTGATCTTGCGAATATCCGTTTGCCCATAAAAATTCCTCAAAATCCATCGTCTTCATCATATAGACATCATCATAACCAACCGGGGCAGGGGTTGAATCGCCTGTAATGTAGCCATTGATTCCCAAATATGATCCACTTCCAATAACGTCGTATCGCCCATCAATCGCGAAGTTCTTGAAAGAGAGCCTGGCTTTTGGGCATTCCTGTATCTCATCAAAAAAAATAAGCGTCTTCTTGCTTTTAATCGGAATGGAAGGAAACATGAGAGAGATATTGGAAACGATATCATCGACTTCAAGGCTTTTCTCGAAGATAGAGCGATATTCAGGCCGATCCCAAAAATTGATATTGATGAAGTATTGATATTTCTTCGCGAAATTTTTAACGCTCTCGGTTTTTCCGCATTGTCTTATGCCAGTAAGCAAAATAGGGCATTTGTTGTCCTTGTTTTTCCACTCGTCCAACCACTTATCTATTTTTCTAGCGCAATACATAGATAAAACCTAAAGATTAAATATCATCTATGACTATTTTCACAAAATTCGGAGCGGGTTTCTAGTATAATTGTAAAAAAGTCGGAGCGGGTTTTGAGCATATTTAGTAAAAAGTCGGAGCGAGTTTTTAACCGTTTTGTCAAAAATTCGGAGCGAGTTTTGCTTAGCTTTTTAAGCTAATAGCGAACTCTTTTTATAAGATCCAAAGATAGGCCAAAGCAGGTAAACCGATATCCATGAGAACGGCAAAAGCCGCTAAAACATAAAGAAGGATCCTGACTTTCACCGTACGATAGGCTAGTAAAGACGGAGAGCCGACTTTCTTCGCGCGCTTGGCGGCAATCGACTCGTATCCCATCACGAGCACCATGATGAGGGTGAAGACATTGATGACGGTGAGCAGAGAGAACATGCTCGCGTTCGACATCAATGAGAAACCAAGGAGTATCGCGCTGATGGCGCTGAAGAAGCCCGTCCCGATCATGCCGATGCTGTCTTCATTGTTGTAGCTTTGGTCATAGAAAGCCAAAATGAGCCAAATGGCGACCGCGATAATATTGAGGAAATTGTTCGCAAAGACCGAGAAGCCGCTTTTATTGGCTCTCACTATGAGCTCGAATTCGCTTTTGATGATGTCTTTGCCAAAGCTTGAAGAAGAAGCGTCGAGATCCTTATCGACGAAGTAATTGAGCTTGACGCAGAAATTCTTGATATCGCCGCTTTCCTTGATGAGGCTATAGCCGTTCGAGATATTGAAATAAGGAGATAAGCCGCTCATGTCCTTATCTGCTTCATAACGGAGATAGTCAGTCGAGCGAAGCGGCTCGAGATAGACGTGAAACTGAGCGCTGTCGAGAGGATAACGGGGCGAATCGAAGGTCTTGTTGATCGTGGCCGTGAAATGGAGTTTCTGGAAGAAGCGGAAAGAGAAGTCGTCCCTATACGCGCTGCCCTTATCCATGTATTCAAGGCTATCAGGCGATATCTTGCCGTTCCCAATCGAGAATTCATCATTCTTGTCGACATTGGTGTTAGAGCTCTTTTCGCCAGGATAGGCCGCTCTTTCCTCTTGATATAGGGTGGAGATGCTTGTTGGCTCTAAAGAAGAAGACAAGTGCTGATCGCTTGGGAAATTGAACTGGATGACATCGGGGATATTGTCAGGATAAGGCAAATAGCCTTCGCCGGTGCTATCGAAGCAGAAATTGTCCTGAAGCAAGTCATCTTCCGTATAGAATCCATCGGCATTGAATTTCTCGCCTTTGGCTTTCTCCCACCACATCGCGTGGAAATCGTATTGGTTGAAATCGAAGCGCGCGAGCATCGTCACATCGTACGAACTGGAAGAAGGCGAGATATTCTTGATGTTCTCCACTTCCGCCCCCACTTTCACGGTCGCGTAATGCTTAACGCCCTCTTCCCCGTTTTTTGGTAAGTTGTCCTCGATAGCCTGTTGCGAAGATGAGAGGCTATTGCCTTCGGCGTACTTATTGAGCGTGGAGACGCGGTCGATGCCTACAACGCAATAAGAATATATGAGGACCGCCAGAAGCGGAACGACGACAAGGGCAAGATTGATCCAAAGCGACCTCTTCTGCTTTTTGTTGAGCAAAGCATAATTCCTTTTGATGACATGCTTCTGCTTCCTTTTGCCAGCTTCATTCTCGTATTCGCCTTTTCTCACGGAGATCACCGTCTCATCGACTTTCAGATCCTCATCATGAGGCAATTCTTTATTCTCATCCGTGATGATATCGATGCTCAGGAAAAAGAATTCGGCGATCGATATCAAACTCTCTTCGTCAGCTTCTTCTTTTCCATGGATGAAAGAGTCTATCTTCTCCTCATCATTCAAGGCTTTCCCCAAAGACAAATGGTACTTGTTCTTCAAGAACGCATCGAGATGCTTGATCTTATCCAATGTTTTCATCTTAAAAATGACCCCTATGAAAGAAGGAATGCCTTTTTACTCATGAATAAAGGGATTCCTTAATAAAGAATTATAGGACAAGAGAATGGCTCATACACCTTTTAGTGATTCATCTCCAAGAAAAAGGCCGCTTCTTCTCGAAAATCATCGCCTCAAAGCAAGATAAGAAACCGGCTTTGCATCAATAAAAGCCGGCCTCCCGGCTTCTTGCTTAATTTAGGCTCTGCCTGTTAGAAGCGATTAGCGTAATTCTCCTGACAAGGTTATAGTGCCACCTTAGGGTCAATCATCGATAGCCACATCCTCTATAGAAGAGAGACGCGCAAATGGCTGATAAGAATGGAAAACAGGCCGCCAAAGCGGCCTGTTTTAATCAAAATCAGCAAGCGGTGATAATGATTTGGCAAGTTTTGAAACTAGTTTTTCATTTATTCAACAGTGGCTTCGACAGCAACTCCGGTATCATATACGATAGTCATCTTCGCTACTTGCCCGTTTTTATCGTTTGTTACGGCTACTTGGAAATAGCCACCGTTATTACCTTCAGCATTGAATACATGTGAAGCGTTTTTTCCGATTTTCGTACCAGTTTTGTTACTCACATGATCAGAAATAGCAGAATCGCCGAATTCAACATAGAAAAGTGTATCCGCAGAAGCGTTACTCCCTGTCGTAATTTCAATGGAAACGATTGAGCCCTTTATAGCATCTTTGTTATAAAAATAGCCAGTGTTCTTTGGAAGCATAACGTAATCATAGGTAGACTTAGCATAGGCAATCCCGCCTATTTTTATTTTGCCAATCGTTCCGCCAAAATCGACTTCTTTCTCGGTGTCTACGGTTATTTCACCATCAGCAAATCCGCTTTTATTGTTGAAGGAAGCGGTCGATGTCACTTTAGTATCAGATTTCGATTTAAATGTAACAACAACCTTATTGAATGCATGGGCATTGAATTTTAAAGCGCCAGTAATATCAACGGATGTGTTGGTGTCATAGTAAACCTTGGCAGATTCTAGTGTATATCCATCATTCGGTGTCGCAGTCACCGTGACCTCTTCGCTATAAGCGATGCCTGTGGTTTTGCTAAGCGTGGCGGTCCCGCCCTCGCTATTGGTGACGGAAACGCTTGCCTTCACCGTCTCGTTTTCACTTTCATAAACAACAGTGGCGTAAGTGAGTTCTTTGGTTCCGCTATGAATGTTATAAATACCCATTACCGTGATGTATTTCCCGACGTAATCTTTCGTTAAGGCCGTGGCTCCGGTCTTATCGAAATAATACGACCCATCATCCTTAAGCGTGTATTTGCCACCTTTATAGGAGCCATATAGCATGATCGAATCGCCATTTGCGTCTTCAAGATATCCATTGCCATACTGTTCATTAGTGATCGACTTCACATAACCAGAGAGGAAATAAACGTTGTTTTTATCCCCTTCGGTTTTCTTGAGCATATCGCCGATGCTAAGGAAATTGATCAAGCTGGTGTCAAAGGTTGTTTTTGTGCCGCTTGTATAGAAATCGCCATCAATCGCCTTCGTCATGTTCGCGGCATTATAATCAAGAACGTTCATGTAGGTGATGGCGTCTAGCTTGAGGGTTGTCGTGAAATCTTTGCTCTCTTTAGAGTGGACGGATAGCTTATGAGCGTCATTCTCCGCGATGACATCGCTATTGAGGATGGTGGCTGAGACATTATCCAAATAAGAGCCTTCGCTTTCATCGCCGATGACGATGGAAGCGCTAGGAACTTCATTCCCGGTTTTCCATTTGCCGGTTAGATAAGTGCTATTGGTGGTCTTATTGGCTTCGCTAGCAGCTAACCAGGCCCCCGTTGTCTTTATGACTGATTTTTCGATATCCCAAGTGCCGGTTCTGGCGATAACGCCTTGCCTATCGGCCGTGATGGTGGAATTTCTGATTTCGCCAGTATAGCCAACGGTGTTGCCGATGAGGCCGCAATTGTCTTTGTTTTCGTTTGTGACGGTGATTTCGCTATCTTCGATGACGACGGTGCCGTTTGCTCCTTTGGTGTTATTCGTCGCAATGCCGTAGGTGCCCTTGAAAGTGATTTTCGAGCCATTCTTCACGACGACTTTCGTTGTAGCGCTGCAGTGAATGGCGGCAGAGGAATCGGCATACTCATTTTCGTTAGAGACATCCACCGCGTCTAAAGTGAATGATTTTGCATAAGAGACGTCGAACAGATTGCAGCGGGTTGTCTCTTCGTAAGAGGAAACGACAGCCCCGTTCTTGATTTCGACATCCTGCGTGCCGGCCTTCGCCGCTAATGCTTCTACGACCGTGCCGGCGCTTGAAGTAAGCGTATGGCCATTGAGGTTATAGGTCGTTTTGAGAGTCGCTAAAGGAAGCGATTCGCTGATGGTGAGATCGCCTTTAAGCAAAATCGTTACTTCATCGAGCTCCTCGATGGCTTTTTTCTGGTCGTCGCTGATCGTGCCAGATACTTTGAAGCCTTTCGCAAAGGTTGCCTTAACGACGTATCCGCCAGCCTTCATATCGCGAGTGATGACGTCGTCAGTCTCGCCAAGCTCAACCGCTTCTCCGTTCAAAGTAAGCGAAGCGAGATAATAGTTATCGTCCGGATAAGCCGTAAAGGTTACCGTTTCGCCGTCTTTGTAACTGCCCTTATCGGTGGTTATATAACCATGATCGCTTGGGAGAATTGTGTTGGCGTAATATGTGTCGCCGTTATCGCCAGTATCGCCTTTGTCGCCTTTATCGCCTTTGTCACCTTTATCGCCTTTCGCGCTGATATTGGTGTCGACGCCGTTGATGAACCAATTGCCGTTCTCGCCGATTGTGACAGTCGGAGCAGTCGCGTCTTGCCCATCGCTCCCCTCGGCCTTCACGCCGGTATCGGTATCGCCGATGTACCAGTTGCCGTTCTCGCCGATATGGGGAGTAACTCCAGCAGCACCAGTATCGCCTTTATCGCCTTTGTCGCCCTTGTCGCCTTTGGCTCCGGTTGCGCCGGTATCGCCTTTGGGCCCTTTGATGGTTTCAAGCCACTCATCGTACGACAAGGTGCCGCCGTTATCGACATAGGCCTGATAAACCGCGTTTATTTCTGGGTCGCGGCTAGAAGATGATGAACCCCCCCCGGAGCACCCGGCGAGGCCTCCTAAGCACAAGATTGCGCTAGTGAGAGTAAGCAACGCTTTAGACTTCTTCATAATTTTTGTTAGAACCTCCTTAGCAGTTCTTTTTTCGTTGTCCCTTACTATAGCACAAAAAAATGAGCGGTTAAGCACCCGCGTTTTTTCGTATAAAAGCCACGAAGAAAAATCTTTCGAAGATTGCTAATGTTTGCGGCTTGAAAAGCTATGAGATTACTGTTTTTTATTGAGGCGTTTGGCTTTTCTCCTATCGCTTATCTCGCGCTCCACGAGCTTCTTGAGCACTTTGAGATCATGATCGGACAAGGAAATCGTCGAATCCACGAGCCCGCCCGCGTTAGTGAGCTTCTTATAAGCGAAATCAGATATTGAAGGATACGAGGCCAACTCCTTCTTGCCAACCGGTTCCACCCTTTGGATGCCGGAAACGGCTTTTTTCTTGCTCTCTTCTTTTTCGATGGCTTCCTCTATCTCCGGCAACAGCGTTTTGATGTTGAAGGTAGGATCCATCAAAAGGCACGGATTGATGAAAGAGAGCTCATCAGCAAGCACCTCGGCATAAATACCGACGCTTTTGCTCACCATATCCAAAGAAACGTATTTGCGTTTGCTCTCTTTCTTCAAATATGCCGATATCTTTTTCAGAGTCGATAAAGAAGAGTTCTTCATATCGATAATTATAAGGGCAAAAGAAAACAAAAGTGAGAGAAAGCGAAAAGGAAGCGCGATAACAAAAAAAACGAACCCGTCTTTCGAGGAGTCCGCCATATTTATTAGGTTGGTGATCCCTGAGGGACTCGAACCCGCGACCCGCTGATTAAGAGTCAGCTGCTCTACCAACT
>CAVKAR010000061.1:0-9370 GCA_963654425.1 Lachnospiraceae bacterium
CAAACCTCTCAAGTCATAGTGGCCAAATGGCGAATAGGCTCTTCCATCAAAGTGATTAAGCAAGATATTAAGCAAGATATTCCCTTACTTGCGCAAAGAGAATAAAAAAGGCTACGAAGAAACATCCGTTCTCTTTGTCGAGCCAAATGCTTCAAAAAGCCATTTCGATTGCAGAAAAAATCGGTCGAATATCGGCTTATGATTCTTTGGAAAGGATGCCGATTCTGCGGAGAAACGGCAAAATATCCTCAATCCATTCATCCCTAGCGATCGAGAGCAATTCCCTTTCATACAATCAAGTCCGCGATGTGATAAACGGCAAAACCGTCATCGGCCCGCAAAGGGAGATTCAAGAAGTCAAAAACGCTTTTGAGGCGTATGAGATGATGGAGCTCTTCTCTCCTTGCGATGAAACGGATTTGATCAAGGCCCACGCCATTTTTATGAAGTGCCTCGACGATGATGACGGCGCTTATCGGAACCATGGCGAAGGCGTTTATGATGGCAAAAAGTTGATTTTCATGGCTCCTCCGGCAAGACTTGTGCCAACTCTCATGAAAGACCTTTTTGCGTGGCTGAAAGAGGATGATGAGACGCCTCTTCTCATCAAATCGTGCGTCTTTCATTACGAATTTCTCTTCATTCACCCTTTTAGCGATGGCAACGGGAGAACGGCGCGGCTTTGGCAAAACGTCTTGCTTTCGAAATGGAATCGGATATTCCTTTATCTTCCGCTTGAAAGCCAAATAAAGGAATGGCAAGAAGAATATTGCTCGTCCATAAGCAAATGCAATTCAGAAGGGAATTCCGGCGCTTTCATCATTTTTATGCTGGATATGATCTTGAAAGCCTTAGAAGAGCTCTACGCTTCCCTCAGGAAAGAAAGCGCGAATATATCCTCGAACGGCGATAGGCTTTTATCGGCGCTTGATCGCGACATGCCAATCTCAGCAAACGAATTGATGCGCAAACTAGGCATCAAAAGCAAAGAGACCTTAAGGAATTCCTATTTGAATTCCGCAATGAAGAATGGGCTCATAAAAATGACGATTCCCGATAAGCCGAAGAGCAAAAACCAGAAATACTATAAGTAAGCCTCTTAAGGCATAGGCAGCAAATTAAGCAAGATAGCAGCGCTACTCCGTCTCTTTCTTCCGCCACTCCTCTTTCTTCTCCTCGGCCTCTTCCATCGTCTTCATGTCGAGGATCTCGTATAGCCTTTCATCCTCCTCCGCCTCTTTTTTGCCTTCGCTGGCCTTATGGATATAGTTATCCTCCCAGCTCTTATTGGGCGTAGACGTTTCTTCCTCCTCGATCCTTTCGCTCTTTTTCGTGTCAATCACAACCGTATGGGCGAGCAAATCATGGAGAGAGAGCAAAGAGCGGTTGATTATCCTCACGAGGTAATCGATGATGGAAGCGAATATGGCAAGGATCATCACGATCCATACCCCAGAGACGAGAATCAATAGCCAATAAGAGAGAATCACCCCGTAATGCACGAATTTCTGCCAAAAGCGCAAAGGAGGAAGATCCCTGGAGGAGAGTCTCAGCGAGAAAATCATCTTGCCGATGGTCTTGCCGTCTTTGTTGATGAGAGGGATCAAGAAAAAGAAGACGACGGGGAAAAGGATGGCGCTTGGGAGAAGAGCGAAGCGCTGAGCGTCGTTGATCCTGTTTATCCTTTCAGCTAGATAGCCTTGCCCATTCGTGAGGTTATCGAAAGGCGTGAGGTAGTAGCCGCTTTCAGTATTGATATAGGCTTCTAAGATCTTCTTCTCAATTTCGCCATCGCCGCTATCGATCGCGCTTTTGTATCCGTCTTTCAAAACAGGGCGAGAGGAGAAAGAGTAGGACCCATCTTCGTTTTTCTTTGGAAGATAATAAGCGTTCCCATCTCCCTTCTCGTCTATTCCGTAGATTTTCTCGTAAACGTATTTTTCGGCTGCATCGACGCTTTTGCTTTCCGCCACGGATGAAAAATCGCACCGCTCATCCAAAGCGAGAAATTCGACATAGTAATGCCAAATGGCCTCTTCTAGGATGGCGTAATAATGCTCGCCTGATCCATCGGTCAAAGAAGTAAGCCCGTAATAGCTTCTCACCCCTTCATTCTCGTCAAAATAGACGAGATGGCTATCCTCGTAAAAGGATCTCCCCTCGGCTTTGGCCTTCCCCACCTCGAAATGCTCGATGCAGATGGGCGAAGCGGAAAAATAGCCGATCACGATGCAGATGATCGTGATGGCGGCATCGAGCAAATAGGCGGCAATCGATTTCCCGAATCCGGCGGGATATACCTTCTCTTTGCCCGCGATAGGCTCTTGCTTCTCTTCTTTTTTCATTTCGTTGACCCCCGGTAGATGATGGAGCAAGGCACCAAAGAGCGCTGCTTCGCGACGTTTTTGCCGTTTATGAGTTTATTGATGATGGCCGTAGCCATCGAGGCCATCGATTCCATATCGACGTGGGCGGTGCTGATTTGGATGGAGGAAAGCTTGGAGATAAGCGAATCGTCGAAGCCGCATACCTGCACTTCCTCTGGCACCTTATGCCCGGCATCGCGGAGCTTCTGGATGAGACGAAAAGCCACCTCGTCGCAATTGCAGAAATAGGCATCGGGGAGAAAACTCGGCAACGAGAAATCAAGGAAGTCCCCGTCTTCATCCCGGTCATCCATATGGGCGATGTATCTCTCTAAGCCCGCTTTTATCATGGCTTTGGAATAGCCTAGATACCTATCCATGATGGATGAGGTGGCTTTCACCGAGCCCACGTAGACGATATTTTTCGCGCCGGTCTCAATCAGATGCTTCGTGAGCAAATAACTCGCAAGCAACGAATCGGAGAGGACGCTTACGACCTCGCTATAGGAAGGATCATAGAAATCGAGGAAAAGGAAAGGCTTTCCGCTCTCTTTGGCCTTATCCACGAGCGGACGGTATATCTCGCCGATGAAAATGATGCCTGAGCTTTCTTCCCCGAAAGAAGGCGGGAGATAATCCTCGCGCTCGCTATTTTGGCTCACCATCTCGAGCACCGTCGTATAGCCTTCTTCGTTAAGGTGGGTGAGCAAAGCGCTATAGAGATTGGAATAGAAAGAGGAATCGGAGAAAAAACGCGAGGAGATGACCACGCTCACCCTTTTCCCCATCCCTGCTTTCTCTTTCGTCTCCTTGACGTAGCCCATCTCTTTGGCGGTGGCGAGGATCTTCTTCTTCGTCTCTTCGCTCACCCCGCCTTTCCCAGCGAGGGTTTTTGAGACCGATACAATCGAGATGCCAAGGGCCTTCGCGATATCCTCGAGTTTGACTTTTTTGGCCATATGCTTTCTCCTTTTCAATCGATTTCGGTGAGGCTCATCCTTCTCGTAACGAAGGAATATAAGGAGCCTTCGGCGCTCACTTTCACGCCTATTCGCATAAGCTCTTGCCCCGAATAGGCTTTTTTATCCTCTTCGCAGTAGTAGCGTTTCTCCTTTTTCAGCCCTCTGAGTTTGATGAATGCTTCTTTCTCTCTTGCGACCAAGACGGCGATCGCTTTCTTTTCGCCCAAAAAGATCGCTCCGCCCGTCTCCCCTAGATACGGCTTCCCTAGAAATAGGAGCGATGAGGCGCTCAAGAAGGCGCGGTTCCTCTTATAGTAGGCGTTAGCCTCCTTTATCTCCGCCTCTTCTTTTTCTGAAAGAGAAAGCGGATTCAGTTCATAGCCGAGATTCCCAAGGAGGGCGATATTGAAACGGTCGGCAAAAGGGAAAAGCCTCCCCGTATCGTTGTTTTTCCTCGCGCAGATATGGCAGCACATCGTATCAGGCGGATAGGCCAATAAAGTCGAGCTCTCTATTTTGTAACGGTCCAGGGCGTCGTTGTTATCGCTTGTCCAAATCTGGGGGAAATAGGACAAAGAGAACATATCGAAGCGGCTCCCGCCCGAGGCGCAGCCCTCGAAAACGACGTCTTTCCACCGCTTCCGCAGCCTCTTCAATAAGCTTTCCAATCCTTTTAGGTAGCTATCGAAATAGCCTTTGCTTTCGCCTATTTGGTAAATATCGGTGAAATTGCGGTTATAGTCCCATTTGAGATAGGATGCTTTGCATGTATCCAGAATGTGGGAGACCTTATCGAAAAGATAATCCTGCACTTCCTTCTTGCTTAAGTCCAAATGGAGCTGGTGGCGTTCGTATATCGGCTCTTTGCCCGGGATTCTCAAGACGTAATCGGGGTGCTCCTTGTAGAGTTTCGAATCGTTTGAGACCATTTCCGGTTCCATCCAGATGCCGAAATTGAGCCCAAGCGATCTAATTTCCTCGCTCAAACGCCCGATTCCGCCGGTTTTGCTCACGTAATCCTCCCAATCGCCGAGGGAGCTGCTATCATCATCGCGCTTATAGAACCAGCCATCGTCGATGACGAACAATTCGCCGCCGAGCTCCTTGCTTTTCTTGGCCATCTCGATGATTTTGTCATGATCGAAAGAGAAATAGACCCCTTCCCAGGAATTGAAGAGAATCTCCCTTTTTGCGGTTTTGTGCCCTTCTTCCAGAAGGCAGTTTTTGATGAAGGCGTGATTGTCATTGGCGATATCATCCACCGTAGATCCGCCAGCGATATAGCAAAAAGGCGAGGAATAGGTCTCGTTTTGCTCAAGGGGACGAGAGAAAAGGAAATCGCTCTCGCCGACGATGAGGCGGGCTCTGCCGTATGCATCGAGCTCAAGGGAGCTCTTGTGGTTCCCGCCATAGAAGAGATTCGTCGACAAAATCCCGCTTCGGCCGCTTTTGAGCATGATGAAGGGGTTATGGAAGCTGCTTGAGGTGCCGGTATAAGAATCCACTTCAAGCCTCCCGCCATTCAGCTTCGTCTCATGGTAATTCCGCTCATCATGCCATTTTCCGTCAAGAGTGACCACTTTGAGAGTTTCTTCAAGCATCTCGTATTGGAAAGAAGCCATTTTCTCGACGACGATCCTCTTTCCGTGATTGGAAAGGGAGGTATAAGACAAAAAGCCGTTCAATCCCTTCATAGACGCATAGGAAAGAAAGAGCTCGCAATCATAGAAATCGTCTTTGTAAACGAAAGTGAGCGATTCTTTGATTTTGTCTTTGAAGGAAAGAAAGGAATCAGGGTCGTTATGGATGAGCCTTTCGAAGCGGAAGGCGGTCGAATAAGAGCCGATGGCTGATCTCAGTAGAAGCGAAGGCGAGCGGTAATCGCCTTTCCCGTATTCCGAGAAAAGGGCGAAACTCTCTTTCGCACGCGCGTTATTATCCAAATAGGATAGAGCCTTCTTTATCGCTTCTTCCTTTTCTTCCTTTTTCCCGATATAGGCAAGACGGTAGCTAGATGCGTAAGGAAGAAAAACCATTGCGTTCATTTCATTTTCCAAAGACAAAACCGTTATATCCATATAATATGTTGCCTCTTATGAATCTAATTTAACTTTCATTTATCCTTTTTACAAACTAATTTTAACTTCTTTTTAAGTTATTTTTATCTTAAGGCCGTTTTCACCCCCCAAAAATCAGCTTAAAAAACGAATGTAAGCGCTTTAATTTTTCGCTTACTTAAAATCTGACTAAAAAATCAGCAAACGCAAAATCAGCATTTTCATTGGATTTTACGGCTTTTTTTGCCCAAAAATGGCAAAAATGACAACTTAAACAGCGTCTTTTAACTTAAAGAAAGCAAATTAAGCAGCGCTTTTCCCCAAAAATCCGTTTTTTTCCTTGGTAGGGCTTACATTTTCCTTTGACACTCCAAAAAAAGCCTTTCTATAATGGGCTTACCACAAATCATAGACGAGTAAATTAACTAAAATTTAACTTGAAAGGAGAAAATCTATGAAAAGGATAAAAGGACGTTTCTTCCTCCTTGCCGCTTCCGCTTTCGGCGCGCTTTCTTTGCTAAGCTGCGCAGGTAGTGGCGAGGGCACTACCACCATCAAATTCCTCTCCAACCGCACCGATCTTGACTCAAACGGCACCTATAGCCGCTACATCGCGAAATTCAACGAGAAATACCCCGACATCAAAGTCCAGGTCAAGACGATGAAGGATTACGCGAGCGATTTCGATAAGCTCCTCACCTCTGGCGATTATGGCGACGTCTCGATGATCACGATCACCGATGCCGAGCAGCTCCCGAACTATTATCTCTCTTTCGGGAAGGCCAGTGAGCTAGAAGCCACAGGCAAATACCGGAACGGGTATCTATATTCCAAATACTACAATGGCGAAGTCTACGGCATGCCGAGCATGAATACCGTAAGCGGCATCGTCTATAACAAGCAGGTTTTCGCCGATGCCTCGGTCGAGGTAGCCTCGATCAAAACGCCGGACGATTTCCTCTCCGCGATGCAGAAAATCAAGGACTCTGATAAGGGCAAAGCCAAAGACTGCATCCCCTATTACACGAATGCGCACGATGGCTGGACGGCTGACCAATGGGAAGACCATCTAAGCGGCGGCCTCCTAACAGGCGATGATAGCTACCGCAACAATACGATGTGCGAGGAGAAGAACGCCTGGAAAAAAGACAGCGGCGATAGCCACTACCTCGGCACGAAGCTCTATTTCGACCTCATGGCCAAAGAGCTGACCGAGGAAGATCACACCACCACCGACTGGGAAGGATCGAAAGCGAAGATCAATAAAGGCGAGATTGGATGCATGGTGCTCGGGAACTGGGCCATCAAACAGTGCCAAGATGCCGGCGATAATCCGAATGACATCGGCTACATGCCTTTCCCTTTCACCGCCTCTAACGGCAAGCATTACGCCGCAAGCGGCTCCGATTACTCATACGGCATCTCCAAAAAGAGCAAAAACCAGGAAGCGGCGAAGAAATTCGTCACCTTCATGGTCGAGGAATCCGGCTATGCCGCCGATGAAGGTGGGATCTCCGTGATGGCAAATGATGCGATGCCCTCTGGTTTGGAGAGCTTCGAGAGCTGCGAATTCCTCGTTCAAGGCCCCGCGAGCGCCAAATATAGCGGCATCATCGGCAAAGTCGAGGACATCTCCGGCCTTAAGCTCTATGACAGCGGCTCCCGCTTCTCGAAAGTCGTCACCGCCGCCACAGGCAAAGGAAGCTACGAAGATAAGCTCAAAGCCTTCAACGAGCTCACGGATGGCTGGAACGCAAAATGGGTCGAGGCAGTCGATAAAGTCGCCAGTTTGATCAAGTAAATGGATAGTCCCTCTTTGGGGCCGCAAGAATAAAGTAGGGGGCGGCCCCAAATGGAGAGGGAGAAAGGAGACAATATGGATAATAGCCTCGCGCATGAAAGAAAAGGCAGAGTCCGTCTATTGAACAGCACCAACCGCCTGAAAGTCGAGAGAATCCTCTTGATTCTTTGCTTTTTGGCGATACCTTTGACTTTGCTTATCCTATTCACCTACGTCCCGCTTGTGGACATGGTGAGATATTCGATGTACCACATGCGCGGATTCACCGACACGAATCCGACTTTCGTCGCCTTCGGGGCCGATAGCCTCTATGTCGACAATTACTACACCGTTTTCACGAACGCCGAATACTGGGAGCCGCTCAAAGTATCGGGGATATATCTCCTCGGCTCTTTCATCCAGATTGCTTTGGCGCTTTATTTTGCGACCATCTTCTATTTCCGCCCGCGCGGAGCGAGCTTCTTCAAAGCCATCATTTTCATCCCGTCTTTATTGAACGGGGTGGCTATTTCGCTCATGTGGCTGCTCATTCTCCGCCCAAGCGCCGACGGTGGGGTCATCAACAGCATCCGCCAGCTCCTCGGGGAGGGCGATAAGGCTTTCTTTGGCACCTTCTGGTCGGCCAATATCATCTTGGCCGCTATCTCGGTTTGGAGATATCTAGGCAACAACATGGTGATGTTCGCCGGCTCCATGGAATCGATTTCCAAAGACACGATCGAGGCAAGCGAGATCGATGGGGCCAACAAATGGAAGCAGTTCACCCACATCATTCTCCCTTCCATCAAGAAAATCATTTTCCTCAATCTCATCCTCGCGGTCAATGGGGCCGTCCAGGTCTTCGAGATACCTTACATCATGCAGCCGAATAATTCCGTCGTTCAGTCATTCATCATGAAGACCATCAATATCGCCTTCGTGAACCGCGATATCGGATTAGGGGCGGCTTTGGGCATCGTGATGCTCGTGATCGTCTCCATTGTCGCGCTCGTCCAGAAGACGGTCGAGAAGAAAGTCGAGGATTGAAAATATGTACACATTCTTAGAGAGATTAGAGATCGCTCATTATGAGCGGAAAAGGGAATCGCTGACGAGCAGCGTCAAATACAAAAAGACGCCTCTTCAGATCGTTTTGACCGTCCTGATGTATCTTTCTCTTGTCGTATCGGCCCTCATTGTCCTCCTCCCGATGTATGTCATTTTGACCTCTTCCTTCAAAAACAACGCCGAGATCACGGGCTCTAACCCGCTTCTATTCCCCGCCGAGCTCCGCTGGTCGAATTACTTTGGGATAAGCTATGATGCTTCGGGTCTCCCTCACCCATCGGCTTGGAATTTCCAGTCGCTCTCTAGCTATAACCCGACTACCCTAGGCCAGGCTTTCCTTTGGACGATCCTCATTGCCGCCATCTCCATCGTTTTCACGGTGATGTCAGGGGCTTTCGTCTCTTATGTCCTCTCGCGCTTCTCCTTCAAAGGGAAGAAGCTCGTCCGGGCCCTTTTCCTTATCGCCTCCATCATCCCAAGCGTCACGATGCAGGTATCCGTCTTCGGGCTCATTTCCAAAATGGGGCTCACGAGCGAAGCCGCTCAGCCCTTTGCTCTCATCCTCCTATATGGAGGGACGGATATAATCTCCATCTATATCTTCATTCAGTTCCTTGACGGGATACCGAAGGATTTGGACGAAGCTGGGCTAGTCGACGGATGCAGCTACTGGAAAATCTTCTGGCGCATCGTCTTCCCGCTCATGAAGCCAGCCATCGCTTGCGTCGTCATCATCAAAGGCATTGCCTATTACAATGACTTCTATCTCCCATCACTCTATATGCCTGACCACTACACCGTCTCCACCTTCCTCCAGAAGATGAATGGGGCCACCAATACCGATTGGGGCGTGGTCTGCGCAGGCGTGGTGATGGCTATCGTCCCCACTATCATCGTTTTCGTCTTCCTCCAGAAGCAAATATACAGCGGTATGACTTCCGGAGCCGTCAAATAAGGAGCCTATCATCATGAAAAAAGTTCTCTCTAACGCCGAAAGCCTTCCGAATATCCCCTTCGAGGAAAGGAAGAAAGCCGGAGATTTGCCCTTATGGAGATATTCGGGCAATCCGATCACGAAACGCCCGGCCGCAAAAGGCATCGACCGTATCTTCAATTCGGCCGTCGTGCCCTTTGAAG
>CAVKAR010000062.1:0-9341 GCA_963654425.1 Lachnospiraceae bacterium
AAACGTCAATGCGGGGCTGAACTATGAAGACGTCAATATGATGATCAAATACGAAAGCTGCGCCAAACTCGAGACCATCATGAACGAAAGCGCCATCAAGGCCGCCTACAAAAAGAAAGAGTGCATCGAGATCGATGACATCGTTGAAGCCTATTACGGCGATTGGTTTCACGGCAATGAGGATACGAGTCTCAAATGCACCGATGAGGAGTTCCTCGATACCTGCATCCACGAAGCTGGCCACGCCGTCATCGCCGAAAGCTTGAAGGCTGGGAGCGTTGGTTTCCTGCTCGCTTCCGAATCAACGGATAAGCAATCCAATGGTTTCACCAAATTCGCCCATGACTTTTCAAGGAGAGGCGAGTGCGTGCTCGTCTCTCTCGGCGGGAAAGCCGCTTGCGAGTTATACGGAAGAGGAAGATGCGCGAGCGGATGCCAAAGCGATTTGAGCAAGGCTATTGAGATGATCCATACTGGCATCTCCGACAATGGCACCGCCGGAATCGGGGCGCTCGATACCGCAAGCAATAGTTACGC
This sequence comes from Lachnospiraceae bacterium, assembly GCA_963654425.1. Taxonomy (GTDB): domain Bacteria; phylum Bacillota_I; class Bacilli_A; order RFN20; family CAG-826; genus UBA4951. The sequence continues at coordinate 538 of CAVKAR010000062.1, forward strand.
CATGAGCGAATATTCCCTTGCCAAAGCCGAGGCCATCACCCAAGCCGAGATTGAACGCTATATGTTCAAGGCTAATGAAATCCTCATCAAGAACAGAGACTTTCTCATGAATCTCGTCTCTGAGTTGAAGAAGAAGCATTATCTCCTCTACAGCGATATCCGACGCATCAGGGAATCATCGAATGCGGTTCATTATGTTCTTGACTAGGGAGGGAGTGAAAGCATGTTTCAGGTTTTCTCCAACGAGAGTCTTGATGAAATCGTCGGCAAAAAGCCGATCATCCTCTATTACGCTAGCCCTGGGGCATGTGGAATCCCAGGGCTATTGATTGCCGTTTTCGAGGATGGATCGGCCTATGGCTATAATTCGCTTTTGCCTAATAGCGAAACTATCCTCGTTTCGATTGTGAATGCGGTGCCGGAACTGCGGCCCTTGTTGCAGTTCCCGCCGAAAGATCGATGCGCTCCGAAGAGAGAATCCATCGCCAGCAAGCTCGAACGCGTCAATTTGGGATTGGGCAATTACGCCCTTGTGAGCGAACATATCGCCAAAGAGATGGAACGCTATTGCACTGATAAGCACGAACTTGCCATTCGCGTCTTTAAGATGGAGGTGGAGAAGAAGACCGGGATGAAGATGGGTGAGATGGTCGTCAGAGAGGCTAAAGCCGATATAAAAGGCGATAAGAACGAGCGCTAGCCTCCCTTTTCCCTTCTTTCTCTTTGAAAGAAAGAGCGTATAATTCCTTTTGCCCCTTTGAAAGGAAGTAGCAACCATGGCAGAAGAAAAGATCATCATGACCCGCGAGGGCATGGAAAAGTTAGAGAAAGAATACCGCAATCTTATCGATAATGAGCGCCCTGAGGTCATCGAGGAGCTCAAACTCGCCCGCTCCCAAGGCGACTTAAGCGAAAACGCCGATTATGATGCCGCAAGAAACAAGCAAGCCCAGATCGAAGCCCGTATCACGGAGATCGAGCATATCAAGGATATCGCCGTCATCATCGAGGAGAATTCCAAATCCGGCAAGAAAATAAACCTTGGCTATACCGTCACCTACAAGAAACTCAATGACGGCAAGACCGTCACCGTCCGCTTAGTGGGCACGATCGAAGCCAACGCCTTTGGCGAAGTGCCTTCGATCAGCGATCAAAGCGCGATCGGCAAAGCTCTCATCGATCACTGGGTCGGCGATACCGTCTTAGTGGAAGCCGCCACCCCGTACGAGATCGAGATTACCAAAGCCGATATCAGCAAATAAGGATCGAAAGATAGCGAAAAGCATCGTCGCGGAAATGCGGCGATTTCTTTTTGGGAAAAGAGGCAATGGAGCCTGCTTCTTATGGTCGCAAAGAGAGAAAAGGGACGACGTACACTCCATCTTCCCGCCGATACGCGGCGTTGCTCAGCCCCGAGATGATGCAGAGGGAGTCAGCCTTCTTTCCGCCTTTTTTGGCGATTTTCTCGTTAATGCGCACCAAATTGCGGGCGGCTCCCTCTATTTGATTGGCGCCGAGCTTGATTTCGATAAAACATATGGAGTCATCGTTAGTTTCGATCACGGCATCTATCTCATCGTTATCATAATCCTGGTAGTGATAGAGCTTTGCCTCGAAACTCTCGGCATATGTATATAAGTCTCTTTCCACCAGCGATTCGAAGAGCAGGCCGAATAACTCCAAATCGTCAATCAGCTTCTTTTTGGAGAGATGCAGCAAGGCAGCTGGTAAAGACGGGTCAACGAAATGCCGCTTTTCGCTTTGCTTCAAACGTAACGTCGACCTATTGCCACCGCCGTATGGCGGGATATTCTCCGTTATGAATAGCTTGTTGAACAGGTTCAAATAATCGGCTATCGTGTCGATGCTGACATCATCGAAATCCTTTTCCTTGATATCGTTCCTCAGGGTTTTATTGGTGGCGGTGGTAGCTTCGTTCCTTGCTAAAGAGCGGAGGAGCAATTCGATCTTATGGCTGTCCCTTTTCACATCATCTACTTTGTAGATATCTTCATCGATGATGGCTTTTACGTATTCTTTTGAAATGAGCATCGCCTGTTTTAAACTCATGCCTTCCAAAGCCGGCCAACCGCCCATTAAGATGAGCTCGCTTATTTTATCTAGCTCGACGTCACCTATGAAAACATCGCTAGTTTTCCCTAAGCAAATATCTTCCAAAGATACCGTTCCGCTGGAGGCCCCTGATTCAAAAAGCGACATCGGTCTCATTTTCAAACGGGCGATTCTGCCAGTGCCGGAATGGATATATTCGCTTTTGTCGATGGAAGCGGAGCCTGTTAAGATGAATCGTCCTTTCTTTTCCGACTCATCGACTTTGTTTCTCACGGCATCCCAAATAGATGGCACCACTTGCCACTCGTCTATCAAACGCGGATTTTTTCCGACCAAGGCCAAATCGGGATTCAATTCCGCGATCTTCTTGTTGTTGAAGTTGCCTTTGGAAGAAGAAAGCGAAAATTCGCTGGCGGCGTGATATTTGCTCGTCCATGTTTTCCCGCACCATTTCGGTCCTTCGAGAAGAAGCGCCCCGAATGTCTTCAAATACATTTCCACGGTTTTATCGATTATTCTCGGCTTATAATTTTTCAATTGCATATTCGGATCCTTTTGTCCTTATTTTAAGTAATTCCATGAAATTTGGCAATTTTATTCCGTGTGTTTCAGCAATTTTATTCCGTGTGTTTCGGCAATTTCATTCCGTGTGATTTTTGTATTTTTACTCGATATTTGGCTTATTTAGCCAAAATTTATGCCTGATTTTGCTATTTGAATATGACGGTTTCTCAATAGGCCTGATTGATTAAAAAACGACTATCCCCATTTCATCTTTCGCCCCGTGAGCGAGATGAGACCACTATTGCCTAACGGCTAAGCCAGGCTATAATGAAGATGTACTTGGGAGTCCTAACGCCTGTTACGGTCGTTAGGCCCTTTTTCGTTCACCAGAAGGTAAATCAGTATCAGGATAATCACGATTGACGTTACATCCATGATATCGGCTCGCTTTCTCCCCCTCTCGCCCGCGAGGATCTAGATTAGGAAGCATGTTTCAGCCCCCATTGGCTTACTGGAAGGAGTGGGGCCGTTTTACAAAACGAATGTCTTATTTGATTCGCATTCATCTTCTTGCTCTCTTTATCGATAAACGCCATCGCTCTATCGCTTATATAGAAAGACAAATAGTCGCATATTCATTTATTCTTTGACGACTTTTCTTCTTTGGCCGCTTTCTTAACGGAGAGCGTCGGTTTTATAAAACTATTATTCAATCATTTCCTCTTGCCATATTTGCAGCGTTTCATGCCGATGAGCCTAAGGGATAAATATGGGTAGCGGGAACTTGAAGCGAAGGCAAAATCAACGGCATATTTCGGCCTGACGGATAGTGAGCATGATAAATAAGCCGATGAGGATGAATGAATCGTCATTGCCCTATTCGCCGCCCAATCATCCCTTTTCTTCTCAAGAGAAGGGGAGGAGAGCGTGTTATGGCTTTCGAAGGGCGCTTTTTTGCTCGTGACGCCGCACTTCTTATTATTGCGGGTTAGATATTATCAAAAGCGCGCATTACGTCATTTATGAGCATTTCTAAAATAGCGCATTATGTAGTTTTTGCTCGTAATCAAAGTTGCGCTTTGTGTATTTTTCGTTGATAATATAGTGGCTATTTGGGGGATTTGCATGAAGTTCGAGAGAAAAATATACGCGAAACTGCGTCGATGGAAAAATGAAACGAAAGGCAGCAAGGCCCTTTTGATAGAAGGGGTTAGGCGCGTTGGCAAATCGACGATTGCGGAGGCGTTCGCGCAAAACGAATATGAATCATATCTTTTAATCGATTTTTCGGTGGCCAGCAAGGAAATCAAAGGGTATTTTGAAAGATACGTTAACGACCTCGATACTTTGTTCATGCTTCTTTTTGCCTCATATGGCAAAGAGCTCAAACCAAGAAAATCGCTCATCATATTCGACGAAATCGAGTTTTGCCCAAAGGCAAGAGAGGCTATAAAGCATCTTGTGAAAGATGGGAGATATGATTACCTTGAGACAGGCTCTCTCATTTCAATTCATGAGAACGTGGAAGGAATCCTCATTCCATCGGAAGAACGCTCAATCAAAATGTTCCCGCTCGATTTTGAGGAATTCTTGTGGGCTATGGACGAAAGGCCGCTCTCGGAGCTTATCAAAGCGTGCTACGCGCGAAGAGAGGCTTTGCCAAGGGAATTGCACGAGAAAGCGATGCTGCTTTGGAGGCAATATGTACTCGTCGGGGGGATGCCGATGAGCATCAGCGCTTTCTTGGAAAACAACAAGTCCTTCATGAAGGCGGAAGAAGAGAAAAAGGATATTCTTGCGCTTTATCGCGCCGACATCATGAAAATCAAATCCAGAAATAAAGCGAAAGTCCTCTCCTTGTTTGAGCAGATTCCCTCTTTCCTTTCGCAACACGACAGAAAAATCGTCTTGAGTGAACTGAAAAAAGGAGGCAGATACGAGAATTTCGAAGAGGCTTTCTTCTGGCTTGCCGACTCAGCGATCGCAAATGAGTGCTTTCTCTGCCGTGACCCGAATGCCGGGCTTTCTCTCAACGAGGATCGCTCCTCGATTAAATGCTACTTGTGCGACACGGGACTTTTGCTGAGCCAAGCCTTCGACGAAAACGACGATGATGAAAAGCACATATATAACGAGATGATCTTGGGCAATCTATCGATCAATGAAGGAATGTTTTACGAGAACGCGATTGCCCAGGCCCTCGTCAGCAATGGATACAAGCTTTTCTTTTATTCGCATTACTCAGCAGAGAAGCACCGAAACGACATCGAAATCGATTTCATTATCTCGAACGGAAACGCAGCGAATGGCCAGATTATTCCCATCGAAGTCAAATCCGGCAAAAAATACACTACGAAATCCCTGAATGCTTTCACTGATAAATTCAAGAATAGGATCGCTGAAGCCATCATCATCCATCCCCGCAATCTTTCCAAAAAAGAAAACGGTATCTTGTGTATTCCCTCTTATATGGCTTTTTGCCTGTGATTCATTCTAATTTATATCGCGTGAGTCTTATGAAGAGCGCCTTTATTATCCATGTAGGCGTGATTTTGGAGCTCTTCGGACGCTGATTTCCGTTCCTTGTTATCTCTCCTTATTGGTCGAAGACGTCCTTAGGAGTCGTGTATTTTGGCCGCTTTCTCTTACTGTAATCAATTGTGTTTCGTGCGGATGAGCCTAAGGGATAATCAGGGCAGCTGGACAGATGACGCGCAAGGCAAAACGACCGACATATTTCGGCCCTATGGATAGCAAGAATGATAAAAAAGCCGATGAGGATGAATGAATCGTCATTGCCCTATTCGTCGCCTAATCATCCCTTTCCTCTTAAGAAGAGAAACGGAGGAGAGCGGGTTATTGTTTTTGGCTGGCCCTTCTTGCCTTTTTGCCTTAAAGCCTTTTCAACATATCCAAGAAGAGGTCCTTAGTGAAGTAATCCAGGTTCTCCTTTTCGTAAAGGAACTTTTGCGCATCTTCCTTGGCCTTAAGGAAGTCAACAGTCTCAAAGCGCTCCGAAAGCATCCTCTTCAAGAGTGTCATATCGAATGCGTCGGTTTCCGCAATCTTGCCAGTGCTCACGAGCTTGTTATGAAGATAAGCCATATTAGGGGGCACTTTCCTCTTCATAAAGAAGAGAAAATCATAATAATCCCGTCCCTTTACGTTGTTTTTGTAGTTCCGGCACAGCACCGCATGCAATTTTCCAGCGAAGAGGCTTGGCTCATCCAACACGGAGATTGAGGCGAATTCGGGTTCATCGAGCCATCGAGATTCCGCAATAAAGCCGAGTGAAGGAGAGCGATCGACCTCCAATTTGATCTTGATGGACTCATCTTTATGAAGGAGGCCTATGAATTCATCATCCAGCTTCAGGCTGAGGAAAGTCGAGTAGGTATTGACTTTGGCGAAGGCACTTTCGATGGGCGTGCGGATTTCTTTTTTCTTGAGCTCGGTTACAAGCGTGATTCCGTAAGAGGAGGCAAAATCCGTCACGTAGCCGAGATAAGGCTCAAGAGAAAAGGATCCGTCTTCATTCTTCAAAGTGAAGTCGAGGTCCTCGCTATAGCGGTTGAGACCGCAAAAAACCCTCAATGCCGTGCCACCATAAAAAGAAGCTTTCGAGAAGAAACCGCCTTTGCTCAATCCGACAAGGACGATGCCCTGAAGGACTTCTCGCAAAGCGGCTTTGCTTTCCTCAAGACTAGATGGATGACGCAGTTCGATGAGTTCATTGATCGCGCTCATTGCTTAGCTCCTTCCGTATGTATTTCTCGAAAACGTTCAATGTCGAAGAATGGTAGAGGGGGATGATTCTCAAAAGGAAGGGGAAGTCGAGTTTCATAAACCGGTCTTCGTCTACTCGAAGATCCTCGAAAAGCATCGTTTTGAGTTCTTTGAGGGAGCGGACGGGGTAGCGGGAATAAAGGGTGTCGCATAAAGCCTTCTCCGGACGGGCGATTTTGTAGCGCATTCCCTTTTCATTCTGTAGAAAGCTCACCCCATCTTTGAAAGCTCGCGCAGGGATATACGAATAAGAGAGCGCCAAATCCTTGCTTTCAAAGACCTTGCTGCCCTTCTTCCCGAAAGAGGCGGAAGTATAGACCGAGACCTTCTCCGGAATGAGCCCGTAGAAAGCGAGCGCGTACTCAAAGGAAAGATAGGAAGGGGAGAGACAAACGTTCGCTAGAACCGGCGCGTCCATTTTCACGTTATCGGAGTAAAGACCCCGCTTGATTTTGGTAAAGCTGCCTTTCGCGGCCTCCAAGGCGATTTTTTGATTAACGTTGGAATACCCCTTGTACTTGTCTTTCAGCATGTCGTGATCGTATATCATTGTTTATTTTTCCTTGCTAATCTTATTTTTTAATATTAACGATGAAATATCAACATTTTTCCACGATTAATGATTCTTTTTGCGGAGTCTCCTTTATCAATCGATCGTCTACCTATCGCGTTTTGGATGGTTCTTTAAATACTGTGGGAACCTCTCCCGTTTCCTGGTTCCTGACTCAAGGAAGATAAGCGACTTGTTACTTGCTCTCCTTCTTTCCATCGGCGCAGTCATCGGAATGAAATCCCGCCAATCGTCGGAAAAATAATTTGCCAATCGTCGGAAAAATAATTTGCCAATCGTCGGAAAATTATCGCATTATCATTAAAAATGTTGAACAATATGGATACTAAAGAAAAAAGAAGTGGGCGGTATTCAAAATGAAAAACTACAGAAAAAGGATTGCTGACGATATTCTTCGAAGAAAGCTAGAAGGGAAAGGCGCGGTATTGATTGAAGGGCCGAAGTGGTGCGGCAAAACGACTACCGCTGAGCAATTCGCCTCAAGTATTCTTTATATGGATGACCCGGAGAAAAAAGCGCAAAACACAGCAATGGCGGAATTAAGCCCCAAGCGTTTGCTGCAAGGGGCCGCCCCAAGATTGATTGATGAATGGCAGCTTGCCCCAAAGCTTTGGGACGCAATCCGCTTTGAAGTCGATCATCGCGAAAACCTTGGGCAATTCATTCTCACTGGCTCCGCCGTCCCTATCGATTCTAGCGAGATTGCCCATTCCGGAACGGGACGGTTCACTTGGCTCATGATGAGGCCCATGAGCCTCTATGAATCAGGGGATTCTACAGGCGAGGTCAGCCTGGGATCCTTATTTGACGGAAATGCGGATATCCAAGGGACTTCTGAGCTGACGCTCGAACGTCTCGCTTTCCTTACGTGCCGCGGGGGCTGGCCGCAAGCAATCGATATGCGCGATGAAATCGCTTTAGACCAAGCCTTCGATTACTATGCTTCAGTCGTTCATTCCGATATAAATCGCGCAGATAATGTGCGAAAGAGCGCTGAAAGAGTCAAACGCCTCATGCGCTCCTACGCAAGAAATCAAGGCTCACAGGTTCCAAATACCGTTTTAGCCGCCGACGTTTTCAATAACGACAAAAAGAATTTCGATGAAGAGTCTGTTGCTTCATACGTTAATGCTCTCCGGAAAATCTTCGTCGTGGAAGATATGCCCGCATGGAATCCAAACCTAAGATCGAAAACCGCCATCCGCACCTCTGATACTAGATACTACGTCGATCCATCCATCGCAGTCGCAGCATTGGGGATTGGCCCAAATGATTTGCTGAATGATTTGAAGACGTTCGGCTTTTTGTTTGAGACGCTCTGCGTCAGAGACCTTCGCGTTTTCGCTGATGCCTTGCACGGCGAAGTGTTTCATTATAGAGACAAAGAAGGATGCGAATGCGATGCCGTGATTCAACTTAGGAACGGCAAATACAGTCTTATCGAAATCAAACTTGGAGGCGAAAAGCAAATCGAAGAAGGGGCAAAAAGCTTGAAAATCATCGAAGTAAAAATCGATACAGACAAGATGAAAGCGCCATCCTTCCTTATGGTTATAACGGGAATCGGCGATTATGCGTATCGTCGGCAAGACGGCGTTTACGTGGTGCCTATAGGGTGCTTGAGAAATTAGGCTAAAACCACTCTGATCCTTTGATTTCCTTAATCAAGGCTTTCACAAAATATAGGACTATATAGGAGTCCTGTTAGATAGGTGAGGCGGAAGCAAGACACAAGAAAGAAGAATCGATCGAGTGAACGCGGTGGACCGAATTTCACTCGTCAAGCGCACTCGATGACGGTTATTTTCTCGGCCAACTTGTCGGGCATCGCTATTCAAGAAGCATTTGCTCAAGCTCGTTTGATACGTAT
>CAVKAR010000063.1:0-8845 GCA_963654425.1 Lachnospiraceae bacterium
AACTGCATATCCTTGAAGATATAAGTGCCGAGGAAGACGAAGCTGATGGTGAGAGATAAAGCAATGACGATTTCCGGATTGACGACCGGGATCTGGGTCGAGAATTCGATCGCGCGTTTGACTTTCCTTTTGCTCTCAAACGTCCCTATCGCCCCGATTGTCCCGAGGAAAGTCGCAACCGTCGCGCTGATGAGGGCGATAATGACGGTATTGCCAATCGCCGTCTGCACTTTCTTGTCGAGGAAAAGATCGCGATACAAAGTCAAAGTGAAGCCGTTCCACGTCCCGAGTTTTGGCGAATCGGTGAAAGAGAAGATGACCAAAACGATGATTGGGGCGTACATCAAAGCGAGCAGAATCCAGATATAGGCGAGCCCACCGACTTTCTGGAGGCGCTCTTTCCTCTCCTTGCTTACCATAGGTTGCCTCCTCTTGCCGTTGCGGCGTCGCTCCCCGAGAAACGGTGCGTCAAAAGCATGCTGATGCCGATGAGGAAGAGCATGATGAGAGCCATGAAGCTCCCTTCATTCCATTGGCTATTGGTGAAATTGAGATAAATCGAATTGCCGAACAAGGCGATTTTCCCTTCTGAGAGGGTATCGCTTATGACATACGAGCTCATCACGGGCATGAAGACCATCTCCGAAGCGCTCACGATGCCTGGGAAAGATTGCGGCAAAACGCTCTTGGTGAACACTTGGAAGGGATTAGCCCCCAAATCGGCGGCCGCTTCAACTTGCGATTTATCGAGCTTCAGCATCGTCGTATACAAAGGAAGGATCGTGAAAGGCAGATAGTTGTAGCTCATGCCGATGAGGGTCGCGGCCCATGGATGCTCCCCGCCGGCGATGCCGATCCAAAGGAGCAAATCGCGCGTGGCCCCGGTCCTGATGACGAAGTTGATCCACATCGGCATGATGAACAAAAGCACCAAAACGGCGTTTTTGTTGTACTTGCGGTTGGCCAAAAAATAAGCGGCAGGATAGCCTAGAAGCAAGCAGATGATCGTTGTCTGCAATCCCATGAAAAGGCTCATCACGAGGACATTGAGCTTGCTTGCCGTGGTGAAAAAGCTCACCAAGGCGGAAAGGGAGAAATTGCCATCGGCATCGGTGAAAGCATAAAAAACGATGAGGATGAGCGGGATGATCACGAAGAGGGTCAGGAAAAGAGCGTAAGGTATGGCGAGATTTTTCCGCTTAAGGGCGAAGAAAGAAAGGATCTTGCCTTTTCTTTCTTCCTTATCAGTCGTTTTTCTCATAGACGGAGATATCCTTCTTTAAGCGAAGACGGAAGCTCTCTTTTTCGATGTCGACGCTCACGACATCGTCGAGGTTCCACTCATATGGGGAATTGGCGATATAATCCTCTTCCTCCTCCGTGCGGATGATGAATTGGTAATGGTCGCCCTTATAGACGCTTGAGATGATCCTCCCCATCGCTTTGCCTTTGGAGAGATCATCGCTCAGATTGACCGCATCGAAATCGCAGCTCAAGGTGATTTCGGCATCAGTCAAATCATATTGCTTTTTGCTTCTCGGATCATAAAGATAGCCGTCTTCGTTCATCACGCTGCCTTTGAGAAGCTGCGTCAAGTCGGCTTCGAAGGCATCGCTTCCGATATAGACGAGCCCGTCTTTCCCGATATAGGATTCGCCCCAGATGTTGCTCGTGACGTCTTTATGCATGACCTGGAGATTCTCCGGCTCGACGGAAATATAGACTTTCGCCCCAACTTTCCGCGCTTTATGGTCGCGGCAGCTGACCTCGGCTTTGCCTACGGAGATGAGATAGCTATAGTCTTCGCCTTTGAAAACCGCGCTCGTGATGATGCCGGATATGTTCCCGTTTTCCTTTTCGCTTAGGATGACGTCTTCTGGACGAATGACGACATCCACTTTTTCGTTGAGGGAAAAATCATCGACGCAATCCCATTTGGCGCCGAGGAAATGGACTTTCCTCTCGCCCACCATCGTGCCGTTATAGATGTTGCTTTCGCCGATGAAGTCGGCCACATAGGCATTGATCGGCTCGTTGTATATATCTTCAGGGGTCCCGACTTGCTGGATGAGCCCGTCGCTCATGACGACGATCGTGTCGCTCATCGTGAGGGCCTCTTCCTGATCGTGGGTGACATAGATAAAGGTGATGCCGAGTTTTTTGTGCATTTCCTTGAGCTCGATTTGCATGTCTTTCCGCATTTTGTGATCGAGAGCGCTTAAAGGCTCGTCGAGGAGAAGAACCTCTGGCTCAAGGACAATCGCCCTAGCGATGGCCACGCGCTGCTGCTGCCCGCCCGAGAGAGTCCCGATGTTGCGGTCTTCCATTTCGCTGAGGTCGACGATTTCGAGGGCTTTGGCCACTTTCTCGTCGATTTCCTTCGCCGAAAGGTGCTTGTATTTGATGACCTCATCGCCTTTGCGGTTTTTGACTTTGACCGGCACCTTCTTGAGCTTAAGCCCGAAAGCGACGTTATCGTAGACGTCGAGATAAGGAAAAAGGGCGTAATGCTGGAAAACGGTATTGATGGGCCGTTTATACGGCGGGAGGGAGGTTATATCCTTCCCGTTCAGGAGAATTTGGCCTTGAGTCGGTATATCAAAGCCGGCGATCATCCTCAAAGTAGTGCTCTTCCCGCAGCCTGACGGCCCCAAAAGAGTGACGAATTCGCCTTTTTTGATGTCGAGCGAAAAATCCTCGACGGCCACGAAAGAGCCGTTGTCGAATTCTTTGCGGACATGCTGTAATGAAATGATTGTATTAGCGTCCATCGCATTGCCTCCCGCTTAATCAAGATAACAACCAACAAATGCCAACATCACCTCTAGTCGAGCAGGATTATTTGACGGGGGAAATAATGGGATAAATCGGAAGCGAATTCAACAACTTTTTTCATCAATTTTCATCGGTTTTCCCTTTTGCTCTCGTTTCACCCCTTTTTCCTTTGCTCCCACCGAAGGAAAATTGAGATTCATAGACACAGGAAAATGCCGAAAAAACGGACTCTTTTTTCTCCTTTGTTTCATCTAGGGGCCCCAAAAAGGAAACGCTCCGTTTTTTTCGCTCGCTTTTCTTGCACTCGGGCGAAGAAAATATAAACTATCCTTCATGAAGAAAAAAACGCTCATATTGACACTTCTATCGCCCATCTTTTTCTCTCTAGGGGGATGCTCATCCTCAGTCGAGCCCGTCACTATCCCTTATGGGAGGCTCTACGATGAAAGCGAGAAGGGGGTCAATCACTTCAAAAGCATCTCCTATAGCGACCTTTCTTCTTTGGTCGAAAACGAAAGCAGCTTCTTTTTGGTGGTGCGCGGAGCAAGCTCCGACTGCCTTTGCTGGACCCTTACGCGCGATAACCTCGCCAAATACTGCAAATACAGCAATCTCGAGGTCAATTATATGGCGCTCGGCGATTTCTCCTCCAAGGATTATCTGGGCTTGAAGCTCACGAAGAACGAAAGCACCATCGCCATCTTCAAAGACGGAACGCTTTTTGAGCAGTGCAGTTTCTCCGAGGAAGACGATATGGGGAAAGATTACGCCACCCTCGCCAATTGGATCTCGACTTACGCGAAAGTCGGATCGCTTCTTTACGTGAACAAGAATCAGCTTGACGCCCTTTACGAAGGCGAAACGCCTTTTGTGATCGGCTTTTCGCGCAGCAGCTGCTCAGACTGCTTTTATCTCAATAACCACCATCTTAAGGAACTCGCTTCCTCCTCCTTATATAAAAGAAGCTACTTATTCGACTGCGACAGCGAAGGTGTGCGCCTATATAACGGCAAATCGCCTGACAAAGACGGGGATGAGGATGAGCGAATCGCCTATAGCAACTGGGTCTCCTTCAAAGATGAATACGGCTTATCGAGCGCCCTAAACGAGGAATTCGGCTATAAAGAAGGATATGTGCCCACCTTCACTTACAATCTCCCAGCCTTAGGCAAAGCCACTTCCATCCGCGATATGTTCGTCTGGGGGAATGACACTGTCATAAAAGACGGAAACAAATACAAAGTATCCGAATCGTACTTCTCTTCCTCTAGGACAAACGAATTCCTCACCAATGAGGCTATTTTGGAAAAAGCCGGCGTCAAGAGAGTGAACCTCGTGGGGCTTGAGCTCACCAAGGAAGAGGTCAATGTATATGGCGATGGCTCATATATAGCCTGGAGCCACGCCTCCAGTTCCTCTTACGAAGATCCTCTCCTCACCGCTTTTTTCTCCTTTTATCTAAGCGAAGATTGACCCATAGAGTCTATCTCATCAATGCATCGATAATGGTTGGCCGCAATCCATCTTTTGAAAAGTCCATAAAAGGCTAAAAAGCGCGCGCTTTTACGGGTGGAATCGATTGAGAAAGCGGGAAAATGGCGTCGAAATCGCAAAACGAACATGGGAAAATGGCGTCGAAATTGCAAAACGAACATGGGAAAATGGCGCCGAAAATCAAAAACTAACGTAGAAAAAAGGCATTTATTTCCATATAATCCAGATTAGGAGATGATAGCATGTTCAAAAGAAAAGCCTATGACGAGCTGAAGCGATGGAAAGACGAATGCAAGGGATCGTGCGCCGTTTTATTGGAAGGGGCTAGGCGAGTAGGAAAATCGACGATTGTAAAGGCATTCGCAGAGAAGGAATATCGCTCTTTCATCCTTATCGATTTCGGCAATGCCAACAAAGAGATCCTTGACGCTTTCGAAGACATCTCCAATCTCGATCTTTTCTTTATGAGACTCCAGGCCATCACGAAAATCAACCTATATGTCAGAAATTCCGCAATCATATTCGATGAAGTCCAACTTTTTCCGAAAGCGCGGCAAGCCATAAAATATCTTGTCGCAGATGGAAGATATGACTACATTGAAACAGGTTCATTAATATCGATAAAGAAAAACGCAAGCGCCATCTTGATTCCGTCCGAGGAAAGGAAAATCAGCGTCCATCCTATGGATTATGAAGAATGGAATGACGCCGTTGGGGGCAATTATCCGCTACTTCAACAGCTTTACGATACCGGAGTAGCGATTGGCGAGAGCGCAAATAGGGCTCTTGTCCGCGATTTCCGAATCTATATGGCGGTCGGCGGAATGCCACAAGCCGTTCAAGCCTATATCGAAAAGAAAAATTTCAATGAAATCGATAGAATCAAAAGGGATATTATCACGCTCTATAAAGATGACTTGATGAAAATAGACGAATCTGGGCGCCTTTCGAAGATGTATGAATCCATCCCCGCGCAATTGGTGGCAAAGAAAAACAGGTTCTCTTTTGGATACGGCCTGAAAAAGAAAACAGCCAAAGATAACGAAAGGCTTTTCGATCTTATCAACTCGAGAATCGTCAACTGCTGTTATGACACGCTGGACATCTCACCGACCTTGAGCTCCTGCATCGATTTCACGAAATTCAAGCTTTACGTTGCCGATACAGGTCTATTCGTCACATTGCTATTCAATGCCGATAGCGGCACTCACGAAGATATTTACAAAAAGCTGTTATCGAACAAATTGGATGCCAATTTGGGCTATCTATACGAAAACGCCGTCTCAGCGATGATAGCGGCCTCGAATAGAAACTTGTATTACTTCACTTTCCCCCGAGAGGGTTCGAAAAAGGATTACGAAATCGATTTTCTTCTCAATAAAGGCGGCAAAGTCATCCCGGTTGAAGTCAAATCAAACAAAACGCAAAACCATAAGTCGATCGACTCTTTCGGAGATAAATATTCAAAATCCGTATTCTCAAAATACCTCGTATCGTGCAAAGACCGCTTCAAAGATGGGGATTTGTCAAATCTTCCGCTCTATTTGTTTCCTGTTTTTCTCGACAAGTTATCGAAAGAATAGACCAAATATCGGCCTTTCTCTTTTTGGTTCATTCTCATATGCGTTCGTTTGTTCATCGAATGCAACGTGAGGAGAAGAAGAAAGCGCGGCCCGTGAAGGCAGCGCTAGAAGGCTAATCGGCCAAAGTCCCCATCGGATCCCAAGGATTGAGGTGGATGAGATCGCCCTCAAGGGCTTTCTTTTCTTCCTCGTTCAGGAATCGTTTGTCGATGACGGCCTGATAAACGAATTTGTCAAACCAGCTTGCGCTCATGACGTAATACCCTTTTACGCCATTATCCTCTCCCCAGCTGTTCTCGATTTTGTAGCGGTTTGCTTTATTGTCCTTGTCGAGATTGACGCCCGTGATGAGCATCGCGTGATTCATCGCGCTTGCCGAATAATCGAGCATGCTCTCCTTATCGAATTCGAGGGAGAAGCCAAGCGTGCTCTTATAATCGAGCGCCTTATCGTCCCACGCTATCCCTTGCCGGTCGCGGTAGAAGCCGACATCCGAGCCAAACCACACCGGGCGATGGCTCTTAAGCTGAGCGATGATCAGCTCTTTAACGCGCTCCATCGGGAGATTTAGGTGAATGATAGGCTTCCCTTCCACAACGTTGCCAAGGTAATCGATGGTATAGGTTCTATAAAACGGTTTGTCGCTCGTCGGCGAATTGATGATGGATTGGTATTCGTCGATTTCCTTGCCTACGTATTTCTCGAAGAAGGAAAGCGGCGTGAATTCGCCTTCATTATGATAGACGCCTTTTTTGTCGACGTATTCGAAGACGAATTTCTTCGGCGGGAGGCCAAAAGCGTTCAAGAACATCGAGTATATTTCTTCGATAGCCTCGTCTTTCTTGGTTCTGATCTCGTCACTATTTCCGCTTAAATAGAGCTTATGGGCATCGGAGGCGAATCTCCTGATGCGGGCATTGAGAGCCAAATCGAGCTCACGGGTATTGTTCGACTGGAAAGTCTCCGGGAAGACGCTCTGCGGGAGGAGGCCGTATTTCTTCACGAGATTAACGAACATATCCCACTGTCCCCCATCGCCGACTGGCTCATGAAGGATATGCGAGAGAAGGCGGTCATCGTGATCTTTATCAACCAAAGAGATGATCGATTCAAGGGCGAAGTTGGCCTTTTCGATTTTGTCAAAGAGGGATATGTAGTTCTGGCTGAGCTCGAATTTGGCCATATCGAGCTTCGAATTGACGATTTCGCGAAGGAGGTTAAGCCCGGCGAATATCCAGCAGCGGCCGCTCGCCCTTTGATTGGCCGCCGGCATCGTCTTCACCTCGATTGAGAAAGACGGGTTCTCGTCCTTGAATGAGGAAGGCTCATAAATCACCTCGCTTAAGGGATTGCGCGACAAAGCGTGGCGGATAATCGCGTTTTTCGGATCGGAGAGATAATCGTTGATGATCTTTTCGACGCCTTCTCCAAGCAAGGCGCCGGCTTTCTTTTCATTTTCCATAAGCAGTTTTGACTCTTTTCTAATGGCATATTCTATGCTTCTTGCCTAGTCTTTGAAAGCCTTATAACCGCCAAACGCCGCCAAAAAAGGGAAAAAGGAGAAACGCAAGCAGCCATCTCCTTCCCCCGCTTCTTGCCTCTTTCTATCGCGAGGGGCGAAAGTTTTTTTGCGCACGCGCTGATGCATAAAGAGAGAAGGAAGAGTAAAATGCGCTTGGTTCAAGAGAAAGAAGGACAAATCAATATGAATGAATCGATAAATCGCTTCCTCCGCTACGTCAAAGTGGATACCCAAAGCAATGATACGAGCCTCTCTACGCCGAGTGAGGAAAAAGAGCTCAATCTCTCGAGAATGCTCCTTGATGAGCTCGAAGATATGGGGATAAAAGGCGAAATCGATGAATATGGAAGGCTTTATGCCCATCTTAGAGGCGAAGAAGGATACTCCGCCATCGGATTGAATTCGCATGTCGATACCGCTTTAGAGTGTTCGGGGAAAGACGTGAAACCGCAGATTATCCATTCTTACGATGGGGGGATCATCCATTTAAACGACGTTATCTCGATGAGCCCTGAGGATTTCCCGTCTTTGAACGAGCATATCGGAGACGATCTCATCGTCACAAGCGGCGATACGCTTCTAGGGGGAGACGATAAGGCGGGAGTGGCCATCATCATGAGCGCCCTTTCCTATTTCGTCTCTCATCCTGAGATCAAGCATCATCCTATATCGATTCTCTTTACGCCGGATGAGGAAATAGGACGCGGGCCAGAGCATTTCGACAAAGAGCGCTTTGGGGCGGATTTCGCTTACACGATCGATGGGGATTACGTCGATGAGATAGCCATAGAGACCTTCAACGCCTCCCATGCCGATATCACCATCCACGGCATTTCGATCCATCCAGGCGAAGCAAAAGGCAAAATGGTCAACGCCGCCCGTCTCATGGGCGAATTCGACGCTCTCCTCTCTCCGGATGATCGCCCCGAGCTGACGGAAGGGCATGAAGGGTTCAATCACCTTGTTTCCGCCTCCGGGACGGTGGATGAGGCGAAAATGCATTACATCATCCGCAATCACTCCCAAGCAAAACTCGAGGAACAGAAAAAACAGTTCATCGAGGCCAAAGACGCCCTTAAGAAGAAATACCCGAATATCTCGATCGATTTGGCGATCGAAGACGATTATCGCAACATGCTCGAGGTCCTTGAAAAGGATGACCGGGCCATCGCCCACGCCGAGAAAGCCTATGCTTCTTTGGGCATAGCGCCCAAGCATAGCCCTATCCGCGGAGGGACGGATGGAGCGAGCTTCTCCTTCCTTGGCTGCCCCACGCCGAATCTAGGGACAGGCTCATACAATCACCATGGAAGATACGAATATCTCTCCGTGCGCGATTTCAGCAAGATGATCGAAATCGTCATTGCGCTGCTTAAAATATAAAAAAGGCCAGCTTTTGGCTGGCCCTTAATCTCATTGGCTGGGGTGACTGGGATCGGACCAGTGCATCTCGGATTCAGAGTCCGATGCC
>CAVKAR010000064.1:0-8828 GCA_963654425.1 Lachnospiraceae bacterium
GAGCCCAAGGCGAGAAAGGTGAGACCGGCGCGACCGGAGCCCAAGGCGAGAAAGGCGATACATATTACGCCAATACTATCCTTCCTAGCGCCAATGGGTATGTAACGGCCGATAAAGGCAGCTATAAATACGGCGATACTATAACTTTCACCGCTTATCCAAACGAAGGATATTGCTTTACCTCTTTGTCCTTGAACGGCAAAACCGTCGATATCGGCGATACTGACGTAGTCACCGCCACGATGCCGGAAGGCGGATTCGTCGTTAAGGCAACATTCAGCAAAGGAACGAAAAAGGTCGTAAAAACCGCCGAGGAACTGCAAAGCGCCGTTAAGGTTAATGATGCATACATCGTTTTGGCGAACGATATCACTGCGGATGCGCAAATCGAAGCAACTGCTGATATTGTCATCGATTTGAACGGGAAGACCTTAACCTCGACTGACAAAGCGGCCGCCATTATGGCTTATGGCGCATATGCCGATGTCACCGTTCAAAACGGAAAAGTCGTTTCTGCTAATTACGGCGCTTTAGCGGCTAAACATTACGGCAAATTGACCGCTAAAGACAACTTAGAGACAATCGCTCAAGAATATTGCTTTGCGGCGTTTGATTACGGCAACATCGTTATTGATGGCGGAAGCTATACTTCGAAGGACAACTTTGTCATTGGCACGAACGGGACTAAAAACGCAACAACCGATTTCGGTCACAACACGATCACCATCAATGGCGGGACCTTCAACGGCAAGATCGAGACTTCTGACTATATCGCCTGCGGTATTTATGTCGCCAATAGCGATACTGTCAATGTGAACGGCGGCACTTTCAACATCGAAAACGGCGTTGGCATTGCGGCAAGATCCGGGAATACCACCGTCTCAGACGATGTTGTCTTCAATCACACGAAGAGGGATGGCGGGCCTAGCGGAGGCCGGGTTGGCGATGCCGATAAACCGACACTCCCAGCGGGCAAAGACGTTGTCCTCGATTTGGTGGCCGCTTATCCAGGCGGAACGCCGACTGTCGACGTGAATCCCAGCAAACTTCACGTGATCGCTAACGATGAAAACAAGGCTTCGACTGCTGAAGGACTGCTGAAACTCGTTGAAGAAGGCAAACCCGTTGTGCTGACCGAGAATATCGATTTGAAAGATACCACGACTGGTTGCATTATCGTTGAGAAAGATCTCGCTATTTACGGGAACGGCAAGAAAATAATCGCTGCTGATACCGCTACTTTTGGCGTTAATGACACAGCGCCAGGGCGTGTGATTAGCATCGATGAAAACAAAAACGATATCAGCGTTACCCTAGTCGACGTCGATATTGTCGGGCCAATGGCGAATGAACAATACAATAGAGGCATCTCTCTATACGGGAATACTGGCAAAGTCAAACTTGCCATAAATGGGTGCGATGTCTCAGCCAATCATTATGCCTTGAATGTCGGAAGCGACAACGAAGACGTCGAAATCATTGCCAAAAACAGCACTTTCACCGGATATTCCGGAGTTCAGACTTGGTCAGCAAACACCAAGATGAGCTTTGAAGATTGCGCAATCAGCGGTGTTAATCAATGGAGCGGCAAAGGCGATAACGATTATGCCGCAATCGTAATCGTTGATTCTGCGGAAGGATCAGAATTGACATTCAAAGATTGCAAGATCGAAGCCACTGAGAAAGACACTGCCACTGAATATCTGCTTGATATTCGCGCCGATTCGAAGATTGTATTCGATGGATGCAAATTCTTGCATAATGGCGCTGAAACCGATCTGTATTCCCACTATTGCGTCAGTAGCACTGGCTATTACGACGATAATGGTAATCTTGTTTATATCTACACTCCGAGAGATTACGAATTGATCGTCAAGTAAAGCGATTCGAAAGACTTTCGAAGATATAAAAAAGCGGAGCATTCGCTGCATCGGCTATTTGAAGCAGCGCGTGCCCGCTTTTCTATTTGGGCTTTTAAAAACTGAACGAGGATCCAAAAAACATGAAAAGAGCGGAGAAAAGCGTCCTTTATGACGATGCTGTCTTCTATGTGCGTTTCGATAATCACTCTAACTCCATAAAACTATGAGCGAACCTCTGGCAATACGCGATTGCCTTTGCGATTAGTGACCAGATTACCTAGTTTCTTCTGATGTTGCCATCCTGCTTGCAGTGCTTGCTGAAAGTGCCAATTATGCGTAAAAGATTTCTTACTATGGTTAAAAGTGTGAAAGAGTGTGAAAGAAAATCAAAAGTGTGAAAGAGTGTGAAAGAGTGTGAAAATCAAGCATGGTCCCAAAAGGTATGCAATAAATATACTGATTCGTGCTTTTTGATTGGTACATTCTCTAGAGCCTATCGGCTCTTTAAAACGACTGTCCTCAAGATTAAAATAAGGCTCATGCGCAAGAGATTATCCATCATCCTTTCATTAGGGGTCTTATCCCTTCTTTCTGGTTGTGTCCATCTTGATGCTGATTCTTCCTCTTCTAGAGGTGAATCACCAAATTCATCTTCAAGCGGCGTTGCTTCTTCCAGCAGTGAATCATCAAGTAGTAGTTCTTCTAGGAGCAGCGAATCCTTAAGCGTCAGCGAATCGTCAAGCAGCAGTTCTTCTATCAGCAACTCTTCTTCATCAATCGATACAGGGGCAGGCTCTTACTATGATGCGATCGATTGGAGCGAAAGGGGAGCGAGCTTAAAAACATCACTTTTCGGCGTTATAAGCGCAAATTGCAAGGATATCGGCTATGACGGGGTCAAGTCGGCTTATGAGAAAACCGATCTCGACGAGAACGATAAAATCATCGATATCTATACTAATCAGCATTATTCCTACACTCTTTCCTTGACCGCAAGCGCCGGCGCGGAAGGGGCGGGATACAATAGGGAACACATCATCCCGCAATCGATTTTCTATAAGAAAACGCCGATGAGAAGCGATATCCATCATCTTTTCCCGACTGATACGTGCGCGAATGCGAGAAGAGCGGATTATCCGCATGGCTATGTATCGACGGCCTCTTTCACCTCGAGCAACGGCATGAAGGTCGGTACTTCCGATTCGGATAAAAACCATGGCTATTCCGGCACGGTATGCGAATTGCCGGATGAATATAAAGGCGATGTGGCTAGGGTTTATTTCTATATGGTCACCAGATACGAGGATAAGCTATCCGGATGGAAGGGCTACGGCTCTTTCTCGGGGAATAGCTTCCCTTCTTTATCTGGTTGGGCCATCAAGACGTATCTAGAATGGAATGACTTCGATCCGGTAAGCGAGAAGGAAATCAAGCGGAATAACGCGATTTATTCCATCCAGAATAACCGCAACCCCTTCGTCGATCATCCCGAGGCCGCCCATTATATCTGGGATGAGGCTAGCTAAGATGGGAATGAAAGACAAAGTCATTTATCAGCTCTTCTTGACCGACTTCACGGCGGAAGGGACTTTCGCTGCGGCGAAAGAGAAACTTGGGTATTTATCTTCTTTAGGCATCGACGTTATCCAATTGATGCCTTTTTATCTGCTTGGGGAGAAAGACAAAAAGGGGACGCTTGGCTCTCCTTACGCCATCAAGGATTATCTATGCGTCGATCCCCGGATAGGGGATATATCCTCTTGCAAGACCTTCATCGATAAGGCCCACTCTTTGGGGATGAGGGTGATATTCGACGTCGTCTTCCATCACACTTCAAGGGATTGCCCCTTGTTGAGGAGCCATCCTGACTGGTATTTCCATCATGAAGATGGGAGCAACGGCAACCTCGTGGGGGAGTGGGATGATATCTATGATCTTGATTTATCCAATGAAGAGCTTCTTTCCTATTTGCTCGATGTTCTCAAAAGCTATGTGGGCTGGGGCGCCGACGGTTTCAGGTTCGATGTGGCTTCGCTCATCAATACAAAGCTTTACAAGATGATGAGAGAGGAATTCGATCCGCTTAGCGAGGACCTCATATATCTAGGCGAATCGGTCGATGCCTCTTTCCTCAATTGCATCAGGAGCGTGGGCGGAAAGGCTTATAGCAACGAGGAGCTATTCGCCTCCGGGCTCGATATCCTCTATCATTACGCCTCCTGGGAGAGCCTCAAGAAGTTCTTGGAAAGCAAGGACGTTACCTATCTAGAATGCTATAAGACGGCGTTGAGGATGGAAGCCGCCTCCATTAACGAGAGAGGCCTTATCGTGAGAGCCATCGAGAACCACGACAATAAGAGAATCGCCTCTTATTCGGATGATGCCGTTTTCGCGAAGAACCTCATCGCCTATTCCTTTTTCTCCAAAGGGCCGGCTTTTATCTATAACGGGGAGGAATACGGGGAGAGACATACCCCCGATTTCTTCGAGAAAGAGACCCTTCCTTTCGCTCCTATCGATGAAGGGATATTCTTTTTGGTGAAGAAGCTCATCGATATCAAGCATTCATCGTTTTTCTCGACTCTTTATAGCGCTTTGCCCCTCTATTACGAAGGGAAGATCCTCGTGATCGAGGATAAATACGAAGGGGGAAGGGCGCTTGGGCTATTCAATCTGAATGAAGCCCCCTTCAGATTCATCCCCCACAAAGAGGATATGGGCGAATACGTCGATTTGCTAAGCGGCAAGAAAGTGCGTCTCGACGAAGAGGGGCTCGTATTGGATGAGCCGATGTATTTAAGGGAGGGATGAAAATGGCGGAGAAGGCGCGGGATATAGAGAAAGAGAATAGAGAGCTAAAGCGGCTTGAGAAAGCCTATGGCAAGAAGAAAAACCATTTCTATCTTTTCTATATGCTCCTTATTCTGGCTCTTATCTACATCATGGACGAGGTATCCACCAATCTCCCGAATAACCTGCTCTCGGAGCTAAATCTCGCCCTCAACGTCTATCCAAGCGCCTCAAAGGAGGGATATAGCCTCTTCGAGATGAGCGCCGCCGTTTATGGCGGGAGCGATGATCTGGTTTTATCCGCCATCGTGAGAGAAGGCTTAAGCAAGATCTCGCTTATCTCCCTTTTGGGCAATTTCATGCTCCTCTTCTCCCTTTTCTACCGACCTTTGGCTGATCGATACGGGAGGAAAGCCTTCCTTTTCCTCAATACCTTCGGGATGGGGGTATCGAGCCTTCTGTTTTTCCTTTCCTCCAATATCTATCTTTACGCGGCGAGTTTCTTCTTGCTCCGCTTTTTCGTGACGCCCGATCAACAGATCGTCTATCTATTCGAGATCGCCCCTCCCAAGAAGAGGAATACCATCTATTCCCTTGTGAAGGGCTTCGCGGAGCTGGGCTTGGTTCTTATCGCCCTTTTAAGGAGGCTTTTCCTCTCTAGCGAGGACTATCAATCCTATAAATGGATATTCCTGACGGTGGCCATCGCGACTTTCATCGTCTCTTTCTTGGCTCTCTTCTTCGCCAAGGAGAGCGATGTCTTCCTCGCCTCGAGAATCGCTTATCTCAAGGAGAGCGACGAAGAAAGGGAGAGCAACAGGAAAAAAGCCGAGAAGAGGCAGGGGGGCTTATTCGCGGCCCTTAAATGCACCTTCCATTCGAAGCAGCTCTTCTTTATTTGCCTATCGACTCTCATCGTGGAGCTCATCTATTCGCCGTGCAATGGCTACGCCGCAGTGCTCAGCTACGGCTTTCTTGGCGTAGGTGGATTAAGCCAAGAAGCGAGCACCGAGGTAGCTTTCATCTTCCCTTTCTCTTGCGCCTTAATAAGCGCAGGCTACGGCTTTTTCTCCGATCGTTTCGGGAGGAAGAAGACCTCGATCCTCCTTTGTTCGCTCTGTTTCCTTTCTTATTTCCTCCTTTGCCTTGGGCTATATCTAGGCTGGCACCCTTATCTTCTTGGGGTGATACTCGGGGTGATACTCGGGGCCGATTGGGGGAACGGCGATCTTCTCTCGCTTTTGGCCAGCGAATCCTCGCCCACCAATCTCCGCTCTTCGGTGATGGCTAGCTGGTCCCTCTTTTTCGGCGGCGGGATGATACTATCTCAGCTTTTCGCGACGATTATCCCGCGGATATTCTCCACCAAATACATCTCCTTGGCCTATCTTTCCCTCACTCTTCCCTCGATGATTATCTCCTTGCTCATCCTCTCTTTCTGCGTGAAGGAGACAAAAGGGGCCGTTCTTGAAGAAAGCCAAATCGAAGAGAGCCTATGATAAAAGCGCTTACAAAGAGAAAAACGCTTGTAAGCGCTTAGAAAATACCGGTAAAAGCAAGGAAAAAGTTGCGATGGAATCAAAACAATGCACTTTTTCTTTTTAAATATCGGTAATTAGTTATCGATTGTATTTACAAGCGGGAAACGCTGGTTTATCATTCTATCCGGTAAAGCGATACTGAAAGGAGCGGATTGTGAAAACATACAGCAAAAACCAATTGCAGCGCTACCCCATATACCTCAAATACTTCAAGGAGGCTCTCTCTGACGGGCTTACGACCATCAGCTCCCCGAAAATCGCCAAAGAGCTCGGCTATAGCGAGGAGCAGATAAGGAAAGACCTCCAGGCTATATCGGATGAGGCCGGGCGCCCCAAAAAGGGGAGGGAATTAAGGAAGCTCATCGATACCTTGGAGACATTCCTTGGGTATCGCGACACCACAAGCGCCGTCCTGATCGGGACGGGCCATTTGGGAGGGGCGCTTCTCCGTTACCCCTCTTTCTCCGAGATGGGATTCGCGATCGTCGCCGGCTTCGACGTCGATCCTTCCAAGATAGGGAAATCCATCGCGGATAAGCAGATATATTCGATGGACGATTTCGAGAGGCTCCTCCCGAGCTTCAAAAGCAAAATGGCCATCATCTGCGTGCCGGCGGAAGTCGCCCAGGAAGTGGTGGACAAGGCCGTAGCAAACGGCATCAGGGGCATCTGGAATTTCGCCCCGACCCATATAAGCGTCAAAGAGGGCGTGGTCATCGAGAACGTGAATCTTGCGAGCTCATTGGCCGTCCTCTCGCATAGACTAAACGAAGAATTAGCCAAGGAGGAACAATGATTATGGCTGAGGAAAAGACGATAACTGCCGAAGAAGAAGTCGATGCTCTCGTCAAAAAAGGGCTCAAAGCCCTTGAGGAATTCGGGAACTTCGACCAGGAGAAGATCGATTACATCGTCGCGAAGATGTCCGTGGCGGGGCTAGACCATCATGGCGATTTAGCCCGCAAAGCGATTGAGGAGACCAAGCGCGGGGTTTTCGAGGACAAGGCGACGAAGAACCTCTTCGCCTGCGAATACGTCGTGAACAACATGCGCCACGCCAAAACCGTCGGCATCATCTCGAATGACCCCGTCACCGGGATCACCGAAATCGCCGAGCCTCTCGGCGTCGTGGCAGGCATCACCCCGGTCACCAACCCGACTTCGACCGTCATCTTCAAATCGCTCATCTGCATGAAGACGAGAAACCCAATCATCTTCGCTTTCCATCCGAAAGCCCAGGAGAGCTCAAAAGCCGCGGCCATCGTGATGAGGGATGCCGCCATCAAAGCCGGGGCGCCCGAGAACTGCATTCAGTGGATCGAGCACCCTTCAATGGACGCCACTAGCGCCCTTCTGCACCATAAAGACGTCGCCACGATTCTCGCCACCGGCGGCAATTCGATGGTCACGGCCGCTTATAGCTGCGGCAAGCCGGCTCTTGGGGTCGGCGCGGGCAATGTCCCATGCTATATCGATAGGAGCTGCGACAAAGAGGAGACGGTCAATGACGTCGTCTTGTCGAAGAATTTCGATAATGGCATGATCTGCGCCTCGGAGTCAGCCGTCTTCATCGATGAGCCGATATACGAGGAGATGAAAGCTCTCTTCAAACGCTACCATGTCTATTTCGCGAAGCCTGAAGAAGCCCGCAAGCTCGAGCGCTTCATGTTCGGGGTCGAAAAGGGCAAAGAAGGGGTGGAGAATGCGCGCCTAAATGCCGCGATTGCCGGCATGAGCGCCTCTTGGATCGCCTCTCAAAGCGGCTTCAAGGTCCCTGCGGATACCGCCATTATCGGCGTTGAGCTAGAGTCAGTTGGCCCCGAAGAGCCCCTTTCTAGGGAAAAACTATCCCCGGTGCTTGGCTTCTACAAAGTCAAAGACGCCGAGGAAGGATTCGCTCTATGCGAGAAGATGCTCCGCTTCGGCGGGCTTGGCCACACCGCCGAAATCCACTGCAAAGAGCAAGAGATGGCCGATAGATTCGGCGATAAGTGCGAAGCGATGCGCATCGTCTGGAATTCCCCGTCGACTTTCGGCGGCTTAGGCAACGTCTATAACTCCTTTGAGCCTTCTCTCACTTTAGGATGCGGCTCATACGGCCATAACTCGGTCGGGGGCAACGTCAACGTCCATAACCTCTTGAACGTCAAGAAAGTCGGAAAAAGGAGAAATACCATGCAATGGTTCAAAGTGCCGCAAAAAATATATTTCGAGCGCAATAGCATCCAATACCTCCGCTCCGCGAAGGATCTCGAGAAAGTCTTCATCGTCACCGACCATTCGATGGTCGAGCTCGGCTTCCTCCACAAGATCATCGATGAGCTCATGCAAAGAAGGAACCCGGTGACTTATCAGCTCTTCGCCGAGGTTGAGCCTGATCCAGACATCAAGACCGTCCAAAAGGGCGTTGAGCTCATGAATAGCTTCCGCCCCGACACCATCATCGCTTTAGGAGGCGGCTCGCCGATCGATGCGGCGAAAGCCATGTGGATCTTCTATGAGCATCCGGAAGTCAATTTCGATGACCTCAAGCAGAAATTCATGGATATCAGGAAGCGCGCCTTCAAATACCCTGAACTCGGCAGAAAGAGCAAGCTCATCTGCATCCCGACCACCTCTGGGACGGGTTCGGAAG
>CAVKAR010000065.1:0-8603 GCA_963654425.1 Lachnospiraceae bacterium
TGAGGGCGGATTGCGAGTTGTATCTCCTTATGGGGAGGATGCCGGTCATGTAGACGAGATCGAAATACTCGCTGGCCGATCTGCCCTTGAAGAGGCTCCGGTAGAAGTTGATGCATTCATCGCACAGAGTGCGGTTATCTTCCTCCTCCCTGAAGATGACGTCCCACTCGTCGATGAGGAAGATAAAGCGCTCATGCAGCTTGCCGTTTATCTTGCCGAGCGCCAGAAAGAGGGAGATGTCGTCCTTCGGGTCATAATCGAGATTTGCTTCCGGGAAGGCTTCCTTGAGGTCAAGATATATGAGCTCACGCAGCTTTTTGATGAACGTGCTCTTGTCGTCGAGCATCGTATACAACTCGGCCATGTCGACCCAAAGCACGTTGTGCTTGTTGAGATGCTTATCGAAAGAGGGGTCATTGTATATCTTTAGGTTCTTGAAAAGATCTTTGGAGTCGCAGCCTTTGGAATAATAGGCGTTTAGCATCGAGAGGGCCATGGTCTTCCCGAAGCGGCGTGGGCGGGTCACGCACATGAATTTATCGCGCGTCCCTAAAAGGCTATTGACCACGCTTAAAAGCCCTGATTTGTCGACGTAGATCTTGGAGTTGAGATCTTCTGCGAAAGATATGTTGCCAACATTTAGGTAAAGTGACATATGCTGGCCTCCTTTCCTATATTGTAGCATAGGAAAAGGAGACTGCCTTTGGAAAGAAATGATGAAGAAAGATAGAGAAACACCGGGACAAATGTTTGCGATGAAAACGGCAATTAGGGTTCTTAAACACTATTTCATTCAAACAAAATATAGCCGCCTCCAGGCGGCTATATCGAGACGTTCGTTACGATAAGATTTGCCTTTCTTTAGTGATTCATCAGCCTCTCGAAAAGCTTCTTGGCTTCAATGATCGCATCATCCATATCGTAATAGGCGTAATTCGCAAGCCTTCCGAGGAAACTTACATTCGGTAAGGAAGCGGCCATCTCCTTGTAAGAGGAGGCTAAAGCGATATTGCGCTCGTCATTGATTGAGTAATAGGGGATTTTGCCTTCGATGAACTTATCGGGGTATTCGTAGGTGA
Source organism: Lachnospiraceae bacterium (assembly GCA_963654425.1). Lineage (GTDB taxonomy): Bacteria > Bacillota_I > Bacilli_A > RFN20 > CAG-826 > UBA4951. The sequence goes on from CAVKAR010000065.1 coordinate 1,080, forward strand.
TGATGGTGGAGTGATGATTTGGGCAGTTTGGATCAAAATGCTTATGCTCGGTTATTCTCGTATACGGGACATCGTGAGATGTGTAATTGACCACGGCATTATGCTGATAGTCGTCGATATTTCTCTTCTCCGTCTCGAAGCGGAGGCTTCTCCAATCCAGATGCCCTTTGGCGAAGGAGAAATATTCGTCTAATCTGCCAGTGTAGATGATATGCTCTGCAAGGGCATCGAAGTCGGCTTTGCTCGACAAATAGTCGACGCCGAGCTTGACTTCGATTCCTTCTAAAAGGCTCTCGATGAAGGCGGTATATCCGCCTTTGGGCTCGCCTTGATGAACATCGTTGAAGTAGTTGTTGTTGTATTCGAAGCGGAGCGGGAGCCTCTTGATGATGGAAGCAGGGAGGTCCTTGCAGTCCCTGCCCCATTGTTTCTCCGTGTATTCCTTGATGAGTTTGCTGTAGATACTTCTCCCCACCATCGATAGGGCCTGCTCTTCAAGATTATGCGGCTCCTTGATGTTCTCCTTTTTTACTTCCTCTTCTATTTTGGCTTTCGCCTCTTTTGGCGTAGTTACGCCCCAAAGAGCATGAAAGGTGTTCATGTTGAAGGGCATGTGGTATATCTCCCCTTTGTAATTGGCGAGCGGCTCATTTATGAAGCTATATACTTTGGCGTGCTTATTGAAGAAGCCCCAGGCGAATTCATCCGATGTATGGAAGATGTGAGGGCCGTATGTATGGACCACGATATCATCGATTGTTGTGGTTGCGATATTTCCGCCTACCTCGTTCCTCTTCTCGATGACGAGAACTTTTTTATTCGCCTCAAAGAGCATTCTAGCGATGGAAGCGCCGCTTAATCCGCTCCCGACGATCAGATAATCATATTTTTTCATGGGTTTAATGATAGCCTCCTTCCTCTTGCTCTAGCAAGAAAGGCTTTATTCTTCGTGAGGCATCCTTTTTTTGCTGATAGCGGGGGAGCGTCATCAATATTGGAGACAAGAACAAAAAGCTGACCCATGGCAAAAACCATAAGCCCCTAAAAGGCGGGAATTGGATTCTACGCAACGAGCAAAGGCTTATGAAGCATGGAACTATGCCTTATATTTTGCTTAAAGTCGTTTAAAAATCGAGATTAAGCAAAGTATAAAGGGGGTATTATGATCGGAAGGGAAAAAAGAAGTCGAGATTCTAAATGCCGCTTATGATGACACAAAGTCCCATTTTATCGCGATATATGGGAGAAGAAGGATCGGAAAAACCTTCCTTGTGAACGAAACGTTCAAAGGAAGGATCCTGTTTCATCATTCAGGTATTCTAAACGGGAGTTATAAAAGGCAACTCTCCGAATTTGCTTCTTCGCTGAGAGAAAGCGGAAGCGCCCGTAGAAAAAGGCCCGTCGATTGGTTTGAGGCCTTTGTTGGTAATGGAGGGAACGATTCTTTGTTTCGTTTTTTCGGATCTGTTCAATCTTCGGACTATATCTTTTTCCGACAAATAGAAAGGGGTGTTGGTATATATGGAAACCGCCGTCGTTTGCAAGTTCTATAGCTTTCGGCACAATCACAGATTGGCTTCCGGACCGCTTTATTATTTGGCGAGCCAACGCGTAACGAAAAATATAAAAACGCTCAAAAATAGGCTATGATTAAATAACAAAAGGGTCTATCCGAAATTCGGATTGTTGACAGAAAATGGAAGGGGTATTTAATGGATTTTGATAAAGAAAAAATCATTCAATCAGCTTTGGATGACGAAGTAATAAACATTGATAAACTTTTAGAATGCAATGATTATGAAACAATCAAAAAAGGATTGACAGACTATCCACTAACAATCGATGAATATCTGATTGGACTATATTCCGAAAAAGATCTCAGAAAAATATTCGAATATGCTGTCGATCACGAACTAGACCTTGTAGCGAATTGGTGCATGGATCCAAGCAATGTGTGCGACTTGGAATCTCTAGTAAACAAGGATCTAGATAATAAAAGGAGATATGGATCGAAACTGATCAACGACAAGTATTTCCTCGCTACGCGGAATGATGGCTTTCAATTCGCCACAAAGCCGCCAAGAAAACGGGAAGATGTTGTTGATACCATTTTGAAAGAGATGGCCAACAAAATAGACAAACAGACAATTACCGGAGATATAACTAATGAATATTTGCTCAAATTGCTCGAAGAGGATAATTTTGAATTGTTGATTATAAAACTATGCGTTAGGCTTGAAGCCATCTTGAGATGCGATTTTCATTATGACGGAACTTTTGAAGAAATGCTCTCTAAATATACATCCAGCAACACTTATTACGATGATAACACTGAGGCATACCTGGAAGCGGCTAGTAATGAAATATTACACAAATTGAGAAAAGCGAGAAATGATATCGTTCATGCTCAAAAAAGCGGTTCGACGATGACTAAAGACGAATTAAAAGAAACAATCGAAATAGTCTGTAAATTGGGGTAATAAGCATGAACAAATATCAAGAATACATCTTAGAAAAACTTAATATTGAATCAGAGATAGCGAAGTCAGGAATAGCTTTAGTTGGCAACACGCGGATCAAAAAGTACGATACGACCAAAGGCGCGAAGGAATTCACTTTTGACAAAAACGTAATCAAAATCAGACAAAACGATAATTATAACATCAATAAGTACGAGATTTTCGTCAGTCATCCGGCAATCAAGGATGTTTGGGTTGATGATGGAAACGAGAAACGCTTTGGAGAAGTCTTGGGAGAAAGAGTCAGAAAAATCGCAATCGACTTCAACAACAAATCTAAAATCCTCTATGTCTCATTCAAAAACAATATCGTCGATCCGCTCGAAATACCCATTGAATACATCGATGCCGATAAAAAGGCTTGGGACGCAACTATCGAACAAGAAAAATATGAAGAATCGCTAAAAACAATTAATGTCAATTTCATAAAAGGTGATTCATTAGTGAATGTCGTTTTCAATCCGTTCAACGAAAGATATCATCACGCAAAAGCAGCCCTTTACTGCATTATTGCTGATACGCGAAATGCAAAAACGATACAGCATATGGGCGATTTCGAATCAAAAGAAAAGCAACACTATATTGCGATTTGCGATATCGGATATGGCAATTACGCCATTGTGCTTGAACAATTTGATGAAAATGGCGATTTGCTGTTCAAAACAAAGCAACTGCCTTTTAGCTTATTTAATGAAAACGCATTGAGTGGAAGACAAAAAGGTTTTGTTTTCAGTGAATAGCCAATGCGCTTCTCATGCATCAATGAAACAACGGCACAATGATTCTCTTGCCTCGGTTCTTACCGCTTATGATTTTAAATGATTCCTCCGTCAATGTGCTTATTTTCCATCAAATTGGCGCCATCGGAAAAATCGTTCAGACAAATAAGGGAAGCAATCTTTTTGAGGCAAAGAATTGGGAACCTCCAAAGCAAAAAAGAGTAACCACCATACAAGAAGCCCTATCTGCGATTACGTTGTTTTCACTTCGAGACACAAATTCTTAGCGGTCTTTATAACCGCTTAACCGACACAATCCACCTTGGGCAGTTCTCTTTGAGGGAATGCGAGGAGTATTTTGCTAAAAACGGGATGATCGTCAATAGAACGCAGATCCTCCAATACTATATGGTTCTCGGCGGTGTCCCTTATTACTACACGTTGCTTAAAAACGGTTTGAGCGTTCCTCAGAATATTGATGCTCTCTTCTTCAAAGAAGGAGCTCCTCTGCGCGATGAATTCAAATACCTCTTCGCCTCAATCTTCAAAAACGGAGAGCCTTATATGGATATCATCGCCGCCTTGGCGAAGAAAAAGATCGGAGAGAGCAGGGAAGAGATCATCAAAGAGGCGAAACTCGCCAATTCAGGGGGACTCACCAGTAGGCTTGAGGAGTTGGAATCATGCGGATTCATCCGCAAATACAATTGCTTTGGGATGAAAAAGAAAAACGCGCTTTATCAGATTGTCGATAACTTCATCCTGTTTCACTACGCTTTTTTGGAGAAAGAGCCCAACGACGAGCACTTCTTCGAGGCTTCATTCGGCTCAGCAAGCGTGAACGCCTTCCTAGGATACGCATTCGAAAAAGTATGCCTTTTGCATATAAAGGCCCTAAAGGAGAAACTGGGGATATCCGGGGTCCTTACCGAGACCAACTCGTGGTTTTGCAAAAAAGACGACGAAGAGGGGACATTTGGCTCTCAAATTGATCTGCTCATCGTGAGAAAGGATCAAGTGATCAATCTGTGTGAGATGAAATACAGCGTATCCCCATATCTAGTTAGTGGGAAAGATATCGACGCTTTGAATAAGAAGGTCCACGATTTCAGTCTTCGAGTCGGGGACCGCTACAGCATCGTGCCAACACTCGTTGCTGCGGGAGGAGTGAAGAAGAACGCCTATTCTTACTCTTTCCCTTCCATCATCAGCTTGGATGACCTATTTCGGTAACACGATACCTAAGAGCATTGAGTGTATCGGGTAATCCGCGCTTTTCGGATGTCTTCACGCATTGAGCGTTAAAGCCTAAAACGAAAGCGAGCTTTACGATTCAAGAGAAGGACGTAATACATTTTCGGAGCCGATAGCAATTCTTTGGTCTTCAGAAACAAAAATATCGCCATCCTGGTAAGGCAAGCGGGAATTTAGCGGAAACAAATAACGGAATAACCGCCTAGAAACAAATAACGGTATAAAGACATTGCTAGACGATGGCATTTGCTTTAAGGTGAGCCATTATCTACAATACAACCCACATCGGAAGGCTGATGTGAGTAAGGGGATAAAGAAAGATGATCATAACGAAAACGCCATTCAGAATGAGTTTCTTTGGAGGTGGGACCGACATGCCGGAATTTTTCAATCAATACGGCGGTTCGGTCATATCCACCTCATTCGATAAATATGTCTATGTAACTGTCAGGCACTTGCCAAGGTTCTTTGATTATTCGACCGAGATTGTCTATTCAAAGACGGAGCGGGTAACGAATATCGATGATATTGTGCACCCCATGGTAAGAAATGCCATGAAGATGTGCGATATGCATGAATTGAAAGTCGTTTATGACGCCGATTTGCCAGCAAGAAGCGGGCTAGGGACTTCGTCTACATTCGCGGTCGGTTTACTGAACGCCTTCAATTGCCTTAAAGGCAAACACAAATCCAAGAAAGAATTAGCGGACGGGGCAATCTATCTAGAGCGCACGCTTTGCAAGGAAGCAGGCGGCTGGCAAGACCAGATTGCCGCTTCTTTCGGCGGGCTCAATCGAATTGATTTCAAAGATGGGTCATACGATGTTAACCCTATCATAATAAACCCTGACAGAAAGCTGAAATTGGACAATAATCTAATGCTCTTCTTCACTGGATTCACGCGCTTTTCCTCCGATATTCAAAAATCGACGAAACAAACGATGGGTGACAAGCATAAGCAATTAGAGGAAATGCTTAATCTAGTCGATGAAGCGCAGAGCATCCTCGAGAACAAAAACACGGATTTGGATGATTTCGGACGCCTATTGGACAAAACTTGGAAACTCAAAAAAGAGACAGGTGCGAATATATCCAAATCGGCAATCGACGAATATTATGATATAGGCATCTCTTCGGGCGCCTTAGGAGGCAAGCTCCTCGGGGCTGGCGGAGGGGGGTTCTTGCTCTTCTATGTGCCGACCGACAAACAAGATAATGTGAGGATGGCGCTCAAAGGCCTAATGGAAGTGCCGTTTCATTTTGAGAACGGAGGCACGAAAGTCATCTATTACACGCCGGAATTCTTTGACAAGGATTCTTGCGATGACGCTCATCGATAAGAAGGTAATTGCTTATGAACGATAAATTCAAATACGACATCAATGATCTTGTCGAACGATACCCAGCGCTTGATTGTTGTAAAGAATCAATTCAAAAAGCTTTTTTGATCCTTAAAGACGCCTACGCAAACGGTCACAAATTATTGATTGCCGGCAATGGCGGCTCATGCGCCGATGCCGAGCATATCGTCGGCGAACTCATGAAAGGCTTTAAGTCAAAAAGAGAACTCAGTGATGAATTCAAAGAAGAATTGATCGCTGCTGACCCTCTTCTAGGGGTGGAACTCGCAAGCAAACTGCAAGGCGCTCTCCCAGCCATTGCTTTAAACGGTCACCCAGGCCTAAATAGTGCTTTCACTAACGATGTAGAAGGCGGTGGCTTATTGACATATGCTCAACAAATCGTTGGATATGGCAATTCCGGTGATGTGTTCCTAGGCATATCTACGTCTGGCAACGCAAAGAATGTGATATACGCCGCAATAACGGCGAAAGCCAAAGGCATGAAGGTCATTGCCCTCACAGGCAAAGACGGCGGTTCTTTAGCGAAGATTGCCGATGCAGCAATTGTTGCTCCATCATATGAGACGTTTAAAATACAAGAATACCATTTGCCGATATATCATTGTTTGTGCCTCATGCTTGAAGAGGAATTTTTCGATTAATCAATCAACAATACTTAGCACTAGAATTTAAGGAAAACAGCAAAACGAAATATGAATATCATTCTTTTATCAGGAGGGTCGGGGGAAAGACTCTGGCCGTTATCGAGCGATGAGCGCTCAAAGCAGTTCATCCCGCTTTTCGCGGAAGGCGATAAGCGGATTTCAATGGTGCAGCGCATGTATCGTTCCATCAAAAGAGTCGATAAGGACGCAAATGTCCTCATTGCTACAGGCGCTGACCAAGTGAGCATCCTCAAAGAGCAATTAGGGGATGATATCAGTATATCCATTGAGCCGGCGAGGAAAGACACCTTCGCCGCCATATGCTTAAGCGTCCTCTACTTACACGATGTAATGGGCGTTAGCGATCATGACAGCGTCATCGTTTGCCCAGTCGACCCATATGTTGACGATGAATACTTCAAAGCGCTCAAAAGGCTTGATGAGCTTGTGAGCAAAAACGAAGCGAACTTGTCTTTGATCGGCATTGAACCGACCTCACCCGCCACAAAGTATGGATACATACTCCCAGTTGATAAAAAAGAAGTCAGCGCCGTCAGCAAGTTCGAAGAGAAGCCAAGCAGTATTGAGCTTGCCTCCTCTTATATCGAAAAAGGCGCTTTGTGGAATGCGGGTGTTTTCGGCTTCAAGGCTAAATACATGCTAGAGAAGGCAAGCTCAATGCTTGGCTTTGCTGACTACAAGAGCATGTATGAAGGGTATCATGATATCAAAGTGCCGGAGAATAAGAAATTCAGCATCGACTATATGGTGGTGGAGAAAGAGAAAAGTATCAACGTGATGCGCTTCGTTGGCAAATGGGAAGATTTAGGATCCTATAACACCATCAGCGATATACTTACCGATGATGTTACCGGCAACGGCATCATCTCCGATAGCGTTGGCAGCAAAATCATCAATGAGACTGACGCCAAAGTAGTTATCAACAACATTGATAACATCATTGTGGCAGTCACCAAAGAAGGGGTATACGTCACGAGAAAAGACGGGGCGGATAAGATAAAAG
>CAVKAR010000066.1:0-8425 GCA_963654425.1 Lachnospiraceae bacterium
GACACGGAAACGGCACGGATTCGCCAGTTTCCACAACATTTCAGTACACTGCCGACCTTAGACGCCAGTTCCCTGTATCAAGCTGAAGGGTCTAAAGGGAATATCAGCATAATTGCCTAGATAAAAAGAAAGCGCAGTCACCTAGTAATGATGGCTGCGCTGTTTTTGAAGAAAAACGCGATATTATCTTTCGACTATAAATAATATTTGTTCAAGACGCTGAGATCATTCTCGTCTAACTCATAAACGAGTGGCTTGCCAGTCGGAATCTCCACGGAGATGATTTGCTCAGGGGTGAGGTGCTCCAGCATCATGACAATCGCGCGCAGCGAATTGCCGTGCGCCGCGATAAGAACCTTTTTGCCAGCTTTGATTTCTGGGGCGATCTTCGTATCGAAATAAGGTTTTACGCGTTTTGCGGTATCGATCAAGCACTCGGTAAGTGGGCAATCATCGATTGTCATCTCGCCTTTTTTGATCAAATCCTGATATTTCTCTTGGTTGCCTGGCCATCTCTCGTCGTCTTTCGTGAGAGCAAGGGGCGGGACATCGGCGCTTCTGCGCCAAATGTGGACTTGCTCATCGCCCCACTTTTGAGCCGATTCGGCTTTGTTGAGCCCTTGAAGAGCGCCATAGTGACGTTCGTTCAAACGCCATGAATAGAATTTTGGAAGATCGCTTTCGCCCATTTCCTCCAAGACGAAGTCCATCGTATGATTCGCGCGTTTCAGCGTTGAAGAGAAAGCAACGTCGAAAGTATATCCTTTCTCTTTGAGGAGTTTGCCTGCCTCATGAGCTTCTTTGACGCCATTTTCTGATAGTTCGACATCGGTCCATCCAGTGAAAAGATTTTTCAGATTCCACTCGCTTTGGCCGTGTCTGATCAAGACTAATTTAACCATTGATTTTATTGCCTTTCCTTGTGACTCCTCGATTATAGCGGTGCCCCTTTTCAAAGAAAAGCAAACTTAATCACGCTTGTGCCGATTTTCCGATTTTTTCGGGTACGTTATTAGAGAAACCCTCGTCGTTTTTAAACAAAGCCGGGATATGAATACGATAAATTCGCTCTCCGTTTCTTTCGGTTGCATAAAGCAAGGCTTTGACATCGGTAATCACCATTGTTGTCTCCTTCTGAATGAGTTAGAGGTTTTAGCGTCCTCACCCATCACTAGGAGCTTTTCCCCTCTTTTACCAAAAAGAAGCGGAAGAAATGGAAAGAGGGTGCTAGAACCCTCTCTCATCTCCGTATTTGCTAAGAATCTCTTCCTTGTATTCTTTGAAGCGATCTTCCTTTATCGCTTCTCTTGCCCCTTCAACGATTTTGATGAGGAAGCGGATGTTGTGGATGCTGTTGAGGCGTTTGCCGAATTCCTCATTGCACATCTGGAGATGATGCAAATAGGCTTTCGAATAATTCTTGCAAGTGTAACAATCGCATTCAGGATCAAGAGGGGAGAAATCGTCTTTATATTGGCTCCCCTTGATGTTGACGCGCCCTAAGCTCGTCATAAGGGTGCCGTGTCGAGCGATTCTCGTTGGCAAAACGCAATCGCACATATCAACCCCAAGTTCAATGCCGCCCAAGATATAATCAAGTGAGCCGACCCCCATCAAATAACGGGGCTTCTCGGGCGGAAGATACCTTATTGCGTCTTGAACCATTTGGAAACAAACGTCTTTCGGCTCACCGATGGAAGTACCGCCGATTGAATATCCTGGGAAATCCATCTTCGCAAGCTCTTTGGCGGCGTATTCGCGCAAATCCTTATAAGCGCCGCCTTGAACGATTCCAAAAAGCGCTTGATCTTCGCGCTTATGCGCATCTAGCCCTCTTTTCGCCCATCTAAGGGTCCTTTCGGTGCTCTTTTTGACATATTCATAGTCAGCTGGATAGGGAATGCATTCGTCGAAAGACATAATGATATCGGCGCCTAAGCTCTCTTCGATCGCAATGGCCTTTTCAGGAGAAAACAATTCCTCATTTCCGTTAAAATCATTGCGAAACCTCACTCCTTCTTCGGATATTTGCCTTGATTTCGCTAAAGAGAAAACCTGAAATCCGCCACTATCGGTAAGTATTGGGCCGTGGTAATTCATGAACGAATGCAGACCTCCGGCCTGCTTCACTATCTCTTCGCCCGGCCTAAGATGGAGGTGATAGGTATTTGCGAGGATCACGCCGGAGCCAGCGGTCTTCACTTCCTCAGGGGAAAGGCATTTGACCGTCGCCAAAGTGCCAACAGGCATAAACATAGGCACTTCAACATCGCCGTGCCAAGTATGAAGCACCCCGTATCTAGCCCCTGTGTACTTATCGATGTGCTTTATTTCCAAATAGAATTTCTTTTCCATATCTTCACCCAATATCGAATTATAGACGAAGCATCGCCACTCTCAAAGCCTCACCACGACGCTTCGCTTTTCCTTCTAGGCTCAACAATTCTCATGAAGCCCTTATTCCGCCATAAGAGCATCCACAAAATATAAGCGACGACGATAACCGTCCCTTCCCCTATCGCTACCCAGCCAACCATCGGCCAGAAGCTTTCGCCGATCAGCCACCACAATTCAAAGCCTACGACAAAAGCGTTGATGGCAATCGGCCAAATAAGACTAGCGAGAAGTTTTGGGGAAAAAGCGACCAAAACGCAAGAGAGCAAAGTGGCGAGCGTTCCGAAAAGCATGTCCCAAGCGCCGAGAGTCGAAAGGATGTTGCTCATGAAGCAGCCTATCGTGATGCCTACGATAAAATCGGGTCTCCAGAAGCAAAGCAGGACCAAAATCTCGCTGATTCTGAAATTTATATTCCCGAAGGCAATTGGGTAAGAAGCCATGGTCAAGGCAAAATAAAGAGCCGCAACGATACCGTTTGCGGCTATGATTCTTGTTGCATTCTTTTTGGTCATAATAGACCTCCTTGTTTTTTATAGCTGGTTACTGCGGAACGAACAGCTTTTAAAATGTGCAAGGCATACTCTACGCTTTATCCTTCCTCTTTGCTAGGAGGTAATGAAATTTGACTTCTGGCTCATTCTCAAGCGCGTATGAATTTTGGATTTTCTGTGTTTCTCAAAAACGAAAAAGCATAGAATCTACTCGTATGAAAACTTGCATCGTCTTATCCGCGATTCCAGGGAGCGGCAAAAGCACCTGGGCCAGGCGTTATCAAGCCGAACACCCGGAGACTTACATTGTCTCAAGCGATGATCTTCGGGAAGAGCTATATGGGAGCGCCACCAACTTCAAGCACGAGAAGGAATTATGGGATACGTATTTGAAGAGACTGCAAGGAATTGCGGAAAAAGGGGAGGAGGTCGTAGCGATCGCCGATGCGACGAACCTTCAAAACAAATACCGTATCTTCTATAACGAAAACACCCCTCAATTCGATCGTCATATCCTGGTCATATTCGACCTGCCATATGAAGAATGCCAAAGGCAAAACAAACTTCGCATCGGCGAAAGAGTCGTTCCGGATTATGCGATGGAATCGCTCAAGAAGGAATTCGAAGCGCCATCCAAAGAAGTTTATGACCTCTATGACGAGGTGATAATCATCAAAAAGTATTCTTCGTTTCCTCATTGAACGACGAATAGATAGTCAAAGGCATCCCAAACGAGATGCCTTTTTCGATTATATAAGTGCCTTTTGCTGAGATTTTAGATTTTCATCGCCACTTCATAAGCACGCCAAATGACGGTTCGTAGATTGCCAATCCCTAGGCAATCGCCAACTAAGTGGATATGTTTTCCTTTATCAGTGAGAGGAGTTGGGATATAGCCAGTCGACATAATGACGGAATCGGCTGGAATCTCCTCAATCGTCCCGTCTTTGCGCTTGACGATGACTTTGTCTTTTTGAATTTCTTTCACCGTGGTTTCCAAATATACCGGGACCTTATGCAAGGCGAAATATTCGCGGAGATAAGAGGAATTGGCTAAGCATATTCCTTTTTGCGCGATAAGATCGTCTTTCATTTCCACGATAGTCGGTTCTTTCCCGTCCAAATAAAGTTCGTATGCAATCTCCGATCCCGTAAGTCCGCCACCTACGACGACTACTTTTTTGCCAACGGCGGCGCCAGAAAGGAACTCGATTGCCTCAACGCTATATTCTAGCCCTGGTATAGGCAATTTGTGAGCTTTTGAGCCTGTTGCTATAACATATTCATCAGCTTTGATTTTGCTGATGTCGGTAACTTCCTCATTTAGATGGACCTCGATATTGAGATCTTTCATTTGAAGCTCGTACCACTTCTCCAAATCCCTCAATTTCCCTTTGAATGAGGCTTGGCCTGCTGCCACGAATGTCCCACCTAAATGATCGCTCTTCTCATATATGATGGGCTCATGTCCGCGCAACTTTGCCACGCGAGCCGTTTCCATTCCGCCGATGCCGCCGCCAATGATGGCGATTTTCTTTGGATGGTTCGTCTTTTTGATGTAGTGCTTTTTCGTTTGCATGGTTTCGGCATTGATTGCGCAGCGCGCCATTCCGGACGTGTCAGAAAGATCCTGGTCATTGGCTACGCCTTTATAATGGCACATATTGAAGCAGCCGTTGTGGCAGCAAATGCAGGGGCGAATCTCCTCTTCTTTCTCATCGATGAGTTTGCTGACCCATTCTTCATCGGCAAGGAATTGGCGGGCAATGCCTACCCCATCTATTTTTCCTTCTTTGACGGCAGTAGCCCCGACTTCCGGGTTCATTCTTCCGGCGGCTACCACGGGGATTGAAACGAATTTCTTGATATGCTCCACATCCTCGAGATTGCAGTTCTCTTCCATATATATAGGAGGATGGGCCCAATACCAGGCGTCATATGTGCCGTTATCGCAATTAAGCATATCGTATCCAGCGTCTTGAAGGTATTTGGCGGCTTTTTCGCTCTCTTCCATATCACGCCCGGCTTCAACGTAATCTTCGCCAGGAAGAGCCCCTTCCCTGAATCCCTTCGTTTTGCTCACAACGCTATAACGGAGCGAGACCGGGAAATCGTTTCCGCACGCTTTTTTGATGGCCTTAACGATATCCACAGGGAACTTGTATCTTCCTTCAAACGATCCGCCATATTCATCAGTTCTCTTGTTTACGTACTTCAACGTGAATTGATCGAGCATGTATCCTTCGTGCACCGCATGTACTTCAACCCCGTCCACGCCAGCGTCTTTGCAAAGTTTGGCGACTTTTGCAAAAGCGTCGACAAACTGCTCTATTTCTTTTTTCGTAAGGGCGCGGGAGGGCACTTTATCGCTCCATCTATTCGGGGATTCGCTCGCGGATGCGCATAGTTTTTCAACGTTCAAAAAAGGCTTTGCGAGAACATTTAAGGCTTTATTGCAGTAAATTTTCTCCATCAAACCGGTGACAGCCATCGAACGTCCAAAACCAGCCGTAAGCTGTACGAACATCTTCGCTCCGGTTTTATGGAATTCCTCCATGAACGCCTTAAGCTTGCGGTACATCCCTTTATTTTGGTATAGCCAAGCCCCGCCAATAGGATTTTGGAGAGGCGCGATGCCAGGAAGTATCAAGCCGACGTTGTTTTTTGCTCTCGTAAGCAAGAAATTCGCGGCCTCCTTATCAAAGTGGTTTGGCTCCATCCAACCGAATATGGATGTGCCACCCATTGACGTCATGACGATGCGGTTTTTGATTTCGACATTGCCGATTTTCCACGGCGTGAACAAAGGCGCGTACTTTTGATCCATCTCTTTACCTCTTTTTTGTTTGTTCCTTAATCTTATAACTATTTTCTTCGCGATATCGATAAAAAATAACCGGTTTATCGGTAATTTAGGCCCTATCTTCTCTTTTGGGAAATATAATGTCTCCAATAGGCAACCACGCCAAATAAAAATAGAAAGGAGTCTTTCTCTATGTATCAGCCAAAAATGGCTTTGAGCAAAGAAGAAGCAAGCATTCTGAATGGCGAGAAAGGGGCTACGCTCCAAAAGATGATGGAAGTCATCGTCCGCTACGGCGATACTTTTAGCGCCACAAGATTAGCCCCGCTCACCCACAAAGAAGGCCATTTAGTGACAAGCTTCGGCATTTCGATGCTCAAGCCTCTCTACCCTTTGATGGATGAGCTCATCGCCGCCGGATTAAAGGCGGAAGGCGGATTCACCGCCGACCCTCGACCCATAGACTACAAAAACGTCAAAGCGAATCCTTTAGAGAGACTCGTCTTCGATAAATTCATGTACGGCAAGCAGAAATCGTACGAAGAACAGCTCAAAAAGGTCGGGTTGAGAGACGACAAATCGTTCTCCTGCACTTGCTACTTGATGGGCAACGAACCAAAGAAAGGCGATATCATCGCATGGGCCGAATCAAGCGCGGTGGTTTATGCGAATTCTGTTCTTGGGGCGAGATGCAACCGCAATTCAGGGGTCATTGAATTATTCGAGACAATCCTAGGGGTTACCCCGGAATTCGGCTTCATAACCGACGAAGGCAGAAGGGCTGATTGGAAAATCGTGCTTAAAACCACAAAAGCCCCCGAAGCTCAGATTCTAGGATCGGCCATTGGGATGAAAGTCATGGCCGAAGTGCCTTACGTAATCGGTCTCGACAAGTATCTCAAAGATCTGCCAGACGAAGACACAGTCGCTTACCTAAAAGATTTTGGGGCGGCCACCGCAAGCAATGGGGCGGTCGGCCTCTATCATATCGATGGAATTACCCCAGAAGCCAAAGAGCAGGGGCTATCTTTATTAAAGGAAAACGCCAAGGAATACATAATCGACGACGCGGAGATCGAAAGAGTCTACCATTCTTATCCGATTATGTGGAAAAAGCCGAATAAGAAAGCCTATCGCTGCTTTATCGGTTGCCCGCATTTGACAAAAAAGCAGCTGATCGATTGGACAATCAAAATCGAGGAAGGCCTTGCAAAAAGCGGCAAGAAGAAACTAGTCATCGATACCGTTTTCACTACCTCTCCGCATGTTGAAGAAGAATTCAAGAATACCCCATATTACGAACGTCTAATCGCTACTGGAGCGCATGTCTCGAATATCTGCCCTCTCATGTATGCGGATAATCCATTATGCGGAAAGCACCGCTTAATGACAAACAGCAACAAATTGAGGACTTATACGTTCTCTCGTTACTACAAAGACGAGGACACTTTGGCAATCATCACCGGTCAAAAGGAGGGCAAGTAAAATGAAGGAATTCCATGGCCGCGTTCTTTTCGGCGGAACTTACAAAGGCAAAGCGATGGTAACCCATGAAGGTTTCAACACCTTAGCCTCTTTTCAAAAATCTTGCCTCAACAGCGCAGCGAAAAAAGTAATCGTCAGCGATCAAAACAACAAAGAGCTCTTTGGCAAAAACATTACTGGCATCGCTTTATGCTTACCCCAAACCATCGGTTCAACAACCGGCGGAATGGTCATTCAAACCGTCGCAAGCAGAGGCCTATCGCCAGCCGCTTGGCTCTTTTCAAAGGAAATAGACCCTCTCGCTGCCAGCGGCATCACTTTGTCCCGCGTTTGGAACAACGTGCCGTTGATTGCGATCGATAAATTAGGCGATGAATTCCTCACAAGCGTTAAAGAGGGCCAATATATCGAAATCAAAGAAGACGGGACGGTGCTTCTGGAGTAGTAAACTTCATAGCAAAAACGAATCAAGGCTCTTGACAACGTTTGTAAGAATCCGCGCTCATTGGCAAAAGATAGCTAGCAAGTTCATCAGCGATATCATAAGAATAGATATTTTCGATGATGGCGACTTCAATCACGCTTTTCTGATATTCATCATTAGACGTTACGCACTCTTCGATAAAAACGAAAATCTTTTTAATTTCATCAGTTTAATAATTCTCAACGCAATAAACGATGTAAGGCATAAAGACGTCCTCGAAAACGACAATGCATCCGGTGTTTATTCCTTCTTGCCATGAAGTCTCTTTCTCAAAAGCATCTCTCAAATTAGGGAATTTGCTAAGCAATAACGTGTTCAAATCTCTTGGTTTCATAATCAGTATTCTCCTTTCAATGATTTTTTCATGTCGCTCAATAACTTCTCAGCGTAGCGCAGATCCGAAGTTGATAATTTTTCATTAGCAATAAGTCTAGTCAAATTCGTTATTCTTTCTTTTATCTTGATTACGTGATCCCTTCCGCCAACAAGTTGGCCTGTCCTCACTTGGAAACTAGCAGCTGCCATTGCGCTTCCGTCTCCGAATGAGGCTCCTTCTCGATAAAGTTCACCGATTACATTTTTGAGCCTGTCGTTGGAAACTTTATCCTGTATCGCAGCGCCTAAATCAGAAACTCTTTTCCGCGCAAATAATTGCAAATCAATCGTGAATCGGAACGTATTATGAACGACGTTCGTACGAAATAGAGGGCTGCATTCGGTAATCTAAAACTGACCCACTTAAAGGGAATCGGCAATTGAAAACTG
>CAVKAR010000067.1:0-8211 GCA_963654425.1 Lachnospiraceae bacterium
GGCATAAATGGCTTGGAGAGCGATTTGCCCGCTCGTCCCGTGAGAGTCGATAACAGCAATGCGTGGATCGCCTTTGGCGGCGGCCATCGCATTGTTGTAGCCGCTTGATATGGCGCTTGAAATCGTAAAATGGATGATGCAGTCGTATTTTTTGAGTAGCTTGTCGAAGTGCTCCTCAAGCTCATTGATGTTGACGGCAGAAGTGTGGCACATCACTCCGGTCTTTTTCGTGAAGGAAAAAAGCTCGTCCGTCCTGAAAAGATTATCGGGTCCTTCCTCATCTCCGCGTTGAACGTGGAAATGTTCGATGGAGATGCCGTATTTGTCTAAGTATTCTTGTGGAAGATCGATTGTTGATTCAGCTGAGATTCCTATTGTCATGATAACATTCTCCGTTTCCATCACTATAGTATCTAGTTTTCTCTACTAGGTCAATAGGCTGCACGATTTTTTCGCATGCGTGATATACTCATCGCTGATGGCAATCGCAGGCAAGGAGTTCGCTAGTTACGCCAAAGCACTCGAAAATAGAATAATCGGCAAGCACATCTCTCGCCCGATTCTGGTTTCGCGCGACACTCTCTTTTTCCATTTATCCGGCAAGGGCGATCGCCGTTTCGTCATATGCCTCGATAAAAGTTTTCCCCGCGCCTATGCGTCTCCAAATGAAAGCAATCTTTCTTCAATAGATTCCCCTGTCTACTCTTTGTTCAAAAAAGAGCTCTCGAATGCATATCTATCGAAAGTCAGCCAAGAAAACGGCGATCGTATCCTCCGCCTCGATTTGACGGTCGTCAATAATGTGTATAAGGAGGAAACCCGCTATCTCTTTTTTGAAATGCTTTCAATGCACCCAAATCTCATTTTGACTGACGAAAACAGAAAGATCATCGCCTATACCCATGGCTCTTCCTTAGAAAGCAAGCGCCCCATCATCAAAGGGATCAGCTATCTTCCGCCGGATAAGCCATTCGAAAACGAGGAGAAGTTGCCATTCGATTATGAATCTTTCCTTTCTCTATCTCTAGCAAAGGAAAACGAAATCCTGCAAGAGCGAAAAAAGGAGCGTTTCGGATCTCTTTTATCTTCGTATGAAGCAAAAAAGAAAAGGCTGGAGAGGAAACTCGTTTCCATCCAAAACGACAAAGATGACGCCGCAAAGCATATCGACGACGCTCTCATCGGCGATTATATTTACACGAATTTCGACTCCATTGACGAAAATAGGGAATTCGAATTCGAAGGCAAAGCAATCGAGCTTGATCCGAACAAGCCGCTAGTGGAAATCGCCAACTCTTTTTATAAAAAGGCAAAGAAGGCCAAAAACGCCCTAAAGGAAATAGAGAAACTCCAAAAACAAACCGAAGAGGAACTCGAGGAGACCCTTTCCTCCTTATCGCTATTGAAAATAAGCGATGAAGAAGGGTTGGAATCATTCGCTAAAGACTGGGGTCTCTCCGCGAAAAAAGGAAAAGAGGTCAATATCGGAGGCGCGAATATCCCTTATCAAATAGAGGATAATGGCACGACATATCTATTCGGCAAGAACGCCAAGCAAAACGATACGCTGACTTTCCTTATCGATACCTGCAAAACGCATTATTGGTTTCACATAAAAGAAGCAAAAGGATCTCACGTGATGATAAAGAAGGATGAGCCAAGCAAAGAAGAGATTCTTCTTGCCTGCGAATTCGCTTTATTGGCTAATGGCAAAAGCGATGGCGATATAATGATGGCTGAACGGAAATACGTTTATAAAGGAAATGCGCCAGGGCAAGCTATCGTTCGGCGGTATGAAACGGTTCATCTGAAAAACGTCCGATCAAACACCAAAACGCTATTCGCGGGAGCAGCGAAAATGAGCTTAAGGAGAGAGAAATGACACCTACTAATCTAGAAATAGAGAAAGCCATCTCTTACTACCGCCTATTAAGGGGAAGGGAACCATTGCTCATTGCCCCATATCTCGACGGACTAGGCAATATCGTTATAAGGCTCGATGATCTCGTCGTTCGTTTGAAAGTAGAGAATCCACTTTCTTTTTATAACAAGGAAAATGAAAGGAAGGCTCTCTACGCTGCCTCTTACGCCTCTTTATCGCCCGCAATCGTCTATTACGATTTGCCAAATTCAGCCATCGTCTACCATTACTTTGAAGGAAGTCACCCATTGAACGAAAATATCGATGAACGCCGTTTATTCAAGCTTGGCGTTTTCCTGAAAATGCTCCACTCATTGAAAACCGACGGAATTGCTCCCTTCAACGCCAAAAAGAGATTCGATGTCTATAAAGCTTTCGCTAACGTGGTAACGCCTTTCGCGAAAGAAAAAGAACTTAGAAAGCGCGTCGAAAGCGATATCGAAAATAGCGTTCAGGTTCTCTCGCACAATGATATCGTAAGAGGAAATCTCTTAGAGAGAGATGAACGCGGAAAATTGGCTTTGATTGATTTTGAATACGCTGGCCTCAATGGCGAGATGTTCGATATCGCAAGTATCTTAAGCGAAAACAAAATTGAGAAAATAGAACAAAAGAAAGCGATTTTGCAAGGTTATTACGAAAATTATAACGAAATGACCATTAAAAAATGCAATGACTACATTCTTTATGAGGATTTGCTTTGGCATTATTGGGCTATCGCAAAATACAAGCAAAGCGGCAACCCATCATTTAACCAAATCGCAAAAGAAAAGAGGGAAGCCATTCGCCTCCACTCCTCTTCTTTTCTTCTTTAACGCTTATTCACGAACTTCTCTTCATAACGCTTGATCGAACGCGCAACGCAATCTCTTGCAGCTGAAGCATCTAGAAGTTCTTTGACAACGGTCAATTTTCCGTGCTCAAGTTCCTTGTATACTCTGAAGAAATGGCTTATTTCCTCGGCTACATGGGCAGGAAGCTCACTGATTTCTTTGAATTCATTATATAGAGGATCGTGCGAGCAAACCGCAATGACCTTTTCGTCGAGTGCGCCGCAATCGACCATTTCGAGCAAGCCAATCGGTTTAGCAAGCGTCAAAGCGAGCGGGACGATAGGCTCGCTAGAGAGCACTAAAACGTCAAGCGGATCCCCATCCTCGCTCAAAGTATGGGGGATGAAGCCGTAATTTTGCGGGTAATGGGTCGATGTGTAGAGAATTCGGTCTAAAATGAGCGCCCCCGTTTCCTTATCGAGTTCATATTTGTTTTTGCTTCCGGCGCTGATTTCAATGCAGGCGATAAATTCTTCCGGCTTCACGCGCCGGGCATCAACTGTATGCCAAATATTCATTTGAATACCTCTATTTGGCCTATTTTAACTTTTTTCCCAACTAAATGAAATCATGGCTATAATGTCGGGCATGGGAAGAAAGACTATCGTTTCGTTTCTAATCGCTTCATCGCTTCTTTTTTCTTGCGGCAATGAAAGAAACGGCGAAAGCGATTCCTCCAATAAGCAAAACATCAGCGCCTATATCGATCAGAATGGTGATTATGGGCATATTGAGATATCTTCTTACTCTTCTTTGCCGTCTCTTTCCCCCTCCTCTTTTATATATAAAGCTGAAAAGGGCCTTGCCGGTTTATTCATCGACGCCCATGAAGACTGCAGCCATTGCCTTAAATTCGAGCCTAAATGTCTCGCCGCTTTGGAAAAAACCGGATTCTATATGGAGTCGCTTTATCGAGATGATAACGAAGAGAGCTCTTCGGCCTACAAGAACACGCTGCAAATCCTCCAAAATAAATACGGAAGTGAACGTGGAAATGGCGGAATCAATGGTTCCACCCCTTCCATTTATCTAGGAGAAAAGGCCGGCTTGACGCTCCTTGATTTTTATAGTGACAGCGATAATGCGAATAGATTCGCAAGCTATTTGACATCTCTTTTCACCAAAACGGAAATCTATCATTTCTCCTCTTTTTCATCATTCAAAAGCGAATATGAAAAAAGCAATCAGAGCGCTCTTGCCTTCTTTATCGATGAAAGCAAGGAAGAAACCATGTCTTTTTACGCCGAATATCTATACCCTTTGGCCAAATTAAGCAAAAAAAGCCTTTACTATGTCGATATAGCGAGACTCAACGATGATGATAGAAGCGCATTCGCTTCCTATTTTTCTTTCCCTTCGCTTTCTTCGTCTTTGATTCTTGATGGCGAAAAAGCCGATTATTTGAAAAGTGAGGCAGATGCCGCTTCACTCATTAACGACTATTACTCCTGACGTATTTACTTTTTAGCCCGCACGAAAGCGTCGAATTTCAAGCCTTCATCAAAATCCTTGAACTTGGCGTAGAAATATTCATCCCCCATCGCTCTAGCGATATGCGCTGGATATCTTCCGCTCATGCAGAAATTGTTCGGAAAGCTCTTTTTGATTTCGTCTATTGAATGGAGATAAGAGAAGATATCTTTCCTTGAGCAAGCGAAAGCATAGTACTTTTCCTTGCTCATGTCTTGCCTATTTTCATCATAAGCAATAACATCGGCATATATCTCATAGCAGGAAACGCTGTTGGCAAAATCGATAAGATCGGGAGTATATCCACCAGCCGGGCGCATATTGCATTCAAGAGCCACGAATTCTCCTTTTTTGGCAAAGCCGGGCCGGTCTTCGCTCAAAACGAAGAATTCGATATGGAAAAAGCGCTGACGAATGCCGAAAGCCTTCACAACCGCCCGCCCAACGCGTTCGAATTCCGCTCCATCTATCTCTTTGAAAGGCAAAGAGAAAGGATTGCTGTAATAGCATTCATCCAAATTGCGGATCATAATATCGGCATTATCGACGGTGAAATGGTCGCTTGTGCAGAAAACTACATCGCTATGAGAGTCGCAAATGCCGTCAAAACTCACGATAGTGCCTTTGATGTATTCTTCGACTATATATGTCTCGATGAGAGGCTTCTCGAGGAATTTCCTCACATCGTCTTCGTTATGAAGAGGGAAAGAGTTGTTCGCTCCAACCCCGATATTCGGCTTTGCGAAAAGCGGATACCCCACGACTTTTGAGAACGAAATAAGCTTTTCGATATCCTCTGGGCCATTGACAAGCTCGTAGCGCATCGTCTTTGCCCCGCCTTTGCGGAAAGATTCTTTCATCGCGCTTTTGGCTTTGATGCCATTCATGTCTGTCGGCCAGAAAGAAGTGGTCACGTTCATCGCTTCCCTTAAGCGGGCATCCATATTGAGCCACCACTCGTTATCGCTTTCTATGAAAGAGATTTTGCCGTATTTCCCTTCAAAATATTGGCACGCTTTGAGCATCTCGTCGTAATCGCCTAGATCCTTCACGAAATAGTATTCCGTCAGCCCTTTTTTGAGGCGCTCATGGAGATCGTAATACGGCGAATCGCCAATTCCCAAAACGCGGATTCCGTGATCGACTAAAGCTTCGACGAATTTGAAATAGCGGACTGGGAAATTGGGGGAGATAAAAACAAAATTCATACGCGATTCTCCGTGCGTTACATATATTAATGCCTAAATAGGGGATTTCTATATTTTTTTGCTTGAAAGCCCTTGCGCCAATTTGATGTCTTTTTCTTCCATTCGCCCATCTTTCGCGGAAGAGAAGGAGAGGAGCAGTTCTTTTGCTTTCTCAATAGAGGCTGCTTCAATCGCCTTGGTCGCCAAAACCATGACTTTCTCCTTGCTTACGTGCAGAGCTCCATCGCTCAAGGCCAAATAATGCGTTTTCCCTCTTTCATCGTCGAAGCGAAGCACGCCGCCTTTTTCGTTTATGCGATCGATCAAAGGAGTATGGCCTGGCAAAATGCCAAGTGGGCCTACGGCGGTCGGGACGTAACATACGGAGGCCTTGCCTTCGTAAATTACTCCATTAGGAGAGAGGATAAGCAAAGAAAAGGTCATTTTTTCCTCTCCATGTCACGGGCTTTCTTCTCAACGTCTTCAACCGTTCCGCAATACAAGAAAGCGTTCTCCGGATAAGAATCGTATTTGCCGCTTAAGATGGCCTTGAAAGAATCGATGGTCTCTTTGAGCGGAACGTAAACGCCTTTTATGCCGTTGAATCCTTCGGCGACGTGAAAGGGCTGAGAAAGGAAATTGCGGACCCTTCTCGCTCTGGCAACCGTGGCTTTATCCTCATCGCTTAGCTCATCTAAGCCGAGAATCGCGATGATATCCTGAAGCTCTTTATAACGCTGCAGCAATTTTTGAACGCCTCTTGCGACTTCATAATGCTCTTCGCCCAAAATGCCTGGGTTAAGCATATTCGAGCTTGATTCGAGCGGATCGACGGCGGGGAAGATGCCAAGGGCCGCGATATTGCGGTCGAGGATCGTTTTGGCGTCAAGATGGGAGAAAGTCGTTGCTGGGGCGGGATCGGTGAAATCGTCAGCCGGGACATAAACGGCTTGGACAGAGGTAATGGAGCCGTTTTTGGTGCTCGTGATGCGCTCCTGAAGCTGACCCATCTCCGTAGCGAGAGTTGGCTGATAGCCAACGGCGCTAGGCATACGGCCGAGCAAAGCGCTGACTTCGCTTCCGGCTTGCGTGAAGCGGAAAATATTATCGATGAACAAGAGAACGTCCTGATGTTCCTCATCGCGGAAATGCTCAGCCATCGTGAGGGCGCTTAAGCCGACTCTCATACGGGCTCCCGGCGGCTCGTTCATCTGGCCGAAGCAAAGGGCGGTATTCTTCAAAACCCCGCTTTGTTTCATTTCGAAATAGAGATCATTGCCTTCGCGGCTTCTTTCGCCAACGCCGGCGAAAACGGAAATGCCATGGTGTTCGCTCGCAATATTGAAGATAAGCTCTTGAATAAGGACCGTTTTTCCGACTCCGGCCCCGCCGAATAAGCCGACTTTGCCGCCTTTTACGTAAGGGCAGAGCAAATCGATGACCTTAATGCCGGTTTCCAGTATCTCCGTGGACACTTTTTGCTCCGCAAAGCTTGGGGCTTCCCGATGAATCGGCATTCTTTTGGCTTTCTCAATGCTCTCTTTTTCGCCTTCATCAATCGGCTCGCCAAGAACGTTGAACATCCTTCCAAGCGTCGCTTCGCCTACCGGCACCGTAATCGGGGATTCGGTATCCAAAACGGAAAATCCCCTTTCAACGCCTTCAGTGGCGCCCATGGCCACGCATCTCACCATATCATCGCCGATATGCTGCATGACTTCGATGGTAAGGGTTTTCTCGCTATTCGGGAAAATGACTTTAAGAGCCGTCAAAAGGCTTGGCAAATGCTTGTCAGGGAAGCGGACATCGATTACCGGCCCCACGGCCTCGACAAGCACGCCATATAAAGCGCTGTTCTCTTTCATGCTGTTCTTTTTCATCGGCTTTTCCTCCTAATCATTCGCGTTTGCTCCGCCCACCACTTCCGTGATTTCCTGGGTGATGGCGTTTTGACGCGCTTTGTTGTATTCGATCTTCAGTTTTCTAAGAAGCTCATCGGCATTGTCGTTGGCATTGTCCATCGCGGTTCTGCGCATCGCTTGCTCGCTTAGTTGCGATTCGATCATCCTCCCATACATCATCGCATAGAGGTAAGAGGGGAGAAGCTTATGAATCAAAACGCGGGGATCCTCATCGAATTTAGGCGGGCAGTAGTCATCTTCGTCGTTCTTCTTATATGGCACTTGGACAGGAAGAAGCTGAAATGAGGAAGGCGTGGACACCAAGGAATTGACGTAACGGGTATAAATGATGTTGATCGAGCGGTATTTTCCTTCATTGAATTCGTCTTTAAGCTTGCTGCACAAAGAGATGATGGTATTCGCGTCAGTCGAAAGATTGACGTAGGCATAATCGAGGTTGACGTTATGAAAAATCTCGCTTCTCTCGAAATGGTGTATGCCCTTATTGCCGATTGGGGCAACTACATCGTCAGGAGAAACGACGGTTTCGACGTATTTGAAGAGCTGATTGTTGTAGGCTCCGCATAGTCCGAGGTTGCTCGTGAGCACGATGTAAAGCGATTTATCGGCGTCTTTATTGATTTTGGCGTAATGGGAAGCCGCCTTTTTATCGTGCGCGAAAATAGTGCCCATCAAAGAGAGAAACTCATCGCTATAAGCTTTTTCTTTCGCATAAGAAGCAAGAAAACGCTTGAGCTTCACCATGGCGATGAGTTCCATTGCCTTGGTCGTTTTTTCCGTGCTCTCGATCGAGGAAATGCGGCGTTTTGTTTTATTGAGCCCTAAGCTCATGCCTTGCTCCTCATGGATTTATAGTCTTCGATAGCCTTGTCCAAGGA
>CAVKAR010000068.1:0-8210 GCA_963654425.1 Lachnospiraceae bacterium
CATATCTCTACTTCGGCGTAATCGTCGTAAAGCTCGCATATAAGGCCTACCGTGCCTTTCTTTATAACGGTCTCAGTCTCTTTTATTTGGTCGTAGACAGGTTTATCCACGAGCGTAATTACCACTGTGCCTATTTCCATATTTTGTCTCCTCCGGGTATGAGCGTAATGAATCTGATGCTAAAGTCTTTGTTCAATCCCCAAACCGTAGTGACGATTTTTGATTTTAATGTCGTTTTTGCGATGCATTTAAAGCAATAGGCACTGTATTCGGAAAATTCAAGACTCTTAATATCCGTATTTTTCAATATATCTCCTCTTAATTGCTCACAATCATTAATCGAATAACCAAGGCTTTTCACAAATTTGCTTTTGTCATCGGATTGCCTGAAAGAAAGAAGATACGCGCATTTTCGAATATCCATCTCAATCTTGCTTATCTCACCTCTGGCGTATTTGGCGAATAGAGTGCAATATTGACGATCATGTACCCCTCGGACGGGCCAATGGAATACCAGATAATCCGCAGGGATGCGGAAGAAATAGTAGATGCCGAGGGCTCTCTTGTCGTCTTCGTTCGCCCTCCGCTTGCTCTCCTCGTCGTATTCCCCGTCGCTCTCGTCGTAGAACTGAAGGTGCCAACCTCCGCCTTTTTCTATGACGTCTGGTCCTTCTCTCCCTGGCTTGATTTTACGCCATGCGTTTGATGCGGGCAATTCGCCATGCGCTGTTTCCGGTCGCTGAAGGGAGGTTTAGCGATATGATCGATGGTTGGAACGATAGGCTGAGGGAATGCCGGGAGAGAAAAGGGCACTCCCTGAGGGAGCTCGAGCCTGTCTCGATGCTCGGGCTCTCGCAGCAATCCTTCTCAAATACGAGAAGGGCGAGATCTTCCCGCGCATAGATACCCTTGAGAGGATGTGCAGGCTTTACGAGACGAGCGTCGAGTACGTTCTTTACGGCAACGACAAGATGGCTTTCTTCGAGCAAAGGTCGAGCTCGTTGACGGTCTTGTTCCTGCTCTCCTATACGCGAAAAAAAGTCGCTTACGATAGGGAAAGCGGGAGAATCGATATCCTGATAAAAAGTTCAGATACCAAATTTCGTTGCTGGTCGATTACATGAGCGTAAGCGACATTTCAAGCATCGAGGACCTCTACCGCCTTGCCGAAGGCATCAAGAAGATCGAAGAGGATAGATGAAGGGCCTGTGCCGCCAGTCCGCGAGAAACCGCATGAGGTGGCTCACGAAAAAGCGGCTTTTTCTTTAGAACAGCTTAAAGTTAGTCCAAACTAATTATCTTGCTTGCAATCATGGTTTGCCTTGACTAATATATACCAGGTTAGAAAAGGCTAACCGGAGGTATGAGCATGCCATTATCACTTGCGCCAGTCGGACAAGAGCTCCTCGTGAGAAAAGTGGGGGGCGATGAAAAGGTAAGAAACCACCTAGCTTCTTTAGGAGTCGCCAAGGACCGCCCGATCAGGGTTATGAGCCAAGGGAGCAATGGAACCGTAATTGAGGTTTGCTCTTCTCGTCTCGCTCTTAATAAAGACATCGCGAGAACGATTATCGTCGGTTAATGAACTAGGAAAGGAAAACTAGCAATGGACAAGGAAAGCATGCCGATTATCAAAATCGGCGATGAAGTGACTCTTGATGCCGTGGAAATCGGCACCAGCGGCACGATTGCGAAAGTGAACGGCGAAGGCAAGATCCGCCACCGTTTGTTCGATATGGGCCTAACACCAGGCGCATCCGTATTCGTCAGGAAACGCGCGCCTTTAGGGGATCCGCTCGAAATCACTTTGAGAGGGTATGAACTATCCCTCCGTCACAGCGAAGCGAGCTTCGTGCTCATCAAAGTCACGGATTTGCCAGAAGAGAAGAAAGGAGAGAGCAAATGAGCGAAAAAATGATCAAAGTCGCTTTGGCAGGCAACCCAAACTGCGGCAAAACAACCCTATTCAACTCTCTCACCGGATCAACGGCTTATGTTGGCAACTGGCCAGGCGTCACCGTCGAGAAAAGAGAAGGCACTTATGTAGCGAAGGATAAAGTCACAAAGGCCGATATCGTCGATTTGCCTGGGATTTATTCTTTGTCGCCATATTCGCCAGAAGAAGTTATCTCCCGCAATTACATCCTGAACGAGAAACCGGATGTCGTCATCAATGTCGTTGATGCCACCAACTTAGAGCGCAACCTCTATATGACGACCCAAATCATCGAAATGGATGTGCCGGTGGTCGTTGCCATCAATATGACTGACGCTTTGAGCGAAATCGGACAATCCATCGACTACAAGAAACTCGAGAAAGCCCTCGGGGTGCCGGTGGTCGCTATAAGCGCTCTCCGGGGCAAAGGCTTGGATGAACTCATGGATGCAGCTATCAAAGCCAGCAAAAATGAGCGTAAGGGAACTTGCATCCTCTCCTTTGCGAAAATCAAAGAAGCAGAGGCGATTTACAAGGATAATAACGTAAATAGTCCTCTCTTCCACGCCGTAAAGGCTTTAGAGAAAGACGAGCTTGAAGAAGCTGATCACAAAGACGAATTCAAGAAAGTCCAAGCTCTTGTCGCTTCCGAAAACAAGGATTACGAGGCCGATATAGCTGATGCCCGTTATCTCTATTTGACCCCGCTTTGCGAAGATATCGTCAAAGGGAAAGAGAAAAAAGAAAAGGACAAGCTCACGAAGAGCGATAAGATTGACAAAGTCCTAACGCATAAAGTCTTTGGCCTCATTATCCTCGTAGTTCTCCTCTTCTTGGTCTTCCACGTAACTTTCAGCGCCGATATCCTTTATCTCCACGCGATGGGCGTTGACTTCGGCGATGGATATGCCGGGGCTATCTCCTTCACGCTTGGCGAGCTAGACGCAGACGGTCAGCTTATCTATTACAATCCGTTCGCCGGTCTCTTCTATACCGGAGACGGCATTAACTCAATCGGCGAATTCTTCCATGTTCTCGCCGGGGATAATGAAACCGGAATCCTCGGTTTGATCTCCTTAGGCATCAAAAAGCTCCTCCTCGTCTGGAATTCCCCAGACTGGGTCATTGGCTTCATTTACGATGGCGTCATCAACGGCGTCACGGCCGTTCTAGGGTTCGTCCCGCAGATTATGATCCTCTTCGCTTTCTTCTCTCTCATGGAAGACAGCGGCTATATGGCTCGCGTGGCCTTCATGCTCGATCGCATCTTCCGCCGCTTCGGCGTCTCCGGACGCGCCTTTATCCCGATGATCATGGGATTCGGGTGTGGCGTGCCAGCCATGATCAATACCCGCACTCTCGCCTCCGATAAAGAGAGAACGAAAACCATCCGCGTTGTGCCCTTCTTCACGTGTGGGGCCAAAGCCACCTTCCTTGCCGTCATCGCTGGCACTGTCGCTGGGGCTGTCGGAATCGACGCAGGCTTATTCACCTTCCTAATGTATGTGATGGGAATGGTGGTTGCGGTAGTCTCCGTCATCGTCATGAACAAAACGAGCCAACGCGAAAAAGTTCCACCATTCATCATGGAACTTCCTAGCTACCATCGCCCGCAACTGAAAGCCACCCTCATTCACGTATGGGATAAAGGCAAGCACTTCATCAAGAAAGCCTTCACCATCATTCTCGCCTCAACCGTCATCATCTGGTTCTTCGCGAACTTCGATTGGTCTTGGCATATGGTCGAAGAAAACGGCAATGGCTCGATCTTGATGTCCATTGGCTCGCTCATCCAGCCGATCTTCACCCCAATGGGATTCGGGGTCCAGGCTGGAAGCAACGGCTGGGCGCTTACGGTCGCCTCGCTTCAAGGAATCGTCGCCAAAGAGAATGTCACAAGCGTCGCCGAGACTCTCGCCGCCGTCCTTGGCGTCGACGGGTTCGAAGGTATCGTCAAAGCGACGGGCATCTCTACGGCTGCCGTTGTCGCCTTCGCGGTCTTCAACCTTCTCACCATCCCGTGCTTCGCCTCTGTCGCCACGGCGAAAGGAGAGTTGAGCGACAAGAAGACATATTGGTACACCATTCTCTTCTGGCTTGGCTTAAGCTACGTCATGGGCTGCTTCACCTACATCAGCATCCAATACGTCTGGACGCTTGCTCTAACTCTCCCGGTGATCGCTCTTGCCTTTGTCGGTCTCTATTTCTACGACAAGAAAAAGAAAGCCCAAGAAGCTGCCGTTGAAGCCTAATAATATATAGAAAGGATATAAAGCATGCATTGGACAGAAATCGCAACCATCATCGTTACCTCCATCTATCTCCTCTTCATGCTCATCCGGACGATTAGGAAAATTCGTCGAGGGGATAATCTCGAAGAATGCTCCTGTGCCCCTAAAAAGGGCAAAGGGGGAAACGCTTTAGTGGAAGCCTATCACGCCAAATATGGCACGAATGATTCTGCAAAACCCTCCAACAATCACGTTTCTTAGCGGATCTTTAGTTCCTCTTTGTTGCCGCTAGAATAAATGAGCGACTCGCGTCAAATTTGCCAAAAAGCAGATTTGACCGCGAGTTTTCTCTTTTTAAATTCATTTCTAAAATTCGCAAATTAAGGCAAAAAGGCGATTTTGCATAAAAATTAGCAAAACACGCGAATTTGCTTTTATAATATCCACAACATAAATCAGGTCTTTCGTGCGCCGATTTCTTGATAAAGAAAAAGGGCAGGAAGGCCTTAGAAAGAAAGAGGAAAGTATGCCCGAGAAGAACAAAACGGTTGAAACCAAGTACGAAGGCGAAAAGAACCCCAACAAGAAAATTTTGAAGTTGGGACGCAAAATCACTGACGTCGTACCCCACAAAATCGGCGGCGTGAAAGCCACTGACGCCGAATATTGGGGATTACGCGAGGTGCTCACCGACGAAATGTGCGACGTCGGTCTCAAAATGAAACTCCGCAAGCCCTACACTTTTGAGCAGCTTGTGAAGATGAACAAAGACATCGAACCTGCCAAGCTTCAGAAGATTCTCGATTCGATGGCCGATATCGGCATTCTCGAATATGACTATGGCGATAACTACGACCACACCCACGAATTGAAGGACAAGCCGAGGATTCGCCGCTACAAATTGCCGTATTTCGTTCCTGGAAGCGCGGAATTGCTCAACTCCACCAAGGATCGCGTCGACAAAACCCCAGCCGTCGCTTCTTTCTTTGAGCGTATGACTTTCGTTCCTCTCGCCGGCATCACCCAAATGATCCCTCCTGGAGGAGATGGCGTCGGCATGCACGTCATTCCGGTCGAAAAAGAAGTCAATGCCTGCAATGAGGCCGTTGACCTTGAACACATCTCTTATTGGCTTGAAAAATACGATGGCCATATGAGCGCCGGCCTTTGCTCTTGCCGTTATTCCCGCTCCCATTTAGAAGAAGGATGCGCGGATGAAGCCGATGATTGGTGCATCCAGCTTGGCGATATGGCCGACTATGCCGTTGAGACTGGCAAAGCCCGCCGCATCGACAAGAAAGAAGCCTTGGAGATTTTGAAGAAAGCCGAAGACAATGGCTTCGTTCACCAAATCACGAACATCGATGGCTCCGAGAAGATCTTCGATATCTGCAATTGCGACGTCAAAATCTGCAACGCCTTGAGAACCTCGATGCTCTTCAATACGCCAAACCTCTCCCGCAGCTCCTTCACGGCGAAAGTCGACCCGAAGAATTGCGTCGCTTGCGGCCTTTGCGTTGAATCTTGCCCAGCCGGCGCCGTCAAACTCGGCCAAAAGCTCTGCAAGAAAGATGGCTCAGCCCAGACTTATCCTCAAGCTCCTCTCCCTGATAACAACATCTGGGGAAAATACGCTTGGGATGAGAATTATCGCGACACGATGCGCCTTTCCAATACCTACGATACCGGCACCGCGCCTTGCAAGGTCGCTTGCCCTGCCCACGTTCCGGTACAAGCATATTTAAAGAAAGCCCATGAGGGGCAATATCAGGAAGCTTTGGCTCTCATCAAGAAAGCCAATCCATTCCCAGCCGTCTGCGGACGCGTTTGCAATAAGCGCTGCGAAGATGCTTGCACCCGTGGCGATGTCGATCGCGCCGTCTCCATTGATGCTGTCAAGAAATTCATCGCCGAAAAGGACCTCCATGCCGAGACCCGTTATGTCCCAGAGAAAGTCGTTGCCTCGGTGCGCGGCAAATGGGACGAGAAAATCGCCATTATCGGCGCTGGCCCAGCTGGGTTGACCGCTGCTTACTATTTGGCGGAAATGGGCTATACCCCAACCGTTTTCGAGAAACATGAAAAGCCAGGCGGTATGCTTAGATATGGCATCCCATCCTATAAGCTTGAGAAAGATGTCATCGATGCCGAAATCGACATCATGAAAGAACTCGGCGTCGAAATCAAATGCGGCGTCGAGGTCGGCAAAGACATCACAATCGATGAACTCAAGAAACAAGGATACAAGGCCTTCTACGTCGCGATTGGCTGCCAAGGCGGCAAACGCCCAGGCGTCCCGCATGATGATGCCAAAGGAACCGAAATCGCTGTTGATTATCTCCATAACGTCTACGATCATCCGAAGACCAAATTCGAAGGCGATGTCGTCGTCATCGGTGGCGGAAACGTCGCTGTTGACTGCGCAAGAAGCGCCTCGAGGCTCGGCGCGAAGAGCGTTGGCATGTATTGCCTTGAATCACGCGATACGATGCCAGCTTCCAAAGACGAGATTGCCGAGACCCTTGAAGAAGGAATCTCCATCAACAACTCCTGGGGTCCAAAAGAGGTCCTCGTGGACGATAAAGGCAATGTCACAGGCATCGTCTTGAAGAAATGCACCCGCACCATTGATCCAGAGACCAAGAAGTTCTCCCCGCTTTATGATGAGAATGAGACCATCACCGTCAAAGCCGAGAAGATCATCTTCGCGATTGGCCAAGCTATCGAATGGGGTGACCTCCTCAAGGGAAGCGGTGTCACTTATTGGCACGGCAATTACCCAATCGCCGACAAGCTAACCTTCCAGACCGCCGATCCTGATATCTACGTCGGTGGCGATGTCTTCACCGGACCTAAATTCGTCATCGATGCGATTGCCGCTGGCCACGCTGCCGCTGAATCGCTCCATCGTCACGTCCACTGGAACGCCTCTCCGACCATCGGTTTGGACCGCCGCGTCTTCACCCCTCTCGACAAGAACGATATCGCTCTCCCTGATTATGACCACGCTGGCCGTCAAGAAGCTGGAGTAGACGCTAAGATCGACGCCAAACACAGCTTCCGCGACGTCCATCAGACTCTCACTGAAGAGCAAGTCAAGATCGAGACTGGCCGCTGCTTAAGCTGCGGTGCCTCGGTTGTCGATCCACACAAGTGCATTGGCTGCGGCATCTGCACCACACGCTGCAAATTCGACGCCATCCACCTCTATCGCGATCATCCAGAGATGACCACGATGGTTGCCGGCGAAGACAAAGTCAAAGGGCTGCTCAAATATTCCATCAAACGTATGGGCAAAATCATCGCTCACAGCGGCTCCGCTGAAGCGAAGATGATGCGCAAGAAGAGAAAGGAATACAAGAAGCAGACGAAGGCTACGGCGAAAACCAACAAGATGACTGGCAACGCCACCAAGATCGATGCATGAGCTTGGAATCGTCTTCTACGTCATCGAAGAAGTCGAAAAAATAGCCAAAGAGAATAACGTCAACAAAGTCACCGCCCTCACTCTTGAAGTGGGGGAGGTCTCTGGCGTCGTCCCTTCTTACTTCGAAGATGCCTATAATTGGGCTATCAAGAAAACGGAATACATGAAGGAATGCAAGCTCAATCTCGTTATTCTTCAAGGCATCTCCTATTGCCGCAGCTGCAAAGAAACGTATAAAACGGTGGAGCATGGCAAAATATGTCCATTCTGCCACAGCGAAGATACGTATTTAGCAACAGGCAACGAAATCAACATCAAAGATATCCAGGTCGAATAGGCCTGGATTTTCTGGTTTTAAAGAGCCTAAAAATGGCCTGTCCGAATGTTGATCTTCTCGCTGCTTGCGGGGAGAATCTGGCTTGGCTTCCCTCGATCAGCCTATCTTCCGCGCGGGAAGCGCATAATCAACGTGAAGGGGGCGTACAATTTCGCGAAGGCCAAGGTGAAAACGGTGACGGCGGTCATTGAATCAAACTACCATGATTCATTGCCGGCTCAATACAAGCCGAACTCCGTCATCAAAAAGATAGTTGCGGGTTGCGTTGTGACGGAGCGA
>CAVKAR010000069.1:0-7284 GCA_963654425.1 Lachnospiraceae bacterium
TTTTCAAAGATCGTCAACTTAATATTCCAAGTTCGGAAGATAACGAATTTTCATTAAGTCAAAAACGTAGGTGTGATCAAATAAAAATCGAAAATAAAGTTATTATTGTGGCGAAAATATGGTAGTTGATTTTTAGAGTAAATATCAACTCAGTCATTGCTTGATTCTTACAATATTGGCACCTGTGTCTAGATTCGGCGCATGCCAAGAGCGAAAAACATCAATGCAAAAGCAACTTAGCCTTTTTAACGCCTTACCTAATTCGTAATTTCTAGATATTTCCAGATAATTTCCAGATGTTCTAGAAGGTAGTTTTGTTGAGTTTTGCTCTATTCGTAAGATAAAAGAAAGCCTTCCCTCTTTGATGTTTGAATAAGTACCCCTCTTCCACCAATTTACCCAAAATGTCGTTTCTCAAATGAGAGGATGATGATATCTGCAAGAATGACGCTACCTCAAGTAGCGTTCTCTCCTTGAGATAGCAGCAAGAAAGTATTTTCTCGTCGTAAGCTGAGGCGATTTCTCTCAGAAGGTGGATATCGGGATAGGGATTATTGTCCCCTATTACCCCTTTCTGGAAGGTAAGATCGGGGAGAGTCAAGGTGAAATAGTCATCATTGCAGCTGATGAAGGGCTTCTGCGTCTCTTTCGCCCCCATGTAATCTTCGGCGATTTTATCGAATCCCGTGCCTTTCGCTTCCATCATATGAAGCGACTCGAATATTTTGCAGATCAGCTCGTTTCTCCGTTTAGGCATGATTTTCCCGATTTGAGTCTCTTTCTCAAGATTCTTGCCTCCTAATAAAGAGCCAGGAGAGGTAATCTCGAGGCGATCTTGATAAATATCGAACTGTATTTCCGATCCGAATATGAAGTAATTCCGGTGCGCGAAAGCATTGATGACGCCTTCAAAAAGGGCTCTTTTTGGAAAGGAGGATAAATCGATTCTCGAATCAGGGGTCTTCTGATAGCCAACCGTCGAATGGCTTGTTACGAAATTCATGACTTTGTCGACAACATCGAGCAAGCACCCTTGATAGGACTCCGAAGCGTTGACGATATCGCCGCCTTTGTCAAAACCAGGATAAAGGGAGCATTTCGCAAGGGTGATAGGATCGGTGCAGTCGTCTTTGAAAAGAAGCGCTCCTTTTGAAAGGCGCTTTCCTTCATCCATGAACCCAAAAGAAAGCAAGGTCTTCTCATCCATGCTTTTGCCTTGATTGGCCGCCTTATATTTAAGGGCCATTCTCTGGAAATCTTCCTCTCTGTATATCTCGGAAGCCGGAATGATGTCGTAGGAGATTCTCATTGATTTGACGACGAGATCGGCAATCTGCTCAGAAGTAGCCGCCTTCACTCGGCCAAACTGCCTGATGTAGCAAACCGGTATTCCGTTCACGTGCACGTAGACCGGAGTGTTGTTCGATTTATCGACATCAACGCGAAGAATATATTGATCAGGGTATTCTTTGCCTAAAGCAATTTCCGTAATTTTGAATGCGATATCGGGCTCCACCCTCTCATCTATCTTCTCGTATAGAAGTTTTGCTTCCTTATCTATCTCAGAGTGGGTCAGAGGCTCTAGTTCACGGGTTTCATCGTTGACCCCGACGAACAAGCTTCCGCCTAGAGTATTCGCGAAAGCGGTTATTTCCTTCAGCCATTTCAATTCATTATCGTTCTTCTGTTTGTCCACTCCGGTCAACAAACGCGCCTTGAATTCAACGCCGTAATTCTCGTTATCAATCTCAGGCAAAAGCTCGTTTATTTTCATAATAGGCCCTCATCTTCCGAGAAAATTATAGCTCCCTAAATTAGCCATTTCTAGATGTTTCTAGATAATTATCTCGATATTTAGCGGTCTTTTCAAATTTTGTGTTTTTCTATTTCTAGATGTTTCTAGATAATTTCCAGATGTTCTAGATGAGGCTGTTTCAACTATCTTCTCTACAACAAAGGCAAAAGAGCCTTCAATAGGCGTCACTGAATGGATTAAAGAGGTCTTTTTATAGGTGAAGGAGCGATAAGTCGATCTTGGCCTGGCTATCGATTTTCTCGTCCCTGCTAAAGAACATGGTCATATACATAGGTAGATAAAGAATGCCGCCTTCGCTAGAAAGGTTATGGGTGGAGAAGACTATTGCGCGATCAAAATAAGGCGTGGACATGAAATAGGTCAACGCCGAGTGGCTCCGGTAATCCTTGCCTGATTTTACTTCGATTGGCAAAAGGTTCTCTTTGTATTCAATCAAGAAATCGACCTCGCCGTGCTTCTTGCTATTGAAGTAAAAACCCTTGAAGCCATGTGCATGGAGCTCCTGCGCAACGAAATTCTCGAAAATCGCGCCACAGTTGATGCTTTCTCCTCGCTGCAGCAGTTTTAAAACGGTTGCGCTTCCGTAAAAAGAGGTGAGCAAGCCGACATCCGAACAGAAAAATTTAAAGAGGTTGTTCTTTTTGCTGGCCTCTAAAGGTATCTGAAACTCAGTAACGTTATAGATAGGCAAGGCAACGCCGGCATCTATCAGCCAATTAAAGCTGTTTTCATAACGATCGAATTTAAAGTTCTTATCCAAATCCGCGAACTGATATCTTTTGTTTTTGGCGTTCAATTCGCTTGGCAATAGTTCGTACGTTTTAATGAGCTTGAGTTTGGATTTCTCTTCGTATTTGGTGAAATCCCTCTTGTATTCATTAACGATGGAACGTTGTATCTCCATCGTTTCGTTCAAATCTTGCTTATCGATATAGCGTTGAACGGCTTCGGGCATCCCTCCGACGATGAGATAGCGATAAAAAGCATCGATGAGTTTCTCGTGGATTGTCGAATCGATCGTTTCTCTTTTATCAAGCTTCTCTTTCAAATAGGAGAAGACCTCCTCGCTTAACCCGTTTGCGAGATAAAATTCCTCCAAATCCAAAGGATACATCTCAAGGGTCTCTAAATAGCCGACAGGGGATGAGTGGAGGGAAGTCAGCTCGACTCCGAGCAAGGATCCGCTGAGGATATATCTATATTCGCCTTCCATGGCCAAAAATTTGATGATGGTCATCATTTCTTTTATTTCCTGCACTTCATCCAAAAAGATAATGGCGCCCTTGTGAAGCGGCTTTGGCGATAACAAACGCAAAACAAGCAAGAAGTCTTTCGTTCCTTTGCTTATGACTTCCGAGAAGGCTTTTTTGGCCGCTTCATCCTCGATAAAATTGAATTCGACGTAATCGGCCTTCTTTTTCTTCAATGTTTCACGGATGAGAAAAGATTTGCCTACTTGCCTAGCGCCGGTGATCAAGAGTGGTTTTGTCCCCTCATCAAGCCACTGTTCAATATTAGATTGCAACTTTCTTTGCAGCATAGAGAAACTGGCTCCTCGCCTAACATTTTAGAATAAACTGCCCCCTTTTCCAACACCTTTTAAGCTGTTTTTGCCCCCTTTTCCAACATGTTTAAGTCCATTTTTGCCCCCTTTTCCAACATTCACCAACCAGATGCAACAATGGCGGATTAAAAATCGGCGCAACAAAAAACACTGCGCCGCAAAAGCAAAAAAAAGATAGCGAAAAGCGTGGGTACGCCAAGAATGGAAAGGAATTTCTTTCACCGAATCAGCGTTTTATGATTTCCCAACAACCAGTCTTATCGGAGCCGATTCGTTCGATGGCTCCTTTTTCCTTCAATCGATTAAGAGCTCTCGCAATCGTGATCTTATGCTTCTCGGCCGATATCGCGAGTTCATCTATCGTGGCATGCGGATTATTAGCAAGAAAATTCAATATCGTAGTTTCGGTTTTAGTTAATTTTGCAGTCGCATTTACAGTCGCATCAGCGTTTACATTAGCGTTTTCGGCCCCGTCGGCGTTTACATTAGCGTTTTCATTAGCGTTTACATTAGCGTTTTCATTAGCGTTCCCATAAGCGCCCCCTTTCGCCTTTCCGTATCCAGTAACGCCATTGGAACTGAAACCGTTTTTCTCGAAAGGAATCGTAACAGTGATTGTTGAGGTGCCGAATTCATAAGCGCCATATCCATATTTACTCACTATTTTCGGCACTCCGTGCCCCGTTTGCTCAACGATATGGCATTGCAGAAAAATCTTCATCAGCTCCTCATTCACAGGATGGGTTTTACCAGACAAAAAATCTTCTTTCGTCATTCCGCTTGGAATGGTTCCGTACGAGATGATTTCAAGCCTATCGTCATACCAATAAACCGCTGGAGGTATTCCATCTACCCACTTATTGTGGACGACGGCGTTAATCCAGGCTTCTCTGAAAGCATCCTCATCAAACATCTTCTTCTCTTTTCGGACGAGAGAAGAGGTATCGACGTATGTGTCGTTTAAAGCAAGGCAATATTCGCTCACTTGGTCCATGGCATAAAGCAAACACGTGAAGCCGTATTCGTTTCTTTTAAGATATTCCGATTTGTCTTTGCCTTTGAAAATGGCGACCTTGATGGAATCCATGTTTTCGTCGGCGAGAAGATCAGCGATGAGATTGTATTTTCCATCAGGCGTTCTCAAACTGAAATTCTCTTCGAATTTAGATTCGTTCCAATGGATGTTTTTCGCAGCCAAATACATTTTGAACTTGCTGAAGGTCAGATCCGTCCGGTTGCATGGCACGTCGGTCATCTTTCTTTCGCGAATATCCAACGAGGCAATATATCTTTTCGATATTTGCTCTGGGCTCATGCCTCTGGAAGAGGAGCCTACTCTCTCGTAGCAGCCGGCACTGCTCATGCCGTATCTCTTGACGCAATAGAGTTTGTCACCCTTCTTGACGGATATCTTGATGAGGTCCTTGCCATCGATATTCGGAGTGTCGATGCTCACGAATCCCCTTGGGCTCGGCTCAATCTGGTCGGCGATGATGTTGGAGATAGCAAGCGAAGCCTTATCGATCTCTTTCACCCCGACGGCCTCGCCGTTATCCTTCACCCCGATGTAGATATCCCCTTCGCAGGTGTTGAGAAAGGCGACGATCTCATTCACGATCGTCCCGCTTTTCGGGTTTTCCTTCAATTCAGTATGCTGATCCTCTTTGAAAACCATTCCCATCACCTTGCTTTCCTTTACTGAATTTTAGCATAGAATGCCTCATTTCTCTAGGCTCTGGTGCTCTTATGAAATCACGTTTTGTTATGCGATAAAGCGATTGTGAAATCTATAAAAACAGACTTGAGCGATGGCTCTTGTCGGACGTCTTCTCTGAACAAAACGATCTGAAACAGGCTCGAGGGAAACCATCTGCGTAAATCGCTATCTAGAGAAAGCTTATCTTAGTTAAGTCGAAAAACCGGCAGAAGATGATTCACTTCGCTGACTAGAGGCGGCAATTCGGATTGTTTTAAAACGTTTGTATCTTGCCACAATGTGGTTATGTAAGAAGCCTTTTCGGAAAAAACCGAGGGAGTTTTTACTATATAACCGGAAAATTCCAAGCGAGTTTTATCGCTATATCGGAATAAACCAAGCGAGTTTTGAAATTTATCATTCGCCAAAAAGGTAGAATTCTACTTTTTTAGTGAATGGTTGTTGAAACAATATCGCAACTCTTTAATCGCGAATCAGTCTTCTCCATATAGTGCCTTTATTGTTTTCCGTTTATGACTTTTCGCTATTAATTTTTGAAAAAATAGTTTCGATGCTATCGCAATTTTGGCTCCAGTTTGCATAAATTTATTTTTAAACGGTGAAAGAGGCAAATCTCGGGTGTTCAATTTGGCCAACAAAAGCATCAAAAGGAGATAGTAATGAAAACTGAAAAGTCTTTTGAAGGAATAAGCAAACCTGGCGGCGGAGGGAAAATACAAACTTATATCCCAAAAGGCAACGGAGAGAAAAGCGGGCAATACGCCTCCGGACATAAAGTGCTCCATTTAATAAGGCCAAGCAAGCAAAATAACATTGGCTCCGGAAAGCCAGATAACTGGCCAAATTGCGGATGGAAAAGATATCCAAACGTTCCTGGCGAATATAATGCCATAAACGCGAGAATCAAGAGGGTGAGCAAAATCAACGAAATACATACTCATGTTTCTCTCAAAGCCAAAAGCGATCCTAACTCAGTAACAAAAAAGGTGGTTGATGGTTGTGTTATAATCGAGCGATACTACGACGAGAACGGAGAAGCGTATCTTGATATCCATTATTCGAATCACTACGATCCAGTTCGCCATCTTGCAGTTCCTCATTTGCACGAACTGAAAATCAGCGAAAGCGGGAAACTCGTAAGAATCAAATCGGAGGATAAATAGCATGAGAACAGACTGCATTGAGGCACTTATCGAGACGGAGCGGATAATCGAATTCGAGTACGAAGGAAGATACTTCTCAATAACGTACCGCCATGACGAAAACGGGAAGTTGAAGGTAAGATGCGGCGAATATGGCAAGGAACAAGAACGGATGGAATTCGACTGCCCGTATGATGTCATCGACTACAAGATAGACGGCAAGAGCATCGGCGATATCTTCGCGAAGCTCCCAGATGACGCTTTCGAAATTTACTGATTGTTGATTCGCCAAAACGGCGTAGCCCCCTATTGTTCGAAAACCGCCTATTGGCATAGGGGCCTCGCCTTCAGGAAAATAGTTCTAGCCTCAACCAGCCCTTGCCATAAGGCAGTATCGATATCTTCGCGATAGGTGTCATTTCATCTATGGCGCCCCATCAAGGGTTTCTAGTACGCTCAAAGCCGTTTTGTAAGTTTTTCAGGTTCATATACAGGCTCATTTACAGGCTCATTTACAGGCTCATTCTTTATTTGTTTCGGCCTAGTGAAAGGCAAAGACGCTGACTAAAACATCGGACTAACGTAAAAATCATGGTTGCTGAGCGATATCATCTAAAGAAGCAAGGTTTTTCATGATAAAATCAATTGCATGAAAGCAAGGTGATGGGCATGGTTTTCAAAGAGGGTCAGCATACTGAATTGAAGGAAAACCCGAAAAGCGGGACGATCGTGAATGAGCTCGTCGCCTTTCTCAACACCTGCGAGGGGATATCTACATCGGGGTGAAGGATAACGGCGAGGTCGTCGGGGTGAAAGAGATCGACAAGGCCTCGCTTACTATCTCCAACATCATCGCCGACCAGATTGAGCCGAGCCCAAGGGGATTCGTGAGCATCGACACTCCGAATATCGATGGCAAGGACCTCATCAAGATATCCGTCAAGAAGGGTGACAAACTCTATTGCGTCAAGAGATACGGCATGAGCAGTGCCGGCTGCTACGAGAGAGTAGGCTCCTCTTCCAGAGGCATGAGCCCAGAGCAAAT
>CAVKAR010000070.1:0-7235 GCA_963654425.1 Lachnospiraceae bacterium
GATACACGCTATAGAGCCTATTGATCCTCATCCTGAATCCGGCGAGCCCGCCTTTGTAATCACGGTAATAGTAATCGGCGATATTCTCGAAATATTTGGCCTCTTCCCCGATGATCTCAAGCCGCGGATCTAAATCGGCGAGCTCGATATCCTGTATCGATTCATTGTATTTCTTGTTATAGAGATATAGACGCCAATATGAGGAAAACGGGATGCAGCCTATCTCCTCATCGACCTCCTCTAATCTGCTATACATCTTAAGATATGGTTTCATATACCGCGTGGTGCGGCGGTAACGCATCTTGAAATAGGAGGCCCCTTCGATTTCCTCGTTTTCGTTAAAGGAGAATACCTCATCCCCCACTTTGGTGTAGGGGTCGAGCTCAGCATAGGAATTCGCAGTCAAACGGCTGGGATATTGGGCACCCGTGGGGTAATAAGAATAGGAATAGGTGAAACAGATATATAAGGTGGAATAGGTGAATTCCGCCGGTATCAGATAATCGAAATAGAGCTCTTGGTCATCATATTCGGTCGTGCGCTTCTCCAAAAACTGCCAAAGCTGCACTTTATCGCTTTTCGAGGGATAACGGTCGTATAAAGTCACGGAATAAGTGAAATTCACGCCGCCGATATAGGTGTATACGCCTGAGCTCACCGAAAAATCCTTCCCTTTCTCGACCGGACCGAAAACGAGAGGCAGGAATTCAAAATACCTATAATCCGTCTTTGAGCCGAGCAAAGAAGGCAAAGCGAGGAGCAAGGATAGGGAGAAGAGCCTCTTTTTCTTCATTGTCTCTAATCTCCTTTCAATCATCTCTAGAGCCTTTCTTCCCTTTTTACGAAAAGAAATGCGATTTCTTCCCGGAAATGCGCTTGCTTCTTCCCTCCGAAGGATAAGCGCCCTAAAAAGAGCCATTCCGAGGAAAAACATGGGAAACCGCAATAGGATATTGCTTATAATGGCAGCGCAATGGCAATTGCGGCGTTTTTACTGTCCTATTTGCCAATGGGAGGCTTTGCTTATGGCAATGACTAATCTATATATCAGAACGGAAAAGGCCGTCAAAGACCAGGCGGAGGAGATCTTCAATGAGCTTGGCCTTAATATGTCAATGGCGATTAACATGTTCTTAAGAACCGCCATCCGTGAGCATGGAATTCCTTTTTCTTTGAAGCTCGATACAGCAAATGAAACCACCGCCACTTTCATTGCGGAAGGCAAAAAGCTCATGAGGGATCCCACCGCCCATAGATATTCCAGCATCGACGATCTCGAAGTAGCGCTAGAAGCATGAAATACGATGTGCGATTCACGAGTCAATTCAAAAAGGATGCAAAGCTCGCAAAAAAACAAAATAAGAGGCTCGATAAGCTTTTTTAGGTAATCGGTATCCTGGCGAATGGGGGAAGGTTTGAGACAAATCGAGACGGCTATAAAAAGAAGGCAAGGCAACCGATAAGGCGATATTTACCTTTAAGGCGAAGGATAGGATAATTGAGCCTATGATTCTGCTTTACGGCGCCTCAGCCTCTGGAAAAACGGAGATCGCGAAGGCTTTGGAGAAAGATTACGCCATCAAAAAGGCCATCACCTCCACCACGCGGAAGATGCGCGAAGGGGAAAAAGACGGCCTCTCCTACTTTTTCTACGATGAAGATAGTTTCAAAAAACGCCTTGAAGAAGGGTTTTTCGCCGAATCGACCCTCTATAACGGCCATTATTACGGCACGGGAAAAGACCAAATCGCCAATGATAAATGCATCGTCCTCGACCCAAAAGGCGTCGAATCCTTCCAAAGACTAGGCGATCCCTCGATCGTCTCATTCTATCTTGAAGCCAATGAAGAGACCCGCCGCAAGAGAATGAGAATGCGCGGAGATGGAAAGGAGGAGATAGAGCAAAGGATAGAGAACGACAAAAGGGCTTTTTCCCCCGCTTCTCTACCTCTTCCCGACTTCCGCCTTTCAACCGATACGAAAAGCATCGAGGAACTGACGAAAGAAGTCCACGCCCTATATTTAGCGGTCTTAAGCGAAAGAGGGATAAAAGCCTGATCCCTCTTTTTTATTCCTCTTTGTCTTTCCTCTTCGGATAGAAGCGGACGAGGCACGATTCGACGCAATAGTCCTTCACTTCCTTGACCGTGATATCGACTTTGCCGATCTTGAGTTTGTCCCCGACTTCGGCAAAACGCCCGAGTTTGTCGTTGATATAGCCGCTCAAAGTGGAGTAATCGTCCTCCAAATTATCCTCATTCATCCCGAATTTCTCATAGAAACGCTCGATATTGACGCTTCCGCGGACGATATAGCTATTCCTCGTCCCTTCGACTTTTTTGAAATCGAGGGCGATGACATCCTCTTCATCCCACATCTCGCCCACGAGTTCCTCTAAGATATCCTCCATCGTCACGATCCCTTCCGTGCCCCCGAACTCGTCTTTGATGAGTGCTATATGGATGTGCTTCTCTTTCATGAGGGAGAGCACGCTCGATAATTCCATCGTGCGCGGGACGAAAAGGGTCGGCAAGATGAGATTCAGGAGATTCACCTTTTCATCTTTAACCAGCAAGCGGAGCAGCGTTTTGGCTTGGATATAGCCAAGCACGTGATCGAGGTCTTTCTTGTAAACGATGATACGGCTGTGCTTGAAGGCATCTTCTCTATTCAAATACGAGGAGAAAGGCTCTTCGATGTCG
The DNA here is from genome assembly GCA_963654425.1 of Lachnospiraceae bacterium. GTDB lineage: Bacteria > Bacillota_I > Bacilli_A > RFN20 > CAG-826 > UBA4951. The sequence goes on from CAVKAR010000070.1 coordinate 2,703, forward strand.
TATCCGATGATGTCGACGCGTGGAGTCATGATGTCATAAGAAGAGGTGTCCTTGAAAGAGAGGGAGCGATGGAGAAGCTCGCTTTGCTCATCGTCGAAAATGCCCTCTTCGTTTATCTCCTCCACCATGGCCTCAAGCTCATCATCGCTCATGATAAGCGTCTCTTCCGGGGCTTTCTCGATGATAGGCGAGGCTATTTTCCTCGATAAAAAGGAAATCGGGGCGACGAAAGGAAAGAAGATATAGGATGAGGCTTTTATGAACGGGGACAAAAAACAAGTGAAGCTCAAGGAGTGGTTGCTCGCCAAAGTCTTTGGGAGGATATCGCCCAAAATGAGGACGAAGAGGACCGAAATCAAAATGGAGAGGAGATCGCTATAAGGGAGAAGAGGGCTATCAACGAGCATATCCGCCACGCAAATGGAGAGCAAAGAGGAGATGAAGATATTCACGAAATCGTTGCCGAAGAGGATCGTGGCGATGGAACTATCGTAGTTTTTGGCTTCTTCATAAGCCATCTTCGCCCGTTTCCCGCCGTTTTTGCTCATTAGCTCAAGACGCGAGAGATTGACGCTTGAAATGGCCGCGTCAGAAGCGCTATAAAGGGCGGAAAGGACGGCGAAAACGCCCATGAGTATCCAATAAAAGGCGCTCATTTGCTCTCTCCTAAGGCGATTTTCTCGCCGATGGGCCCCACAAGCTCCTCAAGCGCGTCTTCCATCGTCACCATGCCAAGGAGCTCATCGCCTTTCTTAACGATGGCGATTTGAGTGTGCCTCTCCCTGAAGCCATCGACCAAATCGTCTATTTTCACGCGCGGAGAAACGATATATGGCTTCTCGAGGCAAGAGAGCGGGTTTATTTTCTTGTTCGTCAAATAGGCGGACAAAAAACGCTTCACGAGAAGCACCCCCACGATATTGTCCTTCTTTTCATAATATACGGGGATCCTGCTATAGGAGGTCGAGCAAAGGATATCGACGAGCTTCTCGTTGCTCAGGCCTTTCAAATCGATGGAGAACATCTTGCTTTTGCCTGTCAAGACGTCTTTGACGGCGGTATCGCTCCAATCGATCGAATTCTCGATGATCTCGCTTTCCTCTTTCTCGAGCACCCCGCCTTTTTGGCTCTTTTTGATGGCCAAGGAGAAATCGTCTTCCGATACGATATCCCCTTTCCTCACCGGGAAAAGCTTCCCGATGAGGAAACTGACGCCTTTCAATAGCATTGAGAGCGGATAGAAAAGAAAATAGAAAACAATGAGGGGATAAACGAAAATCGAGGCGAGATAATTTGGTATCTTGCCCGCGATCTGCTTTGGCATCGTCTCGCCGAAAAGATAGACGATAAGGGTGGTGACGATTGAGGAAATAAGCGAGACTATCCCCGCCTCAAGATGCACGAAATAGAGGAAAACGGAAGTCGAGATAACCGAAAGCAAGGTATTGACGATATCGTTCCCGATCAGGATATTGATGAGATTGACGTCCTTTCTCTCGTATAGGTAAAGGACTAAAGAAGCGCTTTTGCTGCCTTCCTCCTTTTTCACCTCGAAGCGGTATTTGTTGAGTTTCTGGAAGGCGGTCTCGGAAGCGCTGAAGAAAGCGCTGAAGAGCAGGAAAAGAACGCCTAAAAGCAAATAGACGTATTTATTCATCGCTATACCTTCTTCCTATTCGACTACAATCGCTACAATCGCTGCTCATGACCCCGCTAATATAGCAAAGATGGGCGCAAAAATAAAGGATATCGGTGCTGTTAGATGCCTTTTGCAAAGGGAAACAGGGCAAAATGGCAACCTTTTTTTCGTAGTGGTTTTCCCGAAAAAGGCCGATTTTACCGCTTCACCAGCGGTTGCTCACCTTTTCCGCGAAGCCGAGTTTATCGGCAATCTCTATTTTCTTCCCGTTTATCAAGAAGTAGCCGTTCCATTTCCCGAACACCTGGTGCTGATCGCTTTTCATGATCAAGATGTTAGCCCCGCCATGCCGGTCGAGGATCGGAACAAAAGATAGATTGATGTCGAGGCTAGAGGAGGTCAAAGTCCAAGGCGAGAGATAATCGTCCTTGTTTTTCTTTTTCGGGATATTGAAAAGCACATCGCCGAGCTTATACGCCTCATCGTTCACGAAAAGCATATTCTCGCTCGCTTTGGAGGTATCCCCGAACCCGTATCCGAGGTTCCATCCGATGGTGTCTTCCCCGATTTTGGTGGATAAGGAGCTCCAATACCACGTATTGCTATATGTCCAAACGCCCCTGCCCCAATCAAGCACGCCATAACAATCTTTCGAAAAATCGAAATACTCATCGCCGAGCTTGACATAGCCATGGGCCTCAAGGTTATTTATCTTCTGGTTGTAATAGAAACGCCCTTTCTTTTTGAAAGGCGTGGCGATGACCATTGATTTAGGGCATGTTTCCTTAAGGGCGATATCGACCTTCAGCTCTTCCCCTTTCTTCCCGAATTTCTTGAAAACGCAGAGAATGTGGCGGCTCTCCCCTTCATGAAGGAATTTCATCGTCACTTTTTTGTCGATATAAACGGTATCCCCATCCGCAGAGGAAGATGGAAGATTCCTTTTGCCGAAACTGAAAGGATGGACGACCATTTTCTCAAGATATCTCGCATTTTCATAATCGAGCAAGGTCACAGAGCATAAATCCATGTAGCCGTTATCATCGATCGTGAGGGCGATGCCGTAGCTGGAATTCCCGATGTAATAATAATCCCATTCCTTGATTCGCCATTTGCTGGCTTTGATCATTTTTCTCTCGTAGCGTTTCAAAAGCGAAAAAGCATATCCGGCCTCTATTAGATTTCCTTCTTCGTTAAGCAAAAGACCCTCAGACATTAAGTGCTGTTCATTCATAGTGACTACATTTTAGGCGCGCCACGCCTTTAAGGAAAGAGGCAAAGGGTTTGCTTCTTCGTCTTCCCTTTTCCACACTTATTCCACACTTATTCCACGCTTTTTTACAACACTTCCCAGTATTTTCCCGCTGAGAAATGATAAAACGGTAGATTTTATCGATACTTTCTTTTACACACCTATAGATAATGAATTTTCATCACAACTTATCAAGCTGTGTGATTTATGGAGCTTATTGCGTTTCCTTTCGTAAATGGCAAATACAATCGCCGATAGAACTTGTTTTTTGGGAGAAGGAGCAAACCGAACCCCTTATCAAGCGATTCGAATAGGCGCAGCTCAAGGGCTTTATGGAAGATGTAATTGGCTACGATATCGGCAAGGCGGACGAGCGTATTCCTCTTCGAATCGCAAAAGCGGCAGTCGATATAGGCTTTCCTCTTCTCGAATATGGGTTTATGGAAAAGATCCCAGGAAGGATTGTAGGTGCCGATGTTGAATTCGGCGTCGAGCGATTCGCTGAGCTCGTATTTCCCATCCGTCGCCGAATGATGCTCATCCATGCAGAAATGGAGGGAGTGGCATTCATCGAGCGGTAGCAGACCCGTCTCGATAAAGGACTTGAGCATATTCTTGATGCCAAGTTTGTAAGCATAGTCCATATAACGCTGCTTGCTCTTGCTTGAGGAAGATATCTGCTCTTTGAGCGTGAGCTCCTTTAGGGAGATGACGATGCCGAAAGGATAGCAGCCCTCACTATAGGAAAGAGAAAGCAGTCTCCTTTTATGGCTCTTTTTCAGTTTCGATGCCTTTATCTCCTCATCTATGCCAAAATGACCATCTGCCCTTATTTTTCGCTCCAAAGCAAGATATTTCCTGCTCATTTCCTCTTTTGCAGCTTTAGAGAGAAAAATGACCCCGCCATAGACGAAATAATCGTTATGCACGTAGTCGAAGGTCCCTGATTCGTCTGAATATACATAAACTTCCATATACTGAAGGAAAGAAAACCGCCGAAGCGGTTCCCAGTGGGCGGCAGCTCTAGCAGAGCGCTTAAGAAGAATCTCGCTTACCACCGGTGCGCAAGCTTTTAGGCTGCTCCTTCATGGTATTAATGATTTTATCTCCGTCAAGAGCGAAAAAAGAAAATAGGGAATGGCTTACCATCTCCCTATTATCGAAAAACAAGGATTTTATCGCTATATATCGGCGTATTCGATCTTCGAATGGTGCTTGAGACTTTTCGAATCATACGCGATGCCAAGGAGCATCAGCTTGCCACGATACCCATTGAGCATCGAAGCATAGTTTCGTCCCTTTATCTGCCCGATGGCCTCTTCGGGCGTCTTGTCGGCCTTGAGCTCGATCACGATCGGAATGTATCCAGCCGTTTTTGGGATGAAGATGGCATCGGCCCTCCCGGTCGCCGAGCTCGGCTCCCAGAGGATATTGTAGAAGTTCTTCGCATAGTAATACGAGATGTTCGTTATAACGGAGAGCACATCCTCCTTGTTCTTGTTCATGACGGTTGATAAGGAAGCGTGGTTCTTGTCGAAAGAGGCATCGATGTAACCCGTATTTCCCTTGAGCGTCTCCTCGAGAAGCTTCCTGGAGCCGCTTATCGGGTTTGCCACATCGCTCCACGGGATGCCCTCCGCCG
>CAVKAR010000071.1:0-6897 GCA_963654425.1 Lachnospiraceae bacterium
GTCCTTCATATAGTATTTGACGATTGAGGCGGCGTCTTTGCCAGAGGGGCTATTTACATAGATACGGCGATCGAATCTCCCGCTTCTGCCCAAAGAGGATGGGAGTTTGTTGGAATTGTTCGCCGTAGCGATAACCAATACCCCTTTGCCCTTCGCTGCGTCAATGCATGATTGGACGGCCACGAAGGCCCTATCGTCGACATTGTCTCTGCTTGATTTGCTATATTTGTCGATATCGTCGAGAAAAACGATGCCTTTTCCCACCTTTGCGGCGGAAGCGAAAGCCTTGTTGATGTCTTCGATAAGGAGTTCCTCGCTCGCCTTGTTGTTTTTGACGCTATAAGTGGCCACACCACATTCTTCGATCAAGGCTTTGGCTAAGCTCGTTTTGCCTAATCCCGGCTCGCCGATCAAAATGATGCCGCTTGGAATTGAGGCACCCATTTTCTTATAGGCCTCCTCGTTCTTGTAGTAATCTACCACCTGATACAATTCTTGCTTGATGGATTCGTAGCCGATGATTTTGTCGAATGCGCTCATGTTTGCTTTCTCCTTTCGCGAATGAGTCTTTTTCGGCTCACGAAGAAAGAGACAATCTCTCTTTGTGGGCCTTGAAGGAACCCTTCTTCTGGCAAGCAAAAGAAAAGGCCCCGATTCAAGGAGCCAAGCAAACTTATCTACGCTAGATTAGTTGGATCGCTCCCGCATCTTACGTAGGGCCACCTTGCTAATCCGCAGGTTGGCGTCACTTCTGTTAGCTACGCGCTATCCGTGAACTCTTGATGCAACGACAATTATGGGGGTTTGATGCGGTTTTGTCAAGGATTTTTGTTGCTTTTCGATATTCAGTCTAGCCAAAATCGCCGCAAAAACCTGTTAGAAACGCCGTCTCACCAAATAGTTGGTTTTTGATCGACATAGTGCCAAAAACGACCTGTTTCGGCAGGCTTGCGCTCGCTATAGAAATAAAGTTTGTCGATATCAATATTGGCCCCGGGTGTCTCATCAATATTTATTTTTTCGAACATTTCTGAACTGCCATCATAAAAGAAACGAGACAAAGATGAACACCCTTCAAAAGCCAAACAACGTATCGATGTAACGCTAGAAGAGATAATGACATCTTTTAAATTGCGACAATAAGCAAAGGCAGTTGGAAATATTGTCTTGACCCCTTGAGGTATTACAAGTGAAAGCAAGGAAGATCCATAAAAAGCGTTGGTCGCTATTGAGTTGATGCCAGTAGGGATAATACTTTTTCCACAGCCGAAAAGAAGAGTGTCCTTCTTACTATCAATGATCGCGTTGCAGCCATTCCTCGAATCATATGTTTTGTTGTCCTTCGCTACGTTTATCGATGACAAGGATTCGCACAAAGCAAACGCAAGTGAGCCTATCGTATCAACTTTTGATGGTATGTAAACGGATTTCAATGAAGAGCATCCTATGAAAGCAGCGTTCCCGATTACAGCTAAATCATTTGGAAAGGATACCGATTTCAATGAGGAACAATAAGCGAAAGACCAGCTTGCGATCGAAGTAACGCCGCTTGGGATATCAATTGATTCTAGATCAACACACTCGTTGAAAGCGCTGTTGCCGATAGAAATGACCGTTTTTGGAATGTAGGTGTTTTTACATCCAAGGATAAGCTTATTCGAATCTTTCTCTATAATCGCATTGCAGTTATCTCTCGAATCGTAAAAGGCATTATCGCCATCAACTTCTATCGCCTCAAGGACTGGAAATGAGAAAAACGACCAAGCGTCTTTGCAAATACGAGATATGTTTGATGGAATGAATAGACGTTTGAGTTTTGGAAACCTCATCGCGACATTACCATCAATATCGATAGAGGTAACAGGCTTGCCCCTATAGGTGGGTGGGATTTTTAATTCTACGAGTTCATCTCCGCCCTTGATTCCTATCAATACATAGGAATCGCCTTTTTGCTTAAATGCGAATTCAACTTCCGAAATCTCTTTAACGTTATTCACGATATTCAATTCTCCATTTTACTTTACCGACCATCACATATTCATCGACGAAAATGGGCTATTGCCTTTGCAGAGCCTATGACAAGACAACTAAATGATTTGAAATTCGAAAACAAAGCGGTTTTGCGTCGATTTTGCCTATTTTGTCCTCGACGTTCGCTTCTTTCTTATCGTAGCGAAAGCGGCGATCTTCAAGATTGGCCATTTCTTGGCATATAGATATCGGCGAAGCGTTTTATTTGCTTTCGTCTTGATATTTTTTTCTTAGTTTCATAAGAAGCACGCCAAGATTGTTTTGGCCTTTGCATCTGCACACACCCCAGAAAGTGTCATTCCAAGTGTTTCCTTCAATGAGGTATTTATTCCCCGTATTCATTAAGGCCTTTTTCAATTCGGGATTCTGATCAAATTTGCATTTCAGGATCTCTTTCATAATGGGAAGTCTAAGATCATTCCAACCTTCCCTAAGTTTAATCTGGGTTCGGCTTTTCCCGAGCTTACGCGCTTGAGCTCCAGAAAGAGCAACGAATAATTCCTGCTTGCTTAGGTCTTTTTGAGCTTGAAAGGCGGCTTCGGAATTGCGGTAAGTCAATCCTTTGTAAGAGACGGAGCATTCATAGAAATTTGAGAGGAAGTAGTATTCATTCCTGAATTCGCTTACAGTGCCAGAGAAACACATATTCTCAAATTGTTGAATTTCCTTCCGCTCTGCTTCTTTTTTCTTTATTTCGGATTCTTCTATTTTCTTTTCCTTTTTGAGCAAAGAATCCATTTCATTATTGAAACCATCGTTATCAAATCTAATGAATCCGTTTTTGTATGAGATGTAGAGATTGAGTAGTTTTCCATTGCTTAGATGGAGCCTAGTTTTTTCGATATTCTCCATTTCATCAATGGAGATGATAGTCAACTTCTCGCCTTTCCTATTTGTGATCGTCTCGCCAATAAGTTTTTCTGCCTGCATTATTTACCTCCTTTTAACGGGCTATGAGAGACTTCCAACTCCCCGTTCCTTGCTATCAGGCCACTTAAAAGAAAAGGCCCCGATTCAAGGAGCCAAGCAAACTTATCTACGCTAGATTAGTTGGATCGCTCCCGCATCTTACGTAGGGCCACCTTGCTAATCCGCAGGTTGGCGTCACTTCTGTTAGCTACGCGCTATCCGTGAACTCTTGATGCAACGACAATTATGGGGGTTTGATGCGGTTTTGTCAAGGATTTTTGTCTTTATGGCGCCCATTTGCTAAGGCAAAAAATAAGCGTTGGCCCTTACATAATCAATGTCTTTTTTAAGTAACCAGGCAATAAAGACTGTTCAAAAAACAAGGATTTGCTATCGCTTATTCAATCTCGAAATCGGCTTTTCGGAAAACATCTTTCCATTCGTCAGCCATAACGTCAACGGAGTGTCTGAAAATGCTGCACGACTTTGCTTCGAGGCGATTTAAGTAATTACCATTTTGAACTTGCGAGAGAATGATTTCGCATTTCTCGAAAGCCAATTTCGAATCGGCGGCTACCACTGCTTTTTCTGGGAGCTTCGGCATATAGGCATCGAAATCTTCGTAATTCAAAGAGGCAAAGATAATATCGCTGTCGGATGCCGATGCCTTCCTTCTTATGACGCGATCGAAGACATCCAAAAAAGAAATCCCATTTTCTTCCAATTGTTCTTGGAGCGTTACGAAATCGCCTTTCTCTTTTAATTCATCGAACTTGGTCCCCAAGAGTTTGTCGATGACTGCATACATCTTAGTTTTGGGGGCTGAGTAGAAAAAATCAGGTGAATTCCAAGGGCTGATCGTCCCCACTATAAGAATTTTGGTTTTGCTGAAATCCTTGAATTTATGATGGCACTTCCCCACTTCGAAGAAACGCGCGAAATCTGGATTATCACCGATTAATTGCTCTCGCAGTTTTTCGAAATTGCGAAACCCGTTGCCTTGTTCATCAAGATTCAAGCTATCGTCCTTCAGTGCTTTTTTCATACTTCTGTCTCCTGACTTTCACACTCACAATATAGGAAATGCCTAAGTAACATCAACTGCAATCGTTCAAAAAGAGCCGAAAACATGATGATTGAAAGATAAATGGCGTAGAGGTGACATTTTCTATTTGCCGCAAAAAATGAATTTGCTGCCTATTTTACGATATATTTAGGCAGTAAAGTGTAGACACCAAGGAGAAAATTCGATTATTCGTTTTTAGAGAATCCGGTTCCGGCAAGACTATTGAATCTTCTCGCCGTTATTTACGATATCAAAGGAAAAGAAAGCGTAAGGCTAAACGATAACCCAAAGCTGTTCGACAAACTCAAAAAGAAGGCTATCAGGGATTCAATCAAAGGGAGCAATGCCATCGAGAATATCTGCACCTCCGAAAAGCGGCTCGATAAGATCATCTACGAAGGCAGCGAAGGCCTTACGCACGGAGAAAAAGGAATCGTAGGGCACAAAAACGTCCTTGAGGGCATCCATGAATTCAACGAAACGATCGTATTCGGCAAAACGGCAATCCTCTCTCTTCATAAGCGTCTGTTGGATGTTGCCATGAGCGAAAATAGAGGGCAATTCAAAAAAGAGATGAATCTCATCGGCGAGCAAAGGAATGGCAAGCATTATGCCGTCTTCGTGCCAACTCCGCCAAAAGAGGTCGAGGAAGCGTTGGATCAGATGCTCTTGGCATTCAATGCGGCAACGCATAATGAGAATATCAATCCGTTATTGCTGATTCCTTGCTTCATTTTGGATTTTTTGTGCGTGCACCCTTTCGATGACGGAAACGGCAGGATGTCAAGGCTATCGACTTTGCTGCTCTTTATAAAAGCGGCTTCAATATCGGAAAATTCATTTCCATAGAAAATCTCATAAACGAAAACAAAGGCGAGTATTGCCGAACCCTTCAAGAATCATCATCGCTTTTGCATGAAGGGAAAACGACTACGAGCCTTTCATGCTCTATATAGTTCGAATATTGCATGAATGCTATATGAAGTTAGACGAGAATGTCTTTGCCCAAATAGACAAGAAGCTATCGAAAGCGGAAAGAGTCGAGATACTTCTATTGAATTCTTTCGTGCCGATCAATAAAAGCGGAATCCAAGAGCAATTGCCTGATATAAGTACGCAATTGATCGAAACGGTTTTGTCAAAGCTGATCAAAGAAGGCAAGATCGTTAAAATCGGCACTTACAAAGATGCGATGTATTACCGGAAATAGCCTTATCGCTCTAAAAATGCCGATTGTCACAATCTCGATAGCTTTCTTTGGCCAAAATCATCCTAGGCGTAGCTTTTAGGAATCTTTCACCAATAGTCCGCATCAGAAAGCAACAGATAGAGCAAACTATTCTTGTTTACTGCTCATAGTGTCCAATTACTGCATGTTTTCATTGCGTTTTAGGTAGCAAATCGCCTAATCTGCGTTTTTGAGAAAAGAAATAATAAGGACTGCTTCCTTAACAGTCGAATAAACGCCATATTTTTCGTGTGTCTTTCTTTGACAAAGCAATAAACGTATCAGTTCCTTAAGCATCCTAGAGGCACGACATACACCCCATCTTCTCTCCGATATGCGAATTTGTCTTTCGTTATGGCCATCAAGAAATTTAGCTTCCCTGTCTTTTTGGTATCGATGTCGGAGGCTATGGAGAGCAGGTGAGCGGCTGCGCTTTCTATGTCCGCATCGCTCCCTAGCTTAACTTCGATTAAAGACCACGAACCGTCCCTGAATTGAAGGACGATGTCCGCTTCTCGCTTCTTGGAATCCCTGTACTTATAGACTTTGGCGTTCAGCGTATCGGCGTATATCCGTAAATCCCTCACCGCAAGCGATTCGAATAACAGCCCAAACGTGGTCATATCTTTGAACAAACCATCAGGCGAAAGCCCCAATGCAGCGGTAGCGATTGATGGGTCGACGAAATGGCGAGTCGCCTTGCTTCTGATCGAAGCCCTGCTCCTTAAATACGGATTCCATGCTTCAAGCTCTTCGACGACATATAGATTCCTGAGAGCATTCATATATCTATAATATGTTTCGCTATCGAAAGAATCCTCAAACGATCTTATATCGTTTTTGAGCGTGGTGTCGCTGCTCGCAATCGAGATACTCCTTGAATATGCTCGCAAGAAATGCCTGGCCCTTTGCTCATCTTTCTTTATAGGCACGTCTTTCAAAGAAAAGATATCTTAGCTCGCCAGCGTTTCGTAATAAGTGAAAGCCTGCTCAAGAGCGATGGCTTTATCATCGACTATGGATAAAGGCCAGCCGCCTCTGCAAAGCGCATAAGCGTAATCTTTAATCGTCATGTCGGACATGCAAGGAAAGAACTCGTTATTCATTATTTTTCTTAGCGGCACGCCGCCATTGCTTTCGCCACTTTCAAATAGTGACATGGTCCGCATCATCTTTTTGCTAAAGCACCCATTGCCGGTATGTTTGCTGCCGTCGATCGAATCATCAAGGCTCTCTTTGTCCGAAACGCTTCCTGCCAATAGGAATTGCCCGAACGCTTTAGCCTCATCGACTTCCACCTTGATTTGATCCCATATGAAAGAAATATGCTGCCATTCGTCTATCAGCATCGGCTTGGGTCCCTGGTTAAGAAATTCGACAGGCGCCGTTTTCGCGAATTCAATTATGTTTTTCCTACCTCCGATAGGCATTAAATCAATAATTGTATTGGCGTATTTTCTGCAAGTTGTCGACTTGCCGCACCGTTTAGAGCCACTAACAACTACGGCTCCTTTTGACTTTAAAGCAAATGATAAGACGTCATCAAACAATCTTGGAATGTATTTTTGATTTTCCTTGCCCATAAATCAGCCTCTTCACAATTGCTATTTAATTAAAGGTTTCCCAATCCGATTAACTTCATAGGCCGAGAGCTTCGATGAGC
>CAVKAR010000072.1:0-6763 GCA_963654425.1 Lachnospiraceae bacterium
TGGAACTCGAAGCTAAAAAACGAGCCGCGGTAGTATAACGGCTGAAAAGTTTAGGTTTAAACGCCATATCGGTAATTTTCCCCATATTCCCTTTTTTCTTCTTTTAGAAGGTTGTATCATTCTTGTTGCGGTTTACATAAGGAGGACATCATTAAATGTCAATTAAACTAGCTATTAACGGATTCGGCCGCATCGGACGCCTTGCCTTCCGCAGAGCCTATGAAGAAGGCGATTTCGAAGTCGTCGCGATCAACGATTTGGTCGATGCCGAATATCTTGCCTACTTATTGAAGTACGACACCACCCATCGCACATGGATGAAAGATGACATCAAAGGCATCACTGAGAAAGATGCCGATGGCAATATCACAAAGAACGTCATCGTTTTCAAAGGGAAAGAAATCCCGGTTCTCGGCAAAAAAGACCCACACGACCTCAAATGGGGCGAATATGGTGTCGATATCGTTCTCGAATGCACTGGCCGTCTTAAGAGCCGTGCCGATGGCAACGTCCATCTCGAAAACGGCGCGAAAGGCGTCATGATCAGCGCCCCAAGCAGCGACAAGGATATCCCAACCTTCGTTTATGGCGTCAATAGCGATAAGCTCAGCGCCGATATGAAAGTCATCTCTGGCGCCAGCTGCACCACCAACTGCTTAGCCCCAGTCATGAAAGTCCTCAACGACAGCTTCGGCGTCCAAGGCGGAACCATGACCACCGTCCACGCCTATACCAATGACCAGACGATCCTCGATCTTGCTTACAAGAATCGCCGTCGTGGCCGCGCCGCTGCCGCCAATATCGTTCCGACGACCACGGGTGCCGCAAAAGCCATCGGCTTAGTCATCCCAGAGCTCAAAGGCGCCTTGAACGGCAACGCCATCCGCGTTCCAGTCACTGACGGCTCTCTCTGCGATTGCACGATCACCCTCAAGAAGAAAGTCACCGTCGATGAGATCAATGCCGCCCTCAAAGCGGCCGCCAATGGCCCTCTCCATGAGGCTCTTGACTACAATGAAGACGATATCGTCTCCAGCGACATCCTCGGCAACACCCATGGTTCCATCTTTGATGCGACCATGACGATGATCGTCGAAGACCCAACCGGGACTCAGCACGTCAAAGTCGTCTCTTGGTACGACAACGAATACAGCTTCACCTGCCAATACGTCCGCTTGGCCCGCGCCTATGCCCACGTTCTCGGCGTGAAATAAGCCTCTATTCGAAAACCGATGATAGCGCCCTAATCTCGGGGCGCTTTTCTCTTGCAAAAAAACGATACTAATCGTTAACGATTAATGTAAACTATTCCCGGAGGTAAAACTCATGAAAAAATTGTCTCTCTTATTAGTGAATGCCGCCCTTATCTGCATGCTCGCTTCTTGCGGCGGCGATTTCGACAGCGATAGCGGCGATGGCAGGGCCAACTCTCTGGCGCCGGATGAAAAAGGAGCCACAAGCTATACGATAGATAATGGCTGCGGAAAGCTTTCGAAAGCCCTCAAGGCGATGCCTTCCCAAAAAAGCCTGAGTTTCGCTTTGGATGGCGAATCGACCATTTCTAGCAGCGGCACCGTCAGCAAAACCTACAACGAGAATGCGGCTTCTAGCGATAGCGGCGCCTACACCGATTCGGCCACGACTTATTCTCTTGACGTCGTCAATCCGACTTTTGAAGGCGCTTTGACGGGCTTATCCGGAACCTCAATCGCCGATGTGAAAGCGAATGTTGCTCTTGGCGGCGACATCAGCATGAAAATGAAACAGGACGAAGAGACTGAGAAAACGCTCAAAGTGCTCGGGGCGACGCTCAAAGCCTATATGGATGAGGAAAACTATTACGTCGATCCGCGCGAGTGCAAGGATCTGATAACGAAGGGGATTACCACTTTCGTTACTGATGGTTCTTTATTCGCCAATATCGTGGGGAAGAAACTCAACACCGGCTACTACCTCAAACACAATCTCACCGACGAGAATATGCCTCTCCTCAAAGACGATACTTTCTCGAACGTCGATGAGTATTTATCCCTTTTCTCCGATCACGCAGAAGACTATAAGGACTTCATCAGCGTTTTCGGAAAAGACTCGACTTTCACTTTCTACGTCTCGATGAACAAAGAAGACCTCATCGAGGTTCTCACCGATGCTCAAAGCAAAGCCAAAGAGGAGAGCAAACTCGATACCGAGGATATCGATTTCGCCGCTCAGCTTGCCGATAGCACCGTCAACGCCCTCGAATTCTTGGTGACCTTCACCGAAAAAGCGGTGCTCAGCGTCGATTTCAATATCGATATGGAAGTCGTCAATACGGAAGACATCACGAAAAAAGACAGCGATGGCAATGAGTCGAAAATCGGCGTCAGTAAGAGCGTCACCAATGACAAAGCGACTGGCAAATTGACCTTCGGGCAAGAAGAAGCCTCGATTCCTGCAAGCGTCAAAGATTTCTCCGATGGGGCTGAGCTCATATCGTCAATTCGAAAATTGATTGAAGGCCTCCTTTCGAACATGGGAGATCTCGATATCGACTTCGGCGATTTCGATTTCGGGGACTTCGATTTCGGCGGCCTAATAAAATAAGCTCTCAATAAGAGAAATCGGTCAAACGATATTTCCTCCGCTCTTCCCTCTAATCCTATCTAGGATTATGGAAGAGTTTTTTGCTTGTGGTATGATTATTCGCGAAAAGGAGCAAACATTAATGCTTACTGTAAAAGATCTCACTAATTTAGAGGGCAAAGTCGTTTATGTCCGCGTCGATTTCAACGTCCCGCAGAAAGACGGCGTGATTCGCGACAACAACCGCATCAAAGCCGCTCTTCCGACCATCGAGGAACTCACCAAGAAAGGCGCGAGAGTCCTCCTTATGTCTCACCTTGGCAAAATCAAATGGAAGGAGCCTGACGCTAGCAAAATCGAGGCGATGAAAAAAGCCAATGATATGGCTCCGGTCGCCAAAGAGCTCCAAGCCCTTCTTCCGAATACCAAAGTCAGCTTCGCGAACGCCACAAGAGGCGAGGAACTCAAAAACGCCGTCGCAGCTTTAAAGGATGGCGAAATCCTCTTGGCCCAGAATACGCGCTATGAGAAAGGCGAGGAGAAAAACGACCCCGCTTTGGCCGCTGATTGGGCCGCTTTGGCTGACGCCTATGTCATGGATGCTTTCGGGAGCGCTCACCGCGCCCATGCCTCAACCGTCGGCGTCCCTTCTATCCTCAAAGAGGAAGGAAAGCCTGTCGCTTTGGGTTATCTCATGCTCAAAGAGGTCGAGAATCTCTCCCGCTGCGTCGAAGTCAAAGACAGCGACCGCCCATATGTGGCGATTCTCGGCGGTCTTAAAGTCAGCGACAAAATCCAAGTCATCGACACGCTTCTCAAGAAATGCGATTACATCATCATCGGCGGAGCCATGAGCTTCACCTTCAGAAAGGCCTTGGGTCTCAGTATCGGGACTTCCTTCCTTGATGAAGGAGCTCTCGATTACGCCAAAAAGTGCCTTGAAGAAGCAAATGGCCGCATCATTCTTCCCGTCGATAATGTCGTGACAAACAGCTTCGAGCCAACCCCTGATAGGGTCATCAAAACGGTGGAAGGGGATATCCCTGATGGATTCGAAGGCTGCGATATCGGCCCGAAGAGCGCCGCGAAATTCAAGGATATCATCAGCAAAGCCCACATGGTTTTCTGGAATGGGCCGATGGGCGTCTTCGAGCAAGAGGATTTCCAAGCCGGGACAAAGGCGGTTTGCGAAGCTATCCGCGATCTTAAGGGCAAAGCCTTCACGGTCTGCGGGGGCGGCGACAGCGCTTCGGCGGTCAAGCAGTTTGGCTACAAAGCCGACTTCAGCCACGTTTCCACGGGTGGCGGAGCCTCTTTGGAGATGATACAGAATGATGGGCATCTCCCAGGCGTTGATATTCTCCGTTAATAAGGAATCTTATGAGAAAGAAACTTTTACTCGGCAACTGGAAAATGAACAAAACGCCTTCGGAAGCGAAAGCGTTTGCCCTTGCCGCGAATGATTTGGTGGATTTTGCCCTCGCTCATTCAATCGACGTCGGCGTTGCCCCGACTTTCGTCTCTTTGGCGGTCACCAAAGAGAACATCAATCCGAAATGCATCGTGGCGGCTCAAAACTGCAATGAGCACGATCACGGCGCTTATACGGGCGAAGTATCGATCCCGATGCTCAAGGAAATCGGCATTGATACCGTTATCCTCGGTCATTCGGAAAGACGCGAATACAATGGCGAGACAAGCATTGCCTGCAACGCCAAAATAAAGGCGCTGCTCGCTAACGGGATGAGACCGGTATATTGCTGCGGCGAATCTCTGGAAACCTATGAAAAAGGCGAGACCAAGAAATGGGTGGCGGAGCAAATCAGGGTCGGGCTCGACGGCTTAACGAGCGATGAAGCGAAGAAAGTCATCATCGCTTATGAGCCGATCTGGGCTATCGGCACTGGCAAAAGCGCTTCGAAAGAAGACGCCGAGGATACCATCAGCTTCATCAGAAGAACACTCAGAGAGATGTTCGGCGATGTGGCGATGGATATGCGTATCCTCTATGGCGGCAGCGTGAAGCCGGAGAATGTCGCCTCCTACATGAGCCAAGAGGATATCGATGGCGCTTTGGTGGGCGGAGCTTCACTCTCCATCGATAGCTACAAAGGCCTAATCGAGGGAATGCTTAAATAATTCTTCCAATAAAGGAAGAAGTTGTGCTATTAATTAGAGGCAGGGGCAACCTTGCCTCTTTTTAATGGAGGTTACTTCATATGGCAGTCAATTCAGTTCAGATCGAAGTCGGCAGCCGGCGCGATAGCGCTCGCGCTTTGGGCGTGGTCATGGGCTATATGTGCATCGGGCTACTTATTTCCGCCATCACATGCTTCGGCTTTTCGTTTTATTTTGCCGGCCTTATTGCTAATGCGACCACCCAAGAGGCTTTGAACAATGTCTCATTTTTGCTTTTTGGGGTGATGATTGGCTCTTTCATCGCTTTGTTTATCTTGAACCTGATTCTTTCGGTGACTCTTGCCAAAGCCAAAAAAGGAGCTTGGGTCCCTTATATCCTTTATACCGCGGTGATGGGCTTGGCTTTAGCCCCGCTCACGATGTGGCTGTCTTTCTCAACCATCGGCATCGCCTTTGGCATCACAAGCGCCGTTTTCCTCATCCTTTTCCTGATTGGCTATTTCTCGAAAGCCGATCTTTCGATCCTTGGCCTCGTCGGCTTAGGGCTTCTTTTCTCCGTCATTTTCGTGCCGCTCCCCTTCCTCATTCTCTTTTTGATCAACCCGGCGGTTTATTCGATTTGGAATTTCGTTGCGGCAATCGTTATGGCGGTGGTCATCATGCTCTTCGTTTCGGTTGACGCCAATAGGATGAACAAGGAAATCCAAGGCGGTGTCTTCACCAATAGCCTTGCCCTTTATTATGCCTATTCTTTCTATAGCGATTTTATCATGATCTTCATCCGTGTCCTCTTGATTGTCGCTTCTATGAAAGAAAAATAAGAAGTCAGCCGCCTTATCGGGCGGTCTTCTTATATATTAAGGATATATTCCGGGTCATTCGCCAGATTATCGATTATATGGATAATACGCAAAGGCCATTGCGAAAAAAATCGCCGGAATTATAGTTAAGTAAACCAAAGGAGGAAAAATCCATGAGCAAAGCAAACAAAGGCTTATTCTTGTCCGAAAGGATCTGCTTTATCTTGGCTGCCGTCGTTTTCTTCGTCTCGACCTTCATGCCGCTTTTCGCTTATAAGCTAAATGGGAGCGTCGCCACCGTAAGCTATGCAGGAGCGGTTGGCGGAATCGCCTATTTGCTTTCGATTCTCGTCTTCCTCATAGGCTTCGCTTTCGTCGTTTTCGGCGGAAAGAAGCATTTCCTGCTCGCCAGCGCTCTCTCTTTGACTAGCCCGCTCGTTGCTATCGGGATACTTTGCGCGAACATCGCTTCCTTCTCTTCGTCCAGCACCGCCTATAAAATTAACATCGGCGGCATCTTGCTCTTCGTCTCTGCCGGCCTATATTTAGCGGCCTATATCCTTCACGCGATTGGGGCTTTATTGAGCGATGAAATGAGCAGCGCAGCAGTCGATCGCCGGATTGAGGCGGTGAAAACGTATAAGCAATACCTTTCGGAAGGGCTCATCGATGAGCAAGAATACGAGATCAAGAAAAACGAGATTCTCGGCTTAAGCAAAAAAGAGAAGAAATAAAGAGACAGGATAAACACCAGGGGGCCTTCGGGCTCCTTTTTCGCGGATCTATTTCGTGCCATATATAACTTATATAAATATATATGTATAGATAAAGGCCTCGTTCTATGGGCAAAAACAGTCGATAAATCGGTATCCGAGAAGAAAATTCGAAAAAAGTGAAAATAGTGCTTGCAAAGGTAAGCAACCCTAGTAAGATATGTCTCGCTGTTCACCTCTAAAAGGGTCGACGGCCAGACGCTTCCGCCCTTGCGAAAGAAGAAAAAAATTCTTCAAAAAACGCTTGACGGTAAAAATGAGGAAGCGTATTGTATACGAGCACGCTTGAGCAAGGGATGAGCAATCCCCACTGCGAAGAGCAGTGAAGTGTGCCACTGATCTTTGAAAACTAGATAGATGTACAATCTTAACGTCGATTCCGAATAAGGAATCAAATACAAAACCAGATAATTTATTTTTTGAACTAGATCAACATTTTTGAGAGTTTGATCCTGGCTCAGGATGAACGCTGGCGGCGTGCCTAATACA
>CAVKAR010000073.1:0-6727 GCA_963654425.1 Lachnospiraceae bacterium
AAAGAACAAAACCGAAATGAATTTCGGTCAGAGCTCGGCTTAGCCGAGTTTTTTTGGTAAGATTTCGCCATGGGCAGCTGGTATCGCAACTCAGATTTCAAGAACAACAGGTATTTCCATAGGTTCTGGCCCCAGCTCCAGGAGGCGCGCAAGCACGGCCACGACGTCTTCGTCAACGAGGTGAGGAAGTACAACAATTGCAAATGGGCCAGGAAGCTGCAGGGCGACGTGAGCATAAGGGACATATTCTCGCTCGCCTGGGCCCCATTCAGGGAGAGACATGCGAAAAGGCTGGCGAGGCCCGGCCTCGTCGAGACGGTCGAACGCTTCATCGGCTGCCACGATTTCTCGAACGGATACCTTTACTACGAATGCCCGAAATGCGGCGATTTCTACATGATCGGCTTCTCATGCCATTCAAGGATATGCCCTAGCTGCGGCAAGAAATACAGGGATGACAGGACGAGGAAGGTATCATCCAAATGCATCGAGGCGCCCCACCGCCAATTCGTCTTCACCGTCCCGTGCCAGCTGAGGGATTTCTTCAGGGCGCATAGGAAGCCGATGCTCAACGCCCTCTTCGCCTCGGTGAGCGACGCCTTCACCCTCCTTCTCAAGAGCCATGCCCCGAAAGCCTATTCGAGGGAGGGAAGGAAACTCGGGTACGTATCGTTCCTCCACACATTCGGCAGAGACATGAAATGGCATCCCCATATCCACGTCCTCATCGCCGAAAGATACATGAAGGGCGACGGATCGCTGCACAAAATGGACTATTTCTCGTTCGATTTCCTAAGGCTCGCGTTCATGAACTCGCTTTTCTCGAGGGTCTACGCCTACTGCAAATCGGAGCTCGGCGCGGAGGCGGCGAAGGCGATGCGCGCCCTTCAGGGGAAGCTGAGGGGGCTCTATCCCAAGGGGTACTACGTCTATGGCCCGAAGTTCTCCGGGAAGACAACCACGAGGGATATGCTCGAATTGGCCTCATACGTCGCGAGATACGCATCGCATCCCCCCATCTCCGAGAGAAGGATAGCGGCCTTCGACAGCGAAGCCGGGACGGTGACGTGGTTCTACGACCCGCACGAGGACGACGACGTCGAGGACGAAAGCGAGAGGATCGGCAGGCAATACGTCACGGAAAGCGCCGGCGATTTCATCGCGAGGCTTCTCGTCCACGTGCCTGACAAAGGGTTCCAGCAGATAAGGTATTACGGATTCTATTCCAACAAGTGCTCCGTCGAGCCGGACACCGGCCTGCTTTTCACCCAGAGGCAGCTTTCGGGGATGGCGAAGGCAAACACGTGGAGGAGCGGCCTCATGGGGGCCTTCGGCTACGATCCAACGTGGTGCAAATGCGGCGCGATGATGGAGCTCAACTACGAATTGTCGGATTTCAAGGGGGAGCACGGCTGATGGCAAGATACAGATACCCGTTCAGGGTAAGGCGCGACAAGGAATTCGGCATCGATCTCGTCGACATGAAATGCCTCTGGTGCGGCCACGAGGAAGAGGCTGAGCTCGACATCCTTTTGGAATGCTCGAATCCGGCCTCAGACGACTCCCCTGTGCTCATCTGCCCCGAATGCGGCCGCGAACTGCTCGTCCCAAAGGACGTATGCGAGCAGATAAAGGGCGGGTTCGTCTACAAAATCGAGAAATAGGCCATCATCGCCGCCACGCCGTCCAAAAATGGGCGGTTTCCCGTATACGTCAAAAATTAACACTACATTAGAGAAAATATAATCGGATGCAGCTTTCAACGTTCCGTCCGATTGTATTTTTAACTGATTAGATAGACGCCAAATTCCACCACTGACGTAATTCAACCCACTACTTAATTTTGCCTTTTACGTTGCTCGAATAAGGCAATAAATTTTCTATCGGCTCTTTGTTTGCGTTTTCGAACACGTAATTCAGATACTTTTCGACGTTAATGCCGTTAATCAACGCCGTTTGGATGATCGAAAACAGCTTGGTTGTTATGCTTGCGCCGGCATAAGATCCGGAAGTCTGGAACACCTTTCTTTGTATGACAAAAGGCTTAACGGCCCTCTCAGCCGTATTATTCGTCATCTCCACGTGCCCGTCTTCGAAATAGGCGAACAGGTCATCCCAGCACTCTTTCGTGTAATTTATGGCATCAAACAGCTTTGAGGAAGGGTGGGGCGAGGAATTGAACACCAACTCATGCAGCCTATCCTTAATTGCGGGCATGTCCATCTGCCTCCTCGAGGCGATTTCGCTTGGCGCCAGCTTGCTTTTCCTGTAAGCTTTCTCCATTTCGAACAGCCGCGAGATTTCATTCAATATCCGAAACGCTTTGGATCCCTTCCTTTTCTCTCGCGGCAGGCTTTTCACGATGTCCGCGTATCTCCTTCTCACGTGCGCCCAGCATTTCTGAAGCCTGATGTTCGGGTTCGCTTTCTTAAGCTTGTTGTATCCGCTGAAATTGTCGCAAATCACGTAGCCTTTGTAGCCTTCGAGCCATTTCGTCGTGCCGTCTATGCTCCTGGTTTCGTGGAAATCGTAGATCCTTATTTGGTTTTTGTCGTAGAAGCTTGATGTGTACACGTAAACGTAGCTGTTTTTTCTTTCCTTGCGCCCTTCGGGCTTTTTGCTGACAGCCAGAGTCGTTTCGTCGGAATGGATCACCTTGGGGGCGTTGTTCAGCAGGTCCTCCTTCATCCTCTCGAATATGGGCGACAGCACCCTGCTTGCCTTGGAGGCGTGGTTGGCCAGGCTCTGCTTGCTTATCTCGAATCCGACGATTTTGGACATGTGCTTGGCCAAATGCTCAAACGGGATCCCCAATTCGTATTTGTGGTACAGGATGTACGTGGCCAGGGATGGGGTCAGCACGCTTCCGCTGAACGCGCCGCTGGCGAGGGGGTAATATATTTTGTTGTCCCGCCTGTTGCAATCTGGGCATTTGCAGCTTTTCTTGATTAGCTTGATCACCTTGATCGTGGATGGGACCACCTCGACCACGTATCTGGTTTTCGAGGATGCCTCGACCAATTTGGCGCCGCACTCGGGGCAGGCTTTCTCCTCGGGCTCTATGACCCTGGTCTCGGTGACGTATTTCTCATAGTCGAAATCCTTCTTGCCGTATTTCTTGCCTTTGTTGGTTTTGCGGGCCCTTCTCCCCTCTTCCATTATCTCCTCGGGCTCGTTGACGACGATGTCGCCGAGCCTTTCGCCCTTTGGGATGAAAGGCCTCGTTCTCTCGATCCTCTCTTTCTCCTGCAGCATGGAAATCGACAAAAGGGCGTCGTTCAGCTTTTTGTTGGCCTCGTAAAGCTCGGCTTCCTTTTTGGCCAATTCGCCCTCCAGCTCCGCGTTTTTGCTCTCTAGGGCCAGCTTGTCGCTTCTCAGGCTCTCGTTTTCCCTTTTCAGCTGCTCGATTATTTTTAGCAAATCATTGCTGCCCATGGGTTAATCTTATCAGAAAAATGAAAATTAGTCTATATTACTTGTAATATAGACTAAAATTCTAAAAATAATCAAATTCCCTTTTTTCTTTCCTGGCATCCGACTCTATCGTCTCCAGCCCCTTGCACAATCCGGCCAATTCGGCCTTGGTTATCTTCCTGCTTTCCGACAGCCTGGGCCATTTGAACCCGCCATCATGCAATCTGTTCTGCATCAGCCAGCACCCATAATCGTCTTCGTAATAAAGCCTCACTTGCTTCCTGTCTTTGGAGCAGAAAACAAATATCGAGTGCCTTATCTCCATTTTCGAGAAGTTTGTCGCCACCATCATTTGGATTTTGGGCAGCCCCATCCTCATGTCCACCATCTCCGAATATATGTAGACGTTCTTGCTTTCGCCGAAATTGATCATGACAGCAGATTCCCCAATATCCTTTCCGCTTGCTCCAGGGACGTGGTGATTTTCACTTCCCTGTATTCGATTACGACGATGGAATGGTCGAATCTGGAGAAATGGCAGCTTTTCTTGGTTTTTTCGGCTTCGGAAAGGATGTTGGCCCTGAACAGCCCGTTGCCTATTATCTCGTTTTCTCCGTTGCAGGCGGCAGATACGTTGATGAATTTCCCGTTGATGTTGTTATAGGCCGTCACCCAGTCTTTGAAGGTGTTCCTGTTGAGATTGTTCTTCCTGGCGTACTCGGATACGCTTAAGCCAGACAAGCGGTGCTTTCTGCAATGCTCATACCTTTCTTGGTCTGAATAATGGTGGTGTTTTTCTTCCATAAATAAAACCTCCTAGTTTTCATGCTAGAAGGTTATCAAATCAATTTCATCTATATAATGGTGTTAATTTTTGACGTATACGGTTTCCCCATGTCCGGACCACCAAATACAATTTCCTAATCAAAAGAAAAATAGTGGCCGTAACCACTATTTGTTCTTCTTTCTATTACGGGCAATATCCATTTGTGCCCTTACAACGAAATGTCCAGGAACATAATATATTCCAATTATGCAACTGGTGTTCGTCTCCTTTTCTTTTGGTGGAGTCGAGGGGAATTGAACCCCTGTCCGAAGAATCTCCCACAAGGACGTCTACAGTTTAGTCTCTGCCAAATACCTCATAACCCCGGCAGAAACGGTTGGATTAGGAGGTTGTCCGTAAGGTTTTCGACTTCCCCCGCCGGACGAGGAGGTCGCTTATCGCCTTAATCTTACGCCCATCGCTCAGCAAGGCGCGAACCTGAGCGTGAACGTGCTCGTCCCGCTATGCGGGATCCCTATGTCGGGAGCTCTAATTAGGCGCGAGCGAGGACGCGGTTGCTAGAACCGATCATCCAAGGTTTGACAGTTTTGTCAGTTATTGTTTTTCGGCGTAAGTCGCCACCTTGCTGCAATTCAAGCCAGACATCTCCCCGTCAAAGCCGGAACGGCCCCAAAGAGTTTCTGACGCCCATCTAGCCAATGGGCAATATTTATTATATTGAATTCTTCCGGCACTAGAAGAAAAACATCGAATTGTTCAAATATAGAAGGTGAACGGACATTCATTTTTGATTGACGAACAAATTAATGATGAAAATATTACCAAAACCAACGAGTTTTATTGTAAGAATCGAACGTTTCATATAATCTTTTAAGTAACTATTATCATAAAAGATGGGGATATTGATCATGGAAGAAAGAAAAGCCAGCGAAGAGCTTAAAACCTTGATAGCCTATTTGATAAAACATAACGAATCTCACACCAAGGAATTAGAAGAATTATCCGTCGCCTTGAAAGATGAGGGCAACAAGGAAGCTTACGAAGCTGTCCTTAAAGCCATTGAGAGTTATAAAAAAGGCAATAAGGAATTGGCTTCTTCTTTAGAAAAGATATCCAAATAATATGTGTTTATCGATAGCTTACAAAAATAAAATTTCCCCCGAAAACGTCTTAATGAAAAACGTCATGTCTTTCGAATACGTAAATGGGGTAATTACCTTGACGGATCTTATGGAACGCAAATTGTCTGTTTTGGGAACCCTTGAGAAGGCCGATCTCATAGACAATTACATTTTGATAAAAACCAACGAAAGGGACGATTGATCATGAAAGGGAAGATAATCGCCTTGTGCGGAAAAGGCGGAGTAGGCAAAACATCAATATCGGCCTTGGTGGTCAGACATCTAAAAGAAGCCTACCCAGATAAGAAAATCTTGGCCATCGATGCCGATCCGGCCATAGGCCTTGCCACCGCATTGGGAGTTGAGACGTCTTCCACCGTCGATGATATAAGGAAACTCTTCATCAATAACGTCGAAACGGGCGATACCAAAGCCGCCATAGAATTGCTTTCCGAAGCGAAATACCGCATGTATGACGCTTTGATAGATTTTGACAATGTCTCCTTCTTGGCCATAGGCCGCCCGGAATCCGCCGGATGCTATTGCAAAGTGAATGCCTATCTTAAAGAAGTCATAGGCCTTATCGCCGACAATTTCGATTATGTCGTGATCGACGGAGAAGCCGGCATAGAGCAAGTGAATAGGCGCGTTATGGAAAAAGTAACGCATCTCCTACTTGTTTCCGATGGATCCAAAAAAGGATTGAACGTCGTCAAAACCATCTATGACGTAGCCAAGAACCTGACGATGTTCGAAACGGCAGGCATCATCATCAACCGACTGGTGGATATGGATTACAAAGATAAGCTAAATGCAGGGGGCATACCGATATTGGCTTATATAGAAGAAGACAAAAACATGTCCATATCCGACATGAGAGGGGATTCCATATTCGCCTTGGATGATAAATCCCCAATCTATGTCAAAACGAAAGATGCTCTTAAAAAATTAGGAATAATCAAATAAGGAGAAGAGAATGAAAGACCTGAAACATCTCTATTACTTTGAAGGCTTGCTCGATGACGCCAACAACGAGCTTGTCCGCCAAGCAAGCGCGGAAGGCAGAAAATGCATCGGCTCGGTTTGCTACACCGTGCCTGAGGTATTGCTCAACCTAAAAGGCTGCTTCCCAGTCCGCTTGCGCGCGCCTCGCACCGGTTCGTTGGAAATGGGCACCTATTACATGACCAGCTTCCTTTGCGAATACACCAGGGCTTTGCTAGAAAGAGCGATCGAAGGAGGATACCAATTCTTAGATTGCTTAATCACCCCCGATGGCTGCACGATGATCAATAGGTGCGTGGAAAACATGGAACTGTTGAAAACCAATACCAAGGAAGATTTCTTCTATCAGTATTTGGAAGTCCCGATGAAAGACGACGAGAACGCCTTGAATCTCTATATC
>CAVKAR010000074.1:0-6704 GCA_963654425.1 Lachnospiraceae bacterium
GTATATTGACTATCTTAGCGCTAGTGTTTTTCATGATGGCACCGAGATTGCGCTTAGCACGCCTTATTGGTTCAAGTGCGAACCGATAGAGTGGAAAATACTTTATAATTATCGCTACTCTGGGGAATTTTATCTTGTGTCGAACAGCGTGCTCGATACTAGTAATTATAGCGATGCTCGTTGGAACGGAAAAAATTCAAATGGCTATTACGCCAATAATTATGCGCATTCTGCGATTAGGAAATGGTTAAACAGCGATTTTTATTCGTCTGCGTTCTCGCTAGGCGATTCATATGTTGTGTATAGATTTATTGATAATTCAGCTTCTACGTTCGATTCAACAAGTAGCAAATATGCCTGTGAAAATACTGTAGACAAAGTGTATCTTCTTAGCCTTCACGAATACAACATTTCCTCGTGGTTCGCTGATGATGCTGCTAGAGCGTGTACATCTACCGATTATGCGAGAGCCAAAGCGGTTTCCAGTGGTCCTACTGAAAAGTACTCGCACAACGCCGATTACTGGACAAGATCGCCATATTATGTGTCTACGTCCCACGACACTTGCAACGATGCTAGGGTTGTTTGTGGTGATGGTTCATTTTGTATTGATTGCGTACATTATGACTATCCAACTGGATTTAGTGGCGTTCGGCCTGCCATTAGCATCAAAGTTGGCTAAAAGCTTAGGCTTATCGGTCACAAATTATGTCGAAGATGACGTATGATGAAGTTGTTAAAGAACTTCGGGCGGATGAATACACCGCAATCGCTGAGCGTTACTCTGAACTCATAGAGGAGATTGTCGCTCGGCGCTGGAGCGAGATAGAGAAACTCTATAAAGAATCGGGACTAGATGCCACTGATGAAAATTACGAAGAGATTCTTTTTCTCCGAAGTTTCGAATACCGAATGTCGTTGATGCTCATATGCTGCCTATCGGAATATTGGGAACAAGATCTTTGTAACTATCTTTTAAAGAATGTTCCATCCTTTGAAGATGAATGCGAAATCACAGTTATGGAAAACGCATTGAAAGCAGTTTTCAGGATTGATTTGAAAGCCTATCCGAAAATCGGAGAAATGCGTTCTTTGGTCAACGCGATAAAGCACGGAAAAGGAAGATCAATGCAAAAGATTAAGGAGGAGTTGCTCGGCCAAGACATTTTGTGCGATAGCAATCTTGGATTTATCGATGAACATGGCAACGAAAAGAAGTTCAAGCAAGCAAGTTTTGATGAACAGGCGCTTACTTCAGAAACGATAAACGTTAAAGGCAAAATCATCGAATATTGCGAAGAAATAAAATGCTTTTGGAATGACCTTTATAAAGCCGAGAAAGTTTGATTGATACATATGCACGACTTTTCAAAAAACAAAGGAAAGGAAGTATCTATAAAGGTTAACCGTGCGGGTTTTTACTCCGCCATAGGTCTTTTCCTGAGCGGCAGATCCTTAAACGTGCCCCCTACCACAAATATTTATCGCGCAGGTAATTCGCTTGCTCTTTGCTGATGAGGTTCTCGACCTCGGCGACATTGATGTCGCTTTCTAGTTCCATGTAGTAGCAGTCTTTGATAAGGATATTTTTATGGCGCATCTTCCGCCACCTATTTACGTTCTCTTTTAGCCATGAGGGCATTATCTCTTCGTGTGCCGCTTTATAGGGGATAGGGTCAAGAGCGAGGAGCTCTTCGATGCTTTTATCAAGGGAGTTCGCCAAAGGGAGAAGCACTCCCCCCGGCAATCAGGAAGCTTGCTTTTGCCGCTGAAGATGTCATTGAGCGTCGTCTTCGGGATGCCCGTCATTTCCGATAAACGGTATACGGTCAATTTCTTCTTTTCCAATAAATCCATATGCGTCAAATCCCTGGGTGCACTATAACATACGCCGATTAGCCGCCCTAGTTATATCACTATAAACCATGATGCATTCGCTACTACGGTGAACGGATATGGGTAATCGTAAAAAGGGTGCATCGTCTGCTCAGACTTATCACTCTTTAGTGGTCGGTCTAACGGCAATCATGCGATTTTGATTTTCTCCGCATTCGTCATATATACCGCTTTATTGCCTTTCTTGCCTTTGATCAAGAACCCTTGCTGCTCTAAATTGGCAATGACGTTTTTCCTGAAAAATGACGAATTCGCGATGCCAAGGCGGCTTGCTATTTCGTTGATTGAGCGGCTTTCCTCGTAGCAATAGGAAAGAGTGGGAATATCAAACCGCGTCGCGTTTTCGATAAGGGATGAAACCATGATGCTTTCTTCCGCCACATCGATTCCGCCTTTGTAGGTCAAGTCAGGCAAAACAATCGAAAATTGGTTGTTTTTTGAATAAACAAACGGCTTGTGCTTGATAGAGGCGTCTTTGTAATCGAATTCGATTTTCTCGAACCCCGTCCCTTTAGCCTCCATTGCTTTGGAGAGGACGAAGATATTGGAGATTAGTTCATTTCTTCTTCTTGAAGCGAAGCGGCTCAGATCGAAGGTTTTAGCAAGCTCCCCCTTTCCATAAAGGCAGCCTGGCGAGCTTATGCAAATCCTATCTATGAACATATCGAGATGGATGGCTGTGCCTTCGATATAGTAATCTTTGTGGGCGATCGCGTTGATGATGGCCTCAAAAAGGCTTCTTCTGGGATAAGCATCGATATCGATGCGGGAGGTATCCTTTTTGATGAAGCCGTGATTCATTCTCAAGTCAACGTAAGAGAAAGCGAATTTGTAGCAATCGATGGCGTTCCCTTTATATTCACTGCTTGAGATAAGCTCGTTGTCGCCTCTTGTTAATCCCCGATACATCGAGCAGACGATTTCTAGATCTTTTCCGTCATAATCGTCCCGAAAGAGATTCGATCCTTTGTATAGGTTCCCTTTTTCATCGAAAAACCCTATGGAGGCGAGCTGTTTCTCGTTAAGCTCGGTGCCAACGTTATCGAAATAGAACTGCCTTAATTTCGTAAAGTTTGCGAAATCGAATTTGATATCGGTTTTGTCTAAGTCGTATTTAGGACTATCAAACTGGCGCGCCATATAGACGATTTCTTCGCTTGTCGCCCCGCTAGTGAAACCATCGCGCCTCATGAAGATGAATGGGTTTCCGTGCATGCGCAGAATTACCGGCTTTCTTTTGGCTTCTTCGATAGTGATCGCTAAAACATATCGCCTTTTTTCGTTTGCGATGTATTCGTAAGTCTTAGACGTTATGGATAATGATTGCTCGATGTGCTCTTTGACCTCTTTGTAGAAATATAACTTTTCTTTGTCGAGCAGAGCGTCAGAGAATCCGATCAGCTTATTCGTTTTATCCTCTACGCCCAAAAACAGAGTGCCGCCTTTTGCGTTTGCGAAGCCGTCGATGGTTTTAAGCCAACTGAAAGGATCGTCCCTATTCAAATTGAGTTTGCATTCATATTGTTCGTCTTCGCTTTTATAGTCTTCGCAAATATCCTGAAGTGTCATCTATCTACCTCGGATTCAATTTAACTTCAAAGACACTTCAAAGTCAACTTCAAAGTCACTTCAAAGTCACATTGAAGTAACTTCAAAGTCTTTTTTTGGACCGATAAGCGATTTTCCTATCCAAAGGCGTCGCTCTTTTGAAAATGCGGAGCTGGCTAAAGCAAATAACTTCAATTCGCATTGCGGAAAGGGAAAATAAAGAACAGGCATTCCTCAAAAGCTTAAAGCCACTTGGGGCTGCTAACACCAGTTTAGATTGCTTTTAAATATCACTCCTTAAACGAAAACCAGCGTCATTTCACATTTTGCTTGCGTCGCTTCCGTCCTAACTTTAAGGTGTGTTTTTTGAAAAAAGCGGTATATTTAAGATGAAAACCATGAATCAATTCATTATGAGCGTGAGGCAAAACATATGATAAAAAGAGACGTCTATCTGAATCGTTTGATTGATAATATGTGGAATGGCGAAGTAAAAGTCATCACAGGCATAAGAAGGTGCGGCAAGTCCGTGCTGCTATTTGACTTGTTCTATGAATATCTTCTTTCGCAGAAAGTTGAAGAAGACCATATTCTGAAGATCGAATTGGATCAGCGCCGGTTCTATAAGTTCAGAAACCCTATCACGCTCTGCGAATACGTCGAGAGCCTAATCGCAAGCAAAAAAGAAGAGAGGTTTTACCTTTTCATCGACGAGGTCCAACTCACTAGCAAAGTCAACGACGAAGAAAACGGCGGGATCGAGGTCAACATTTACGATATGCTGAATGAACTCAAGGCATACAAAAACCTCGATGTTTATGTAACGGGAAGTAATTCCAAAGGCTTATCGAAGGATATCGTCACGGAATTTCGCGGGCGTGCTAGCCAAATTCACGTATTCCCGCTTTCCTTTTCAGAATATTACGATGAGGTTGGAGGCAATGAGCAGAAAGCGCTCGATGTCTATATGCTTTATGGTGGTATGCCGAGAATCTGCTCGCTTAAAGACGAGAAGAGCAAAAAAGATTATCTGACCTCGTTGTATTTGGAGGCGTATCTCAAGGACATCGTGGAAAGAAATGCCATCAAACGCGAGGATATTTTGAATGATATCCTTGATTATCTTGCTTCTCAAATCGGCTCGCTCACGAATCCCACCAATATTGCCAACGCCATTTCCTCTTCAAAACGAGTGAAAGCCAATTCCCCTCTAGTCTCATCTTATCTGCAGTTCATCATGGATTCCTTCCTCGTGTCGATGGCAAGGAGATACGATACAAAAGGAAAGAGGTATTTCGAATATCCGAACAAGTATTACTACACGGATATCGGACTTCGTAACGCCAGGCTCAATTACCGCCAATATGACCCAGGACACATCATGGAAAACGTGATTTACAACGAGCTTCTGCGCCGAGGGTATTCGGTTAACGTTGGCTTTGTGAGCGACCGCACAGGCAATAATCACGCTCAAAAGGAAATCGACTTCGTGGTGAATGACGCCGATAAGAGAACATACATTCAGTCAGCTTTCCGCATCGATGGCGAAGAAAAGGAATCAGCAGAGCTTTCACCCCTTTTTCTCACCAACGATTTCTTCAAAAAGATCGTTATCCGCAATGATATCTCGCACAATTTCTATGACGAGAAAGGCATTTTTCATTGCAACTTGATCGATGTTCTTTTGGGGCGGGTTGCGCTATTCTGAGGAATTCTGACGAGATACACAAAAAATGAGGCTCTAATTTTTGAGGCATCCAATAGGGACGATATATATGCCGTCAGTGTCGCGATAGGCATAATCGCCCACGCCGATAAGGACCATTTTGAATGCTGGCCCATTCATTTTGCCTGTGTCGATTAAACCAGACAATTTGTTTAAAGCCCTCTTACCTTCGTTTATCGATGAATCGCTGCCTAGTTTTATTTCGATAAGGCCGTATTTGCCGTTCCTTAAATGAATGACGGCATCGCATTCAAGATCGTTTTTGTCTCGATAATGAAAGAGAGAGCCGCCGATGCTCTCGGCATATACCCTGAGATCCCTTACGCATAGGTTCTCGAATAGAAAACCGAAGGTATTCAAATCGCTCGCTAAATCAGCGGGCCCTAGCCCTAATGCGGCAACGCCGATAGAAGGATCAACGAGATACCTTGTGTCTTTTGTCCTGATGGCTGTTTTGCTCCTTAGATTCGGGTTCCAGGCTGGCATATCCTCGATGACATATACCCTTTTTAGAGCTGAGACGTAGGAAGAGAAGGTGTTTTCGACGATTTCGTTGCCGTTTGATGAAGCAACGCCCATTCGGATGCTTTCATACGATGCCGCGCTTCCTATGTTTCTTGCGTAGGAGCGAAGGAATCTTCTGGCAATTTCCTCGTTTTTCTTTACGCCATCGACTCTGCTGATGTCACTTTTGACTAGACCATCAAGGTAATCGTAGGGCTGCAAAAGGGCAATTTCCCTTTTCATATCGACTGAGTGCGGCCATCCGCCTCGGCAAACAAGATAGGCTAGATCATCAAATGAGAGGCGGTTTTTGCCAATAATCGAATCAGGGACATCAAACAAAGAAAGCAGCGACACCTCTCCAGCCGATTCATCCGATTCATACAGAGACATCGGCCTCATCTTAAGCCACGAGAATCTCCCTGTTCCAGAATGGGTAACCTCTTCAGAATCGGTTCCTACGGAGGAGCCCGTCAAAATAAACTGCCCTTCCTTGCCTCGAGCGCCCACTTCATAACGGACGGCGTCATAAATAATGGGGGCTATTTGCCATTCATCGATGAGCCGCGGGGCTTTCCCCGATAGGAGCGAAGAAGGGTTGATTTGAGCGAGTTTGATGTTTGAACTGCGGTTTTTTGGCTCGTCCATGCGCAGGACACTGCCGGCTTTTTGCATGGCTGTTGTGGTCTTCCCACACCATTTCGGACCTTCAATCATGCAGGCTCCTTTTGAAGCCAATTTTATATCCAACATTCCATCGGCAATTCTTTTCCTGTAGTGCATCTTTTATCCGCCTTTCTTTTGTCATTATACTATACATTGAGGATTTTGGCGCATTTTCATTGAGGATTTTGGCGCATTCTCATTGAGTAGTTTGGCGCGATTAAGCTGCCTTCCGAAGCATTGAAGTGCAATTCCGTCGTCGCGACTTTCTTTCAATTTCGAGTCTATTTGTCTCCAAAAGCGATTCGCGTTGGCAGTGTACTGAAATGTTGTGGAAACTGGCGAATCCGTGCCGTTTCCGTGTCCG
>CAVKAR010000075.1:0-6429 GCA_963654425.1 Lachnospiraceae bacterium
GATAGAGCTTTTCGTCGGCTTCCCAGTTCCAATACACTTGATAGCCGAAGGCGGTGACGTGGTTTCCGCACCAGTCTTGGCACCAAATGGCAGCGACTTTCAGGCCTTTTTTCTTCGCTTCTTCGTATTTTTTGAGCAAGACTTCGCTTCCGCCTTGAACGGCGAGGATAACCCCGTCATTCACCCAAGAAGGGACTTTTGGCTCGAGCCCGACGATGCGCGAGATGGCCCGCGACAAATCGAGGAGATTATCTTCGGCAAAGAGCGATATCGATTGCGGAATTTCCCGGAATTTGATGAAAAGCTCGCTCTTTTTGAAGGATAGGACCCCGTAATTGTCTTCATGGCAATAGAAGCCGTACCCTTTCGAAGAGATGAAAGAAGGGGTGGAGCAATAAGTTTGATGCTCTTTATATGGCGAGATATGGTCAGGATCGGGGCCAAAGAGGCGGCTTTTGAGCTGTTTTTTGGCGATTTTCATCACCTGCTGGTGCTCGCTTACCCAAATAGGCACGTCTTTCCCTTTGAGATCGAGCTCGGAATACTGCTCCCCACACCCGTATATATGCTCATCTACGAAGGTTTTGAAGCGGAGCGAGAAACGGTTATAGCCAGGGTCGACATGGAAATGGAATTTGATGTGGTCGCCATCCTTATCGACGATGATTTCGGCTTGCACTTTATCGTCTGAGAGGATGTAACGGTTCCCGTCGTGGAAAGAATAAACGAGCTTGTGACGATCGACGATATTGTCGCGCGTGGTGAAAGAGCCGCGCTTCATTTTATAATGCGCTTTGCCTTTTCCGATCGTGAGATAGCATTCCTTATTCTCCAGTTGCCTTAAAAAATAGTCATAAAGCTCTTCTTTCTTCATAGAGGCCTTTCTGCCGATTCGGCTAATTAATTAAGTGACTTAAAAATCATAGAGCGATGAAGCCCCCTTTGCAATAACCTTCTCTATATTTAATAAGGAAGGAGCAGTTGATTTTTACTCAAAAAAATCTTGCGAAAATAAATTTGCGTAAAAATTCAAAGGACGATTAAGGATTCCAAAGACGATCTTCGCCATAGAAAAAAACAGAATTGGGAAAATATAAACGGAAGACTCTATTTCTAACGTCTAGTCTGCTTCCACATTGATATAAGAAAAGGTCATTATTCCTGAGACGATGTTTTAGCAAGCATCCATAAAATCGAGAAAACGAATGGTTCTCTTAGAAAAAATCTTGTATTCGGCTAGGGAATGTTAAAAAAGAGTGTTACAAATTCTGAAAAATTTTGAGTTTGTAACAGCATCTTGCTTATATTTGCGTTATTTATTTGGCGAAAATCAGCCTCAAGTGGCTTATTTATAGCTTTCTAAAACTGATTCTAATTATAATAGTGTTACAAATTCGGAAAAAATTTAAATTTGTAACAGCAAAATGATGTTTTAATTATAATTATCAAGAAAGAAAAGAGGTGATATGCATATGGAATATATCGCGCGAGAAAAATACCTGAGCGAGATCCGTCGCTTCTACGATTCGAATCTGATCAAAGTCATCACCGGGATCAGAAGGTGCGGAAAAAGCATTTTGCTAGAGCAGATAAGGAAAGAAATATCCAGCCGAGATGATGTTGATGAAAAACATATCATCTATATCGATTTCGAAGACCTCGAATACGATAAAATGACGAGCTACCGAAAACTCAACGCTTTTATCATCAAACGCATCCAAGACGAGAAAAAATACTACATATTCCTTGACGAGATTCAGCACGTTCGCCAGTTCGAAAAGACGCTTTCATCCCTCAAAGCAACCAAAAACGTCTCAATTTTCGTGACGGGAAGCAATTCGAAGCTTCTTTCTGGAAGGCTGGCCTCTCTTCTCGTCGGAAGGTGCAAGGAATTCAAAATCCGGCCTTTTTCCTATGCCGAATTCCTTTCTTTATATAAGCAAAACGATCTTCCTTTGCCAGCAAGGCCATTTCAAAATTATCTTCGGTATGGCGGAATGCCTCAGCGTTTCGACTATGACGAAGAAAAAGACATCAAAGATTATCTCTTGTCTTTATACAAAGGGATAATCGATAAGGATATCTGCAATGCGAAATCCAATATCAACAAGACGAATTTCACTTTGATTGCCGATTATATATTGAGTAACTCCACCAAAGAGTTCTCCGCGGCAAGCGTCGTTGAGTCGTTCAATAAGCAAAACGATGAGCGCATTTTCAGAAACACGGTCTATCGTTATCTCGAAAAACTTGAGCAGGCATGTCTCGTCGAAAGGGTCAAGCGATATGACATATCAAGTAAACGCAACTTGAAATCGATCGAGAAGCAGTTTGCGGTCGACCCCGGCTTCATCTTGGTAGCCTCCTCTTCCAATAAAACTCCTATCAGCCACGTTTTGGAGAATATCGTCTACAATGAGCTCGTTTATCGGGGCTACCAAGTCAAAATCGGCAAAACGTATAAGGGCGAAATCGACTTCGTCGTAATGAAGGATGATAAAAAGTGCTTCGTGCAAGTGGCCTATTTATTGGCTGATGAAGAGGTTATCAAAAGGGAATTCGGCACTTTTTCTTCCGTAAAAGATCAAGCCCCGAAATATGTTTTCTCGCTTGACGAATACGATATGTCGAAAGATGGCATCACGAATATAAACATCGAAGAATGGCTGCGCGGTGATAGGGATATTTCTCTTTCTTGAATTAGGAATCGCTTTTTCGCCTTTGCTTTTTTCGCAAAACGTTTTTTCTTTTTCTAGTAAGTGGCGAAGGTGGGCAACTTTAGCAAAACAGCGTTTTTTATACAAATGATGTTGTTTGTTGTTGCCACTTGTTGTCAGAAATCTGAAATTGTTGTCGAGTGTTGCCAAGATATAGGGGGTGTTGCGAGATGAATGGCGGCGGAAAACAAGAATTTCTAAGCGAAAAAATGCTGGCATCATCAAAAAGACGTTATCAAAGGCTCCTTCAATCTTAGCAACCCGTTTATTCGGCATGAAGAATTTCATCGAAACTAAGCTTTTCTCAAGAAAAGCGGAACTAAAAGCAATGATGCAGCATGAATATGGACGGCATAAAGACCTTTTGCGTTTCTTAAACAGCTTAAGCAGTTCTGTTTTTCAGCACAAGGAGCACGCAATGCGTTGATTTGATATAGCGTAAAATTTCATCAGTTGTTGAATATGGCGGAAAAAAACCGAAATGAAACATAGAAAAAAACCGAAATGAAACGTTGAAAAAAACATAAACTAGCCATAAAATGGCCACAAAGGAGCCTTGTTATGAACAAAAGTGGCTACTACAAAAGAATCGCCGATATAACGCTCGATCTGAAACTGCGTGCATTCGGGGCGACGAATATCGTGGGTCCAAAGTGGTGCGGGAAAACCGAAACGTCTTTGCAAAGGGCCAAAAGCAAGATAATGCTGCAAAGGGATCCGAATAAGGACGATCTCATTTACACAGCGTCCATCAACCCACACGCCCTTTTGGATGGGGCAAAGCCAAGACTCATCGATGAATGGCAAGATGCGCCGAATTTATGGGATGCGGTGAGATCGTATTGCGATGAAAGTCGCGAACGCGGACTTTTTATATTGACGGGTTCAACTTCGAAACTCATCGAAACCAAGCATACGGGAACGGGGAGAATTTCGACGATGAAAATGTATCCGATGTCCCTATATGAATCGCTCGAGTCGAATGGAAGCGTATCTTTGAAAGACCTTTTCGACAAAAATAACGATCTGCGCGATGGTTGTGTGTCTTCTTTGTCTTTGGATGATCTCCTTTTCGCCGCTTGCAGGGGTGGATGGCCGGCTACTTTGCTTATCAAAGACGATAAAGAAGCGCAGCTAGAGATCGCCAAAGATTATTTCAGGCAGATTTACGAGAGGGATCTGAACTCCGTCGATAAAGCAAAAAGAAACAGCTCGACCATGAAAGCAGTCTTGCGTAGCTATGCCCGCAATATCTCCACTTTGGCCAAAAAGGTCAGTTTACTGAACGATGTCTCTTCTACTAACCGCATTTCCGAAGCGACGCTCGATGATTATATCGAGGTGCTTGAAAAGCTGTATATCGTCGAAGATATTTATGGATGGTGCCCATCTATAAGATCCAAATCGGCAATTAGAAGCGGAAGAAAAAGGGAATTCGTCGATCCATCGATCGCGGTGGCTGCTTTAGGAGGATCGCCCGAGATTTATAAAACACAGCTAAAAAGCTTTGGCTTTATTTTCGAGACGCTTTGCATTCGCGATATAAAAGCCTATTCCGCCTCTCTCGGCGGAGAAGTTTCCTATTATCGTGACAAATCAGGTTTGGAAGTTGACTGCGTGCTGCATCTGGATGATGGAAGGTACGCTCTTATCGAATTCAAATTGGGCGAGAATGAGCTCAATGAAGCCGCCGAGCACCTGAATCATGTCGAAGCTCTTATCGCTCAGCATAATGAGAAAGAAGATATCAAAATCAGGATGCCGGATTTAAAAATCATCATCACTGGCGCCAAGTACGGCTTCAGGATGGATAACGATGTGCTTGTTGTTCCGATCGGCTGTTTGAAAGATTGAGGCAAAAAGACCAAAAACAGGCTTTTTCTTCAATCAGTATATCGATAAAAAAACGCATGTTGGTTATACCAGTTTTCAAAGATTGTGCTATCCTTCTAGCATTATGGAAGATGTAATCATTATCGGTGCCGGCGCCGTGGGGGCTTTCATTGCCAGAAGCCTCTCAAAGTACCGGATTTCCGTTCTCGTCTTAGAGAAAGAAAACGATGTATGCGATGCCACGAGCATGGCCAATAGCGCCATCGCCCATAGCGGATACGACCCCTTGCCAAATACGAACAAGGCGAAATTCAACGTGGCTGGCAACCGCATGATGAAGAAGGTATGCGAAGAGCTCGACGTGCCTTTCGAGGAGTGTGGGACTTTGACTGTCGCGATTTACGATGAGCAGCTCAAGATGCTCGACGAGCTCTCTATCCGCGCGAAAGAGAATGGCGTTCCGACGAAGATCCTCTCCTCTAGCGAGGTCAAGGCGATGGAGCCCAATATCAACCCTGATGTCAAAGGAGCGCTTTTTTGCCCAACTGGCGGGATCGTCAATCCTTTCCTCCTTGTCGCCCACGCCTTTGAAAACGCCATCGATAATGGCGTGAAGCTATCCCTCAATGAAGAAGTGGCGGGGATCGAACGCATCGATGACCATTACTTGGTGAAGACGAATAAAGGCAGCCATGAAGCGAAACTCGTCATCAACGCCGCTGGGTTGCATAGCGATGATATCGCCTCGATGATCGAACCTATTTCCTGGAGCATCAAGCCGAGAAAAGGCGAATATTACGTCCTCGATCATTACGCGAAAGGCTTCGTTAATCATGTTCTTTTCCCTCTCCCGAGCGAGAAAGGCAAAGGAATTCTCGTGACGATGACCACAAGCGGAAATTATTTAGTGGGGCCAAGCAGCGAATGGGTCGAAAGCAAAGACGATTTCGACACCGATTCCTTGACTTTGGCAAAGGTGAAAGAGGAAGCGAAAACCCTTATCCCTAATATCCCTTTCAATCAGCAAATCCGCGTTTATGCCGGGCTCCGTGCCACCCCTAGCACCCATGATTTCATCATCGAGCCGAGCAAGAAATACGATAGTTTCATCAACGTGGCGGGCATCGAAAGCCCGGGGCTCGTCTCTAGCCCCGCTATAGGCGAATACGTGGCCGATACGCTTGTGGGGAATGTGCTGAAACTCGAGAAAAAAGAGCATTACGAAGCGAAAGTGAAGCCTTACATCAAGCCGCTTTCTCTTTCCTTAGATGAGCGCAACGCCCTTATAAAAGAGCATCCTCATTATGGCAAGCTCATCTGCAACTGCGAAAAAGTATCCTTAGGGGAAATCGACGATGTTTTATCGCGCAGCGTCCCGGTCAATAGCGTCAAAGCCCTCAAAAAGAGAACGCGCGCCGGATTCGGCAAATGCCAAGGCGGCTTCTGCCAGCCGCTCGTCATTGAGCTTCTTTCCGAAAGAAAAGGCGTCTCCCCGCTTGAAGTGGCATACGATGAGGAAGGAAGCAACATCCTTCTAAGCGAAGTCAAAAAGGAGGGCAAATGATGAAAAAAGATCTAGTCATCATTGGCGGCGGCAGCGCCGGTTTGGCCGCGGCTGTCGGGGCATACGATGAAGGCATCCGCGATATCCTCATCATAGAGAAGCTGCCTTTTTTGGGCGGCATCCTCAATCAATGCATCCATAATGGTTTCGGCCTCAGCGAATTCAAGGAAGAACTCACGGGCCCGGAATTTGCCGCGCGTTTCATCAAGCAAGTCGAGGATAGAGGCATCTCCTACCGCCTTGAATCGACGGTCACCGATATATACGAAGACAAATCGCTCATCTACACAAACGAAAAAGAGGGAGCGGTGAAAG
>CAVKAR010000076.1:0-6283 GCA_963654425.1 Lachnospiraceae bacterium
GCATTCCTGAAGGGGTTTGGGGCGTTTACGGTTATGATTTCAGCGAAATAGAGGAGCGCCGCTCCTTGCTTGAAAAGAAGGGCAACGGGCGACCTTAATACGCTTTATCCGTGCAAAACTAGGCATTATTAAGAAGGCGATATCGCAAAACATCTGAACAAAGAGCTCAAATGGAAAACGCGCGTCTTTTCGCGACTTTCTCTTTTCCCTGTGGGCTTTAGTCAGAAAAAGAGGAGTCTCTTTTTCTTATAAGGCTCTGAATAAACGTGTAAAACCCTGTATCCTTGCTGTTCGACACCAGCGATCGCTGCATCCGGGTTTTTATCGTCATCCAGCAAAAAAGTTGCCTCGTTTTTTGAAGCAGACGCCTTGACTTTGCTAGCCTCCGGAAGTCCCTTTCTGATAGCGTCACAGACATGCGATTCGCACATCGAGCACTTCATTCCATCTATGTCTAATGTAATCTTTTGCATTTGCTCACCTCAGTTAGTGGTATCTAACTTAATTCAATTAAAAGACTTTTTCAATGGTAATTAAAACAAAAGATTGCTCGCTTGCGGCACAATTCAAAAAGCATTTAGAAACGACCTGCCCGATCGTTTTACGAAAATCTTGACTGTTTTACG
Source organism: Lachnospiraceae bacterium (assembly GCA_963654425.1). Taxonomy (GTDB): domain Bacteria; phylum Bacillota_I; class Bacilli_A; order RFN20; family CAG-826; genus UBA4951. Next base: position 627 of record CAVKAR010000076.1, read on the forward strand.
AAAGTTTTTATGTTTTTACGAAAATATTGGCGATTTTACGAAAATGAATACGATTTTACGAAAATGAAAATTTACGTAATTTTCTAATACGTGATCTTTTCAGTTTTATTTGAGCAGCGTTTTAGCGTTGTCGAAATTGTTTTGGATGGCTTTGAAGGTGTCGGAAAGAGCCTTGCCATCCACTAGCATGTGATTAACGGTGATGTTGAGCATTATCTTGATGCGCCCGTCTTTCTCATAATACTTGCCCCAGCAAACCCTTGGCACGCTCGCATTGCTATGATCGTTATCAGGCAAAGGATGGGTCATGGACTCAAAAGAAAGCCACGGGATGCAGGTAATATAATACTCATCCATAAGTTTCGAATCGTTATAGCCGTCCTTGATGCGGCTTTTTGTTTTGGCACTTTCGACGTCTTCATGCACCCGCTTATAAAATTCAGTGTAATCGTGCGTGGCCTTCACCCCGCAATTCTCGAAAGCCCCGAGATTCGTCATAACGGTATAGGCTGGGTTTATCTCATCATATACCACCACTTCATCATTGACGATGCGGGTGCGCATCTCTTCGATTGATTCTAGCCCGAGATAGACCAAAAAGAGCATGTTGATGAAAAAGCTATCGCCGCGCCTCTTGGTGAGCTCAACCAAACCCGTGATATCCATCTCCACATTAAAGCCGTAGCAAGGGTTGGAGAAAGTATTGAAATAGTTGTAGACGCTTTTCCTGTCCCAGGTAGCGACATCAATGACTTTTTTCATCTTTGCGATTGATCATAAGGAATGCCTTCAGCTTTCGGGCAGCCAGACTTTTTCCTCGTGAGAATAAGAACGACGATGACGACGAAATAAGGAATCATGTTGAAGAAATATGATGGAAGCCCCCATGAAGCGATGGCGGGAATCTGGGAAGAAAGGACGCCAAGGCAGCGCAAGAAGCCGAACAAAATGGCCCCTAAGGCGATCCAAAGCGGGTTTCAGTTGCCGAAAATCATGATGGCAAGAGCCAAGAAGCCGAGCCCGCCGACGGTATTTTCCGCGGTTGTTCCAGCCGAGGTCGCAATATAGACGAATCCGCCTAAACCAGCCAAAGCCCCGGATATCGCAGTACCGAGGTAGCGCATTTTCGTAACGCTGATACCGACGGAAGCCGCAGCTTGCGGATGCTCGCCGCACGCTCTTAAGTGGGTACCGACTTTGCTCTTGTATAACCATATCGATAAAAGAATGAAAACAAGGATGCAAATATAGGTGGAAATGAAGATTTTATCGAAGAAGAGGCTAAAGAAGCCGCCGGCCCAAGAAGAGAAAACCGTTTGGAAACCAGGCGAATAGGAGGAGGCTAAGATAACGAAATTCCCTCCGGTAGCGATCTTTTCCGAATCGAAGAAGACAAGACCGAAAGCGCAAACGATGGCTGGAGCAAGCATATTAAGCGCCGTGCCGCCAATCGTCTGATCGGCCTTCAATTTAATGGCGGCGAAAGCAAGCAAAAGGGCAAAGGCCGAGCCAGCGAGAGCGGAAATAAACATGCAAAGGATATAAATGCCTTGGCTCGTCGCTAAAGCTGAATTGGCGCCAATGATGCTTCTTCCGACGATCGCGCCGATGAAGGCACCGAAAATCATCTCGCCATCAAGCGCCAAGTTGATAATGCCGCTTCTTTCGGCGAAGACGCCGCCCAAAGCAACGATAAGCAGAGGAATCGCGGCGATCATCGTCTGCTGAATGATAAAGATGGCATCCATTATTCGTTACCTCCTTCCTTTTGGTCGGAAACGGGCGTTTCTTTTTTCTCCCCGGTTTTCTTTATATGGATATAAGCCGTGAATTTATTGATGAGATATCGGCTGAAAGTCATGCCGCGCTTGTCGTTGGATTTGAAGTAGCGGTCAAGTTGCTCTCTCATGAAGCGAGCAAAGCCGGCCATATAGATAATCGCGGCGATGATGATGTCGGCGAAATATTTGTTGTAGCCAGCGCGCTGGAGGAAAGAGCCTGAGGAATTGAGCCAGCGAATGAAAAGCGCTGAGAAAATGACGCCAATCGGATTGCAGTTGGCAAGCAAGGCCGCCGGGATTCCGTTGAAGCCGTAATCTGGCAATGACTGATAAACGCTCATGAACTGAAGCTCGATATTCGGGTTGAGGTAATAGAAGGCGCCGCCTAAAGCCGCCATCGTGCCAGCGATGCCCATCGCGATCATGATATATAGCTTATCGTTGATGCCGGCGTATTTTGCGGCGTCTTTGTTATATCCGCACGCCTTCATTGAATAGCCCAAAGCCGTCTTGTTCATGATAATCCACATGAGAATTGCAAGGAAAATAGCGAAAAAGATGCTTATATCCAAATATGACCATGAGCCGAAATTCGGAGTGTAGTTCCCAGTGCTGATCGTTTTTATCAAATAGCCTGATTTCCCTTCTGGAGCGTTTGCTAGATGAGGCTGCGCGGTGAAAACCCAAGTAACGATATTCGCCGCAATCCAGTTGGTCATGATGCAGATAATGACTTCGTTGATGCCGAAAAAAGCTTTCAAAGCGCCAGGGATGAGCGACCAAAGGAAACCAAGAACGGCGCCTACGATAACGGCAAGAATCCAAACAAAGACCCCTGCCACGCGATTGCCAGTCGTATCGATATTGAGCGCCACTAAAAGCGAGCCCATCGCACCCATGAGGAATTGACCAGGGGCGCCGATATTGAATAAGCCGGTCTTATATGCCACAGCGACAGATAAACCGGTGAAAATAAGCGGCACCGCATAGAAAACCATGGTGCCGAACTGATTCCAAGCGGACGTCGTGCTGCCAAAAGGACCGGTAAGAAGATACACGAATCCTTTGCCCGGATTCGCGTTCCGCAAGAACGGGGCGATGATGAGCATCAAAACGAAACCGAACAATATGCCAACGAGAATCGAAATGAGGCTGGCGCCGATGGATTTGGTTCCTTCTTGGCGGGCAAAGCCCTTTAAGTCCGCTCTAATGGCAGCTTTGTCTTTGTTCAGGTATTTAGCCATTTTTCGTGCCCTCCTCGCTGTTTTCGCGCTTAGTCTCTTTGCCGAATCGCTTGGCGCCGGCCATATAAAGGCCTAGCTCTTTGGGGTCAAGATTCTTCGGATCATCGAATTCGCCGACGATTTCTCCTTCATAAATGACGTATAGTCGATCTGATAAGCCCAAAATCTCGTCAAGCTCGAGAGACACCAGAAGAACGGCGCTCCCATCGTCGCGATCGTCTACGATGCGTTTATGAATGCTTTCAATCGCGCCGACATCGAGTCCGCGCGTTGGCTGAACGGCGATAAGCAAATCGTGAGAGCGGTCAAGTTCGCGGGCAACGATCGCCTTTTGCTGATTGCCGCCCGACATGCTTCTCGTTTGGGTAGTCGGCCCTTTTGAAGAGCGGACGTCGTACTCGTTGATTAACCGTTTGGCGTATTCGTTTCTCTCGCCAAAACGAATGAAACCACGGCGATCGAACTCGTCGCTTCTGGCTTTTTGAAGAACGAAATCCTCTTCGAGGTTAAAATCGAGGACGAGGCCGTGTTTATGCCTATCTTCAGGAATGTGCGACATACCCTCCGCGATGCGCTTATGAATGCTTTTATGGGTGACATCTTCCCCTTTAAGGATGATTTTGCCCTCTTTTACCGGGCCTAAACCGGTAATGGCTTGCACAAGCTCGGTTTGGCCGTTTCCGTCAATTCCGGCAATGCCGACGATCTCGCCGCTCCTTACCATGAAAGACACATGATTGACGGAATATTTCTTCGTGCGCTTGTCTTCAACGCAAAGATCTTCGATGCTCAGTACCGTTTCTTTGGGCTCGGCCGGTTTTTTCTCCACTGAGAAAGAGACATTGCGCCCGACCATCATATCGGCAAGATCTTGCACCGTAACCTCCGATGTATTGACGGTGCCGATGCATTTTCCTTTTCTTAAGACGGTGCAGCGATCGGATACTTCTTTGATTTCGTTTAATTTATGGGAAATGAAAAGAATGGATTTTCCTTCACTTGCGAGGAACTTCATCGTTTTCATGAGATCGGCGATCTCTTGCGGGGTTAAAACAGCCGTTGGTTCATCGAAAATGAGAATATCGTTGTCGCGATAAAGCATCTTGAGGATTTCGGTGCGCTGCTGAACGCCGACCGTCACATCGCTGATTTTGCTATCCAAATCGACGTGAAGGCCGTATTTATCCATGAGCTCCGCGATTTTAGCGCGCGCTTTTTTCTTGCTCACAAAGCCGAATTTGCTGTCTTCGGCACCCAAAATGATGTTATCTAAAACCGTGAAGCATTCGACAAGCTTGAAGTGCTGATGCACCATGCCGATGCCGAAGGCGGTAGCGTCATTCGGGCTAGTGATTTTGACCGGTTCGCCATCTTTGAGAATTTCGCCTTCATCTGGCTGATACATCCCGAAAAGGATGCTCATGAGCGTGGATTTGCCAGCGCCGTTTTCCCCAAGCAAGGCGTGAATCTCGCCTTTTTTAAGTTGGAGAGTAACATCGTCATTGGCAACAATCCCAGGAAATTCTTTGCGGATGTGACGCATCTCGATCACATATTTCTCATTTTCCATAAATTCTTCCTTTCAATTAGAAGAAGGGCCCCCGCAAAGGAGGGCCCTAAATGATGGCGGGTTATTCGAGCGTTATCGAGATTTTCGTCAAGAGAAGATCGGCCTCGCTCCAGAAAGTCGCGTTGTTGACCCCCTCAGATGGCAAAGTGGAATCGATTTTCGTTGTCCCATTCGCGATGCTATTGAAGAGCGTGGTGTATTGGTCCTTCGTGAATTTCTTGAATCTCCAGCTGCTATCGGAGGTTGGAAGCCCTGTGGCGTTATCGGCGGCGCCGAGATTGCTCGCTTTGTCGGCAAGAGCGCTGTCCCATTTGCCGTCATAGAATTCGCCAAGGATCTTTTCGACCGAGGCCGTCAAGCCTTTCGTCGCAGAGGTGAGAACTTTCGGGCTGAGCGAAGATTGATCAGTGTCAACGCCGATGATTTTCGCGTTTTCATAGCTGCTGGCTGCAGAGATGACCGATTGAACCATGGAGCCGCCGCAAGAGAAGACGACTTCGGTTCCGGCGTTATACCAGCCGGCGATTTGGGTTTGCAATTCAGTAGAAGCGCTGAAGCCTGCTCCGTGCTGGAAGCTGATCTTGACTTCGGCGTCGGTTCCGCTAGTGGCAAGAGCAGCCGCGTTAATGCCTTGGACATAGCCATAAGCGAAGCGGTTGCAAGCAGGATTGGTTCCGCCACCGCCGAAGGTTCCGCCCAATTTACGATATCCTTCCGCGTAAGCTGCATAGCCAGCCATATAGCCAGCCTCTTCTTCTTTGTAAGTAATAGCCGTAACGTTCTTTAGGCCCATTGCCCATCCATCAACGAAGATGAATTTCACGTCAGTGTGCGCTTTGGCGACGGTTTCCATCGCGGCCGCTTGCAAATAACCTGGGGCGACGATGACTTTCGCGCCGTTTTCAATGGCAAGGGTCATCGCGGCAACACGGTCATCGTCGGTTGCGGACGAGCCGTTGGCTGGCTGATAATAGTTGTAAGTCTTGTTGTGCGCCTCGGCATAGTTTTTTGCGCCATTGTAGGTGCCTTCGTTGAAACCGCCGTCCTTGAGCGATCCTACGT
>CAVKAR010000077.1:0-6279 GCA_963654425.1 Lachnospiraceae bacterium
GCAAATACATGGCGGTGGCCGTAGGCAAGGGCTTGATAACTTGGGAGACGATCGATGAATACATCGCCGTATGGAAGGAGGAACTGCTGAAGTTCCTTGAATGATGGCCGATACGTTCCGAGGTTTGCGTTTACGAACGCGAGAAAAGCATCGACGGCAAATGATTTTCAGTGTCTTTTCTTGTCAAATATTTTTTCGCACATCAATGAGGATTTCCGTTATATCTTTGACGAATGGGAGCGTATGCTCGATGACATTATGAGCAGCTATCATTTATGGACTTTTTCGCCGTTTTTCACTCGATTGCTGGCGCCCATCAAGCAAAATTCAGTATCCTTATCGCCTATTTCGTTTTATCATTCTTCCGATAGGAACGTATTCGCTGTTTTTTCGTTACGCCTAATAATCATGGATAGAAGGAAGATATACCAAATACTGACGTTGCTCTCTTCCGCCCTTGCGGTGATCGGATGCGTGTTTTTAGGCCAATTATTCTCCGTATCGACATTAGAGGCGGTGACGACCGTCACCTTGAACGAGAACGTCAGCAAAGAGCTGAAGGTCGATCTATACGATATCGTGCCAGGCAGCGAGAGAACCTACACCATCAATATCTCCTATGAATACGAGGGCGATATGCGCTTGACGATGTCTTTTGATGGGGGTTCCAATAAAGGCGATCTCCATAACTATCTTTCCGTCAGCTTTACTAGCGCAAACGCTTCTTACGAGAAGCCTTTATGCGAGGCTTTCGAAAGCGATGCGCCTTTCGATATGGGGATTGACGTCAAAAACGTAGTGGTGAGCTATAAGATGTGGGCTGATATCGGCAATGAGGCGCAAGACGCCTATGCCGATTTCTCGCTCATCTTGCTTGCGAAGAGGGCTTAGATATGGAAGAAACGAAGCAAGAAAAGAAATCGATCGGCAAGAAAGTGGCGAGCATCATCCTCGATGTCATCGCCGGCTTATTCGCCGTGACCGCCATCTTCATGCTCGTGATCACCGTCTCATCGAAGAAAGACAGTGATGGGGCCGCGACGATATTCGGCACGCAGCTGCGCTTCGTCTTGTCCGACTCCATGGAGGAGTGCGAATATACCGATGTATCCTCCTACGCTATCAAAAGCATCCCCGTCAAATCATGCGTCTTCATCGAGACGGTGCCAGAGGATGAAACAAAGAAAGAAGAATGGTATTCCTCAATCAAGATCGGGGACGTGCTCACCTTCAAATACGTCTATAGCAATAGGCAAATCGTCATCACCCATCGCGTGGTGAAAATCGAAGCGAAAGGCGAAAGCGATTATATTTATACCCTTGAAGGGGATAACCGCAGCGCGAAGGATAACGTGGGGCAGCAAATCATCGATACCTCGCTAGATGAGACCTCGCCCAATTACATCATTGGCAAAGTCACGGGCCAAAGCTATGCTTTAGGGGTTATAATCTATGCTTTGAAGACCCCAATAGGGATTATCTTCATCGTTATTGTGCCTTGCGTTATCGTGATGCTATACGAAGGAATGAGGATCATCATGGTCATCAAGCAAGACAAGGACGATAAAATCAAGGACGAGCAGGACAAGAAGAACGCGGAAATCGCCTCCTTGAAAAAGGAGCTCGAGATGCTTAAAGGCGATAACGAGAAAAAAGAGGAGACCCCGGAGGAGAGATAAACGATGGACAAATTGGTATTGTGGCTATTATTCGCCTTCGTGATCGTGATACTCGCGATCGCGATCTTCTGCTGCATCGTGGTGATACGCGACCTCATCCTCGAAAAGGAAGAGCAGAAGAAAGAAGCTGAGTCAGTTGCTTCTCCCTCATCCGTCAACAATGTGACGAATGTGACGTATGAAGGCGTAAGTGCCGATTCTCCTACTGAAGCGACAGCCGCGGAGGCAAAAAAAGAGTATGCCTCAAGCAGCGTTCAAGAAGAAAGCGCCCCTGCTTACGAAGATAAAACGCGCGTCGTGCTCGTGAGGAAGCACAGCGCAGAATAAAAGGGAATCTCGATATGCCAAAAAAGAACTATAACGTCAAGCCGCGCGATCGTGCCCTTATCTCCGCAAGCGTTTTGATAATGCTTTTAACCGGCGTTTTGACGGGCGCTACTTACGCCTTATTCACCTCAACCGCCAAGGTGAGCAACCACCTTCAGGCGGGCAATCTCAATATCAGCCTCTTGCGCACCGGCTTAACCAAAAAGACGCTCAATGCGAGCGGAATGCTTGAAGAGAAGAGCGATTCGACCGTTACCGATTTCTCAGGCACTGAGAGCGCCAACATCTTCGGGCTTGAGGATAGAGAGCTCATCGTGCCGATGTCCTCTTTCTCGGCCAATTTGAGAATCATGAACGGCAAGAAAAGCGGGGATAGCTATATCCCTAGCTCCGTTGCCTTCGATTATTCAGTCAGCATCGTCATTGATGAGGCCTCTTCTAGCGATTTGACTTCTCAATTGACCGTCACCGTCAAGCAAGGCGATACGACAAGCTCAAAGCATCTATCCGAATATTCTTCTGATTCAATCCTCACCGGTTCGATGAAAAAGACTGATGAATACAGTGATTTCACCATCACTCTCTCATTCGATGATCTTGACGCTTCCATCAATAACAAAGCGCAAGACGCTTCCGCAAGCTTCGATCTTTGCGTTACCGCGGTGCAGAAAGTCAGTTGATTATCGCCACTAAAACGGAAACAGATAGAAATGCGTGCCCCGGTTTAATCGGTGGCACGCATTTGCTATCGGATAGTTTCTTCTTCGTGTTTGAAGAGCCCTATCTTCTTCGTTTTAGTCAACAAGCGAAAAAACAAACTTGAAAGTTTGCTTCCGCCGGGTGATAGAATAGAGGCATGAACTTTCGCGGAGTAAGCAAAAAGATTCGATATTTCCTCGGCTCGGGGGGGGGCTCTATTTTTAAGTTTTCTCTCCGTTACGGGCGTTGGGTTTTCAAGCTGGCTCATTAAGACGGCCATCTATCCAAGCGGGCCTATATTAGATGCCGATGAGATTGGCGATTCGATCATCAAAAAACTGAATATCGACTCAATCAAATACGCACCAGGATACGGCTTTGTCGATAAAAGCACTGGCGGATACACGAATAGCGCGACTTTATACGGCACTTTCTTTCTAAATGTGTCAAGTGCAAGAAAGCGCATCGCCACATGCAATGAGGAGTTGCGATCGTTATCAATCAATCTGAGTCTTGATATATCGCTGAAAGATGATTTCGTTTACGCCAGAAGCGCCTCGATCAGCGGGTTTTCGAATAGCCCTGGAAAGCAAGATTTATCCTCATCGCTGAGTGGTTCTTTCAATATCGTGCTTAATGAGGCGGAGTTTGACGCTTCCAATCTTTATTGCTCTTTTTCCGTCTCGATGGAATACACCGGCTCTTCCTCTTTCCCCGATTTGAGCGAGGCGGAGTATATGGTCTACTTGATTCCCGGGGAGTATAGCGAATGAAGAAGTCTCTTTTATCAAGAGCATGGCTAGGGCTATACCTTCTTTTCAGTCTGATGGCTAGCGCCATTGGCTACTCATCATGGGACATTCTAAATGGCGGGGCTGGCAAAATGGCGAGCAAGACGATTGTCCCGCCAGTCGCTTGCTATATGTACAACTCGAAGACGAGCTACTTCACCACGATCGAAAGCGCGGTGAGCGCGGCTAAAAAGGAAACGACAAGCGATGCAATCGAGGTCAAAGCCCTTGTCAGCGCGAAAGAAATCACGATAGCGAGCTCTTTCGAAATCCCTTCGAATATGACACTCACCATTCCCTATTCCGATAGCGAGCAGTCCGATTCTGTCCTATATAAGGCTGTCGCTAACGGGAATATGAATGGCACCAAAACATACGACAGCCTGAATGGGGAGCCTAGTCCGAAGGTCGCAAACGTTTATAGCGCCCATTGCAAAGCGAATCTGATAGTCACCTTGAATAAGGGCGTCAAAATCACGAACAATGGCAAACTTTTGATCGGAGGCATCCAACATGGCAGCAACGGCGGAAGCATCGCCGGATTCACGACCACTTGCGCCAAAATAGTCTTATCAGAAGGCTCTTCAATCGAGAATTACGGAACTTTTGTCAATTTCGGCTACGTTGTCGGCACTGATACGAAAGAAACGGAAAACCCGTCAATTGTTAATAAACCAGGCTCTACGACATATGGCCCTTTCGTCGTAGTCGAGCATCGTGGCGGGAGCGTTTTTTTAGTTCTTTATTCCGATTCTTTGAAAGGGTCGCCATTTAATCGATTCTTTTTTCCTTCGTTTGTGAATGCATTGGTTGAATACGATGGAGCTGATGACGATAAAGGATGCGCTCAATTTGTTGGAATCCCGGATCTGTATGCCGGTTACCAACATAACCGCGATAAAGTATCGATTATTGGGTCCAGCGGCATCGTATCGCCGAAAAACAGCTTTTCTTTAACGTCCTTTTTTACGTATGAAAAGAGTGATGGAACAAGCGACGTTGTCAATGGGGTTGTGCCACGGCACTATCTAAATTTTTACGGCTCTTTCAATCTGAATGATATGTCATTGAGCGTAAGCGGCGCAACGCTTTCGACAAGCAAATGCTATTTCCCTTTTTCTTGCTATTATGATGTCGAACTTCACGCATATGATGAAAATTCCACTGCCATTATTTACTCGAACGCTCAAAAGGCAAAAATATTGCCTGGGGCGCGTTTGGTAATCGGAAAATCAGTATCTGTTTTTTGCCCAGGTTTGGTTGTTTATGCAAAATATGATGAAAGCAAATACACTGCCGGGACCGGAGAAGATAGTGATATCCAAGGGAAATCAGGCGCGTTTGCTTATGAAAAGATGGGTGTTGATGGCACGCTCATTGTCGATGGCAGCCTAACAGCGACGGAGCTGGGCGGATTCATAGAAACTAGGCTAAGCAACGCGAAAATATCTTTCACGAACAATTCGGTTACCGCTTACGAGGTTAAAAATGGTGACTCGACATATTATCCTTTTGAGCTTGCGAGTAGTGGCTATGTCGATAGTGATGGTGCCTTAGTGAGCCCATTGACGGCTGGCTCGTATATATCCTCTGGTACGCATTGGGTATATCGCAAATCATTTTCTATCACCATTTCCCCTTCTTCCGAAAATAGCTCGATTGTCTATACGCTGGAAGTTGGTGGCAAAGCATATAGCGGAACAAATACCTTTACGATTGACGGTATCGAGGAGAATACCGTCTTTAAGATAGCTTCGATTAAAAATGGATATTTGCCGGCCTCAAGCAAATATGAGCTGAACAAAGAGTATTCATTAACGGAAAACGTTGTGATTCCTATAGTGGAGCGCGAAACACTTACTAGCTTCAACGTAGTCGTGGATACATCTCGCGATGATTATTACGATGTGAGCATCATTTTAACGTTCAAAGATCTTGGTGTGGACGTTTACACAAACGAGACCGCTATTACGAAGACAACATCCTTGGAAGATGGCATCTTGGAAAAATTAACGACTGGTATGACGGTTCGGTTTAAAAAAGATACCAATATCCTAACTGCCTACTTGCAGACTACCCAAATATACGCTGATACAGATTATTTAATTACCGATAAAGACTGTACATTAACGATTAAGCCAAATTATCCCTCCTGCGTCATCTCTGGCACCAACATCACTATGGCTGATGATTCAAGCAAAATCGTGGATGACATCAAACTCGGTGATATTGTCCGTACATGGGATTTTGAAATAGGTGCTTATTCAGCGGAGCCTGTAATACTGATCGAAAGGAGTCAAGACATTACGGGTTACTTCTATTTATTGCTAGACAACGGGACTAGTTTAGGTGTGTCATTCCGTCAGGCTTTCTTCGATATGGATAAGCGTGATTATGTGAGCATATACGAGAACAACGCCGAATCATATATCGGTAGAAATATTATGGTCGAAGGTAGCGGTGGACCGTCTTCCGCAAAAATAATCGGAATCGAGCATGTTGAAAAAGCGGTAGCTGTGTATGAAATAGTAACGGCTTACGACTATAATTTTTTTGCTGACGGGATTATGACTGCGCCTGCGCCACTCATCCCAGATCACACATTCTTCAAAGTCGATGGTGATCTCAAATACGATCCTGTCGCCAAAAAAGATGACATAGCCGAATATGGTTTATATCGGTACGAAGAATACTCTGATATTTTCACCGAAGTTATGTTCGATATGATGTAAGTGTCAATTGGGGGTCATGGCGAAGCGTGACCCTTTTTTGATAGGCTTGAT
>CAVKAR010000078.1:0-5758 GCA_963654425.1 Lachnospiraceae bacterium
TTAGCTCAGCTGGGAGAGCATCTGTTTGACGTACAGAAGGTCACAGGTTCGAGCCCTGTAACACCCACCAAGTGAAATAGTGGAGGCTAAGCCTCCTTTTCATTTCCCCGTGGACAAAGGCGAAGAAATCTCTATAATTGTCTCGCTGCACCTGTAGTTCAATGGCAGAACACCAGCTTCCCAAGCTGGTTACACGGGTTCGATTCCCGCCAGGTGCTCCAGTTAAGTGCCATGGGTTTGATTGATACTGTCAAACCTTTTTCTTTTCATTCAATCAACGATTTGCGGCCGCCCCTTTTTATACCTGCCATTCAGCGAAGGCCATACAAATTAGTAAAAGCTTAAAATACTGATTTTAGACAGATAATCATATAGAAAGTGCAAATAAGCCTTGACTTCTCCCGGGGGGCAAAATTTCTAATAAAAGATAAAAGGAGTTTTTTATGAAACATTGTTCTTCTTGTGGTGCTGACGTTGCCGATAATGCCAAAAGTTGCCCTAAATGCGGCGCAGTTCTCAATTATGGGAAAGACAGTGGTGGATGGACCTATGTTCTCGGCATTGCATCGTTGGTGTTTGCGATTATCGGGGCAATCCTTGCTCTATTCTCATTAATTCCATATTTAGGGCTTTTCCTCGTCTATCCGGTCATTGTCATCGGCGTATTGACGCTCATCGCTTCGATTGTCTCATGCATCTTTGCCCCAAAGAAAGGGGTTTGCGTCACGGGCATTGTCTTCTCTTCAATCGATCTTTTAATCGCCATTATCCGATTGGTAGCGCTTCTTGGCTTGGCTGCTCTGTAACGATGGCCTTGTCTAGCGTGATGTGAAGATTTAATTATCTATCAGACGTTTACTGAATTCTGACTAGAGGGGTGAGAAATCGCCCCTTTTTAATATTTATGAGGTCATTTTTTGAAATCTCGAATCTGATCGTAATCCTTTTGATTTAGAGGAAAGTTGAATTAGGTGCTAAAACTCTATCACGAGATACCATTCATTTTCAGAAAAGAGAAAGATAAGAAAGTCGCGGATTTATCCACTTCTGGGAAAGGGAGAAAAGAATAACAAGCGTCTACTTTTCTTAACAAGTAAAAAATATCCGATTTTATGCAAAATTTGAAAAATTCATATTCCGATTTTATGCAAAAATCGAATCTTTGAGTATTCGATTTTGTGCAAAATATGTTTATGAAGCGGTAGCGCGTTCGCTAAGGAATCGGGAGACGCCTTTCATGCGCTTCCGAATGGAGAAAAGAAGTGCCGTTCATGCACTAAATCTGCCCATTCATCACCATTAAGATGCATTTTACGTCGCAAAAACGTCCTTTTATGATAATTTTGAGCCAAAAGGTTTCGTTTGTTATATCTTATTGAAAACGCTTTCAGAGGAGCTTTCTATGTCTAATAGCAGCAAGAAAAGAAAATCGATATTCTCCAACCCGCTTTTGTCGAGCAAAATCAAAAGCAGCAGCGTCTCCCTTTTCCCGGAAGCCGGTTTAGGATATTTCGTTGGGCCGATGCTCGCGCTTTTGTCAAATGGCGTGGTTAATATTTGGCTTATCCAATATTGGGATAAAGTCTTGATGCTCGGACAGTGGAATGCGCTGTTTGAGACCCTCCTCCCGATCATCTCTTCAATCCTTATCGTTATCGGCAATCTTTTCGTTGGCAAACTCATGGAAAAGAAACCGACGATGGCTGGCAAAGCTAGGCCGTTTATCTTGCTAGGCATGCCGCTTGTTGCCGTAGCACTCCTCATTTTGTTCATCGTCCCTTTGCCCGTCGGGAATGGCTCCGCCGTTGAGATAGGGGGTACTGGCGGATCGTTTTCGAATCTTTGGGCAAGCATCATCATCGCGATAGGCTATAACCTTTATTATGCCTTCGCTTGGCCAATCTACTTCACCTCCCATTCAGCGCTCGTCAATCTCTCCACGCGCGATGGGGGGAAGAGAGGCCTCCTTTCCACTTGCATCATGGCCGCTCAGCTTGGCGCGGCTGGCTTATCCGGCATGGCGGGCGGGGTATTGGTCGATCTTATAGGCTTGCTTCCCGTCTATCATGTCGGCAGCATCGATAAGAATTTCTCAACCTATGCCGAAGCTCTTGCTTCCGCCACTGGAGCAAGCGACGTGACTGTGAAGGTAACCCCGGCTGAGGCCAATAGCAAATGGACGATCCTCATGATCATCATGATCGTCGCTCTCGTCATTGGATGCCTCCTTGAATATTATTTCACCCGTGAAAGAATCACGGAAGAAAGCCTTTCAAGCCTCAAAATGGAAGATGTCAAAGAAGAGAGCGAGGCCAAAAAAGGCGCTTCGATGTCTGAGCAAATCAAAATCTGCATGAAGGACAAATACTGGTGGCTCATCATCGTTTTCTTCTTCCTTTACCAGTTCGGCGGGCAAATGAAAAACAACGACCTATCTTTCTATTCGCAAGCCTTTACGGGCGGCACCTCCTTATCCTCTTTGATAAATACTCTGGGGGCGATCCCGACGGCCTTAGGCATGCTTATCGTTTGGCCGCTTGCCAATAAGTTCAGCAAGTCGAAGACGATAGTCGGGGGGTCTCTCCTCGCTTTCCTTGCCTCGCTCCTTTCTTTGCTATGCTTGCTTCCAAGCGCAAGCGATGGCTTAATTTGGGGGATATCGGTCACTTCTTTCATCATCAAAGCTTTAGGAACGGCGCCTGCGATGTATATCTCCTTGGCGCTCCTCGCCAATATCTTGGATCACCAAGAGGCCTTATACGGCAAAAGGACCGACGGGTTCACGATGGCGGTATACGGCTCTATCATGGTGGCGATGAGTGGGGTATGCAACGGCATCATCGCCGGCTTCAATTCACTCGGCTTCGATGGGAAGATAGTCCACACCGTTTTAGGCTACATCGTGGAAGGCGTCTGCTATTTGGCGATGGGCGCGATGTTCCTTTTCATGAACGTTGAAAGATATACGAAGATCGACAACAAGACCATCGTCGATGATCAAAGGGAACGCGCGAAAAAAGAAGGCAAGGAATGGCTTGAGCCAGAAGAAAGAGCGGCCAAAGAAGAAGCGGAAAACGCTCGCCTAGTGGAAGAGGCCCGCGTTGCTGAGCTCCATGAGCGCTGCGCGAAGAAAGGCCTTGATTTCGAAACAGAGAATGCCAAATTCCTGGAAGAGAAAGCCAAAAAGGATGAAGCCGCCGATATCAAAAAAGCGGAAAGCGAAAAGAAAAAGGCCGAGAAAGAAGCCATCAAAAAAGCAAGATTCGACGCTTTGCCCGAAGAAAAGAAAGCGGCGATTCTGGAGAAAGAAAAAGCGGAAGAAGCGAAAATCGAGGCTGAATTCTCTCTCCTCAGATCAAAAGCGAAGCAATCCGGTTTAGCGGCTTAATATGAATAAATAATGGATTTTTGCGGAGTTAATAACATGAAACATCAAGATATATTGAGCAAAATGACGCTCGAAGAAAAAGCATCGCTCCTCTCAGGGGGCAATTTCTGGGCAAGCCAAGGCATCGATAAATACAATATCCCATCTGCTTACTTTTCCGATGGCCCGTGCGGGTTAAGGAAACAAGCCAAAACAGCCGATCATCTTGGGCTCAATCCTTCTATACCGGCGGTTTGCATGCCTTCTTCCGCAACTTCCGCCAATTCATGGGACCCCGCTTTGCTATATGAAGTAGGGAAAACGATTGGTGAAGAAGCCGCCGCAGCCGAAGTATCCGTCCTCCTTGGCCCTGGCATCAATATGAAGAGGAATCCACGCTGCGGGCGCAATTTCGAATATTTCTCCGAAGACCCATATCTAGCCGGGAAACTCGCAACGGGTTACGTGAATGGCGTGCAGAGCAACGGCATCGGGGCAAGCCTTAAGCATTTTGCCTGCAATAACCAGGAAATCCGCCGCATCACCTCCAATTCCGTGCTTGATGAAAGAACCTTCAGGGAAATATATCTCACGGCTTTCGAGATGACGGTGAAAGAGGCTAAACCGATGACGGTGATGTCCTCTTATAACCGCATCAACGGGATATACGCCAATGAGAACAAATACCTGCTTACCGATATTCTTCGCACTGATTGGGGGTTTGATGGACTGGTTGTCTCTGATTGGGGCGGCGATAATGACCGAATCGAAGCGGTGAAAGCCGGATCGGACCTCGAGATGCCGACAACCGGCGGAGAGACGAACCGGGAAGTGGTGAAAGCGGTAAAAGAAGGTAGGCTGAATGAGGAAGACGTCGATACTCTCGCTGATAGAATGATCGATCTCGCCTTTAAAACGAATGAAGCAATCATAAAAGCGCCAAGGGAGTTCGACAAAAAGGGGCACCATGAAATCGCTAGAAAGGTAGCGGAAGAATCGCTTGTCCTCCTTAAAAACAGCAATGGCGTCTTGCCGCTCAAGGAAAAAGAGAAAGTCGCCATCATCGGCGACTTCGCCTTCGACCTTCGCTTTCAAGGAGCTGGCAGCTCGAACGTCAATCCGCTTTACGTAGATCAGATCAAAGACGTCATCAAGGATTATCCGCTTGAGGTCGTCGGTTTTGAAAGAGGGTTCAAAAGATATGGCAAAAAGAGCCAGCGCCTTATCGATAAAGCCATCGCTTTGGCGGAAAAAGCCGACAAAGTCATCCTTTTCGTCGGGCTTGACGAAGTAAGCGAGGCTGAGGGAATCGACCGCGCGAATATGCGTTTACCCGTAAATCAAAGGGATCTTATCTCCGCTTTGTATCACGTTGGCAAGCCTCTCGTCTTGGTTCTCGCCTGCGGAGCCCCTATCGAGATGCCTTTCGCCGATCGGGTCGATGCGATTCTTCACGCCTATTTGTGCGGCGAAGCCGGGGCTAGGGCCATCCTTGATATTTTGATAGGCAAGGTTAACCCGTCTGGAAAGCTTGCGGAATCTTATCCTTATGGCTATGCCGATTGCCCCTCCGCCGACCACTTTGGCAAAAATGACAAAAACATCGAATACCGTGAGGGCTTATTCATCGGATATCGCTACTACTCTCGCGATGAAATCGGCGGGTGCCGCTATCCATTTGGATACGGCTTAAGCTATACGCATTACGAATATAAAGACCTTAAAGTGAGCAAAGAGGGCGTCAGATTCATCGTCAGCAACATCGGGGAACGTGACGGCAAGGAAATCGCCGAGATGTATATCGGCATGAAAGATTCGAAGATCTTCCGCCCGCTTTATGAGCTCAAAGGATTTGCGAAAATCGCTTTGAAAGCCGGCGAGAGCAAAGAAGTATTCTTGCCTTTCGATGAATATTCCTTCCGTTATTGGGACATCAAGAGCAACCGCTTTGAAATAGAAGGCGGAAATTATCAAATATATGTCGGGCCTTCAAGCGTGAATTTCCCATTGAAAGGCGAGATAAAAATCGATGGCAAAGACGCCTCCGGGGTTTATGATGCGGATAAGCTTCCCCATTATTTCTCGGGCGACGTGCGCCAAATAGGCGATGAGGAATGGAAAGAGCTTATCGGCGATAATTTGCCAGCGAAAGAGGAGTCCTACGTCAAAGGCCACAGAATCGTCGTTGATTACAATTCGTCGATCAGCGATCTTCGCTACGCCAAAGGATGGACGGGAAGGCTTTTCTCGAAATCCATCAGCTTTGCCATATCTTTCCTCAAGGGCATTGGCCAAAGATCGACAGCCAACACCCTCATCATGGGCGTGTATTATAACCCGGTGAGGGCCCTTTCCCGCATGACGGGCGGAGCGCTCAGCATGGCTCAGCTC
>CAVKAR010000079.1:0-5716 GCA_963654425.1 Lachnospiraceae bacterium
CAGTTTTCAATTGCCGATTCCCTTTAAGTGGGTCAGTTTTAGATTACCGAATGCACCGAGAGGGAGCCGAGATGCTACATAACTGACATCGACTGCTCCGCGAGGGAAGGCTGCGAGAGGGCGCTCAAGGCCTATAGGCTCAGATGGAGGATAGAGGAATGCTTCCGCTTCATGAAAGGCTGCCTCGACATGGAGGGCTTCATGGTGAGGGGGATGAATTCGATGAACTGGATACTGCTCGCGATATGCGCGGCGACGGCGTTCCTCTCGTCGCTCGCCGCGTCGAGGTCGCCGGCGTATTGGCAATGCAGGGATGCCTTCAAGTCATTCGAGCCCGAGATGACCGACGAGGCGATCGTGAGGCTGAAGGGCCACATATCGGTAGAGCTATATAGGCTGGCCGGCGGGGCGAAAGAGATACTCGGCCATAGCCTGTCGAAGCCGACCCCCAAAGGCAGGGATAGAGCAAGGAAGCTGCCAATCCAACTTAAGTTGGATGGTCTGGATTTTTGAACTGGACTTTCACGGTTTTTAGCGTCTAAAAAATGCCAAAACCGTTAAACTCAATGATGTTGGTTACTTTGCATTTTTTGCTAACGATGTGTCTTCGTACATTTTCCTTGTCTCTTTCAAGAAGTAAGGTCCAAGGCTTCCTATTTTCCCATCGAAATAAGCATGCTCAAACACCCCGATGAACACGGCGGACCTGGCGACTTCGTCGCAAGAGGACGCCATATCTTCCAACCATAGAGCGACCTCCGAAAGCAGCTTTTTATTGTTTTTCTCGAGAGCCTCATACACGAGAGGCATAAGATAGTCCTCGACCATAATTGTGGTACCTGGTTCTTCTTCTCCCCAGCTTTCCTTCGCAAGGCGATAGGGCTCAGCCATTTCAGGAATGGAGGCAACTAGTCTTTCGTTGAACTCTTTATTTTCCATGTTTCTTCTCCCAATACTTAATCGCTTTGATAAGTTTATCTCTTTCTTTAATCAGTTCTTTTTCGTCTCCCTTCACCAACCCTCGAGCAATGCTGTTGTTAATTTCCTTCGCCCTGTCCATAGCTTTTTGGTAATGACTAGTATCTCCCGGTTTGACCCCGACATCAGCTTCGTGGATAAGAGCGTCCGCAGTTCCTCCGTCGCCGATTGAAGCGGTTGGCCTATAAAGTTCGTTGATGATGCTTTTGCCCTTCTCTGTCTTCATTTTGGACAAAAGACGCTCCCGTTCTGTGCTCAAGCTCTCTGACAGACGTTTTTCTGCCGCGAGTTCATCGAGCCTTGCGGCTTCTTGTTCTAAAGAGGTTTGTGGGCTTCCGTTTGTTCCTATCGCCTGGCCGCTATCATCGTTTCTCATGGCGTTCCTCCATATGTCTCTTGTTTCTTTGCTTGAGACTATTATCAGGAATAATGACTTTGATGCCGGCTTTTGTGGCTGGTTCAAACGCTTTTAGGGTTTTCGTTTCGTCACCGCACACGTCATACACGACGATGGCCTTCAGGTGCAGTTTCTTGACGATTTCTTCGATAGTGAGACAAAGAATTTTATATTCCGTTGGATCTGCAATATGCCCCTTGGTAGATATAGCTATAACCTCGCAATCCTCGAGACCATCAAGATAGCAATCAAGCGTATCTAGCGTCGGAAAGGTGAGAAGAGGAATCGAAACCGCCTTCAGTTCTTTGCAAAACCATAATGTGGCGAGCCGAGAACGTTTGATTCTATAGATGTTTTCAATTTGGTCGATGTCACCGAGTAAGGAGCAATCCGGACCGATAAAGAACTTGACTCCAGAGAACCTTTCCTTGAATTTAGCGAGATCGGCCTCATTGTTGTAATAAATCGCATTGCAGAGGCCATGCTGTCCATCGAATGAGTGGTCGAATTCGAAGAATCCTACGGCAGTCAATGCGGTTTTCTTATAGTCCTTAGGATCGCCGTACAAGGCGATGTAATCAGGGAAGACGTCCGTGCTGCAATAAACGGAAGGGAGGTCGAAGCATCCCACGTAATGGGTCCTGTTCGTCAGGTCGAGATATTTCAGGTTAAGGAGCTTTTTTAGGTCAAGTTCCTCGCGAACCTCCGATCCGTCTGTGGACCGGACTTTTTTGAATTTTTTCATAGTTTATAGTTGTTTTCTCAAAAATTGAAAGTTTTTGGTCCGATAGCTATAATCTACTTTGTATCCAGGTAGCATGCCTCGGACCGAACCGCGATGTTTGCCGACGTCGCGGTTTTTTCGAAACAAAGTCGGTGTCATTCCAACCTTTTCTCGTTCAGAAAAGAGAAGTCATAATACTTCACAAAGTTTTTGTGAATGTAATAGGTATTCGAATCTTCTTTAGCTAGCCAACCGACGACGATGCAAGGATCCACGCCGACCTTTTTTGCGAAATCGGTGATTCCTTTCGACGTGTGGTGCTTCGAAAATTCCGAGAATTGCCTCCAGGATTTCAAATCGATGAGCATCGATTTTCCGATGTCGTCCGCCTCGTGTTCAATCTGGCTTTCCATGGTATCATCACTGCTGAGCATGAGATTGCGGGTATGTCTCATGAGAACGTGCGCGGATTCGTGCGCGAAGGAAAACCAAAACACATCAGCTCTTGCCCCTCGGTTGGAAAGGGCGATAAGGGGGGATTTCGAACCATCTTTTCGCTCAATCCAGCAAGAAGCCCCATAAATTCCAGTGTTTTTAAGATAAGGGACATAGACGAGAGTCACTCCAGACTCTTCTAGGCATCTTCGCAGGTAGGGCAAGAATTCCTCGGGTTTTTCCTTCGTTAAATGGCCAATATTCTTTAAAGCTTTGCAAAAAGATTCTTCGTCGTATGGTCGAGAAACGGTTGCTTTCGCCTGTTTGATAGCAACGCTAAGCCATACGTTCTGAAGGAAGGTATTGGGCTTGTTTTCACTTTTTAGTTCCTTATAGAGGGCATATAGGTTCTCGCTTTGCAAATTTGAAATCTCCGATGCCTGAAGAAGGACGCGGGATTGTCGGACGAACTCATTTTTATTGCATAGCTTTAGTTTTGGCAAATACAGATCACGCCACTTTGTCTCGATGGTTTTCAGTAAAGAGTAATCTGCGTCGATTGATTTTTGCGCGTCCTCCTCCTTTTTCTTTTGAGAATAAAACGTTTGGAGATTGATCCAAAACTGGGCTTCATTTCCAAAGAAATCAGCCAATCGGCTCGCTATTTCCAATGTGATGTTCGCTTCCCCGGAAAGAATGAGACTCAATTGTTTTTCGAGGATGCCAGTTCTCTTTGAAAACTCCCTGACGCTGAGGCGAAGAGATTCCAATTCAGCCTTCAAGATTTCGCCTGGATGTATTGCTTTGTTATCCATTTCTTTTCGCTCCTTTCACAACCATCTCCTCTGAACATGTATCAGAGGCGCATGGTCTAAACGACACGATCATCGACACCCCGCAGTTTTCAAAGCAACCCACCAGGTATTCGTTTTCGCAAGTTCCTCTTTTCAAGTTCAAAAAAGACATCGCGCATAAATCTCTATGATTAGTGGCGGCTTGAACAACAAAAAGAAACAGAGAATAAATTTTAGGAACAACAGAATCGGGCCAAAAAGAAGGTTTTTCTATTCTTCGATGAAGTTTTTGGGAGGAGAATACGATGCTCATAATATGAGTTTAACTTTCCAATTTGGTAAGTCAATATTATTTTCATCCGCTTTAATGGGACTGCTCTTTTGCAGTTAGGCGCTTAATATGATGTTGTAAACACAAACTCTTTCGGATTCATACACTTTGTATATGAATTTCTTATAATTTTTGCAGCACTTTCAAAAAATGTTATAACCAGTTGATAAGCGTCAACTGTCCCCGACCATGAATTCTTGGACGGCCATAGGCTTTAACTCCGACGTATAAGCAGTCGGCCGCCTCTTGGCCCCGGTAAGTCTCGGGCAGTGCTTTCAGCGTGTCGCTTTGTCATATTCTTCATCATCGTGTTTTTTCTCCTTTTGGATATACGGAACTATCTCACCGCGGAGGCTCTGGATGAATGGCGGCAAATCATTTCGTCATACGATTAAGTAAAGGTTTCCCAATAGAATAGACTATACGAAATGCCGATGAACGCTCATGCCGGGTCCGGGATGGGCGTTTTCTTTTCGGCGAAAATGCGCGATTTTCTGTCGAAATCGCGAAACTTACGCTAAACAATCGCCGGTTTGTATAGTATAATAGTATTGTTGTAATAAACTATACGCAAGGAGGTTTCGCCAATGGTTCCGGAGAGCATAAGGAAGGCCGCGAGGCCGAAGAACACGATCGTCCAGGCGACGAAGGACCCGGACGTCTACATGGTCATAAAGAGGGTCGGCTGCCGCTACGTCGGCGGGAGGAGGGTCCCGGTGAACGGGCCGGTCGTAGGCCACATCGTCGGCGGATCCTACGTCGAGAAGCCGGAAGGCGGGAAGAGGAGGGTGGCCGCGCGGGAGCCCCATCTGCTCAAATACGGCGCGGTCGCCTTCGCCCACTCCGCCGGGTCGGACCTCCTCGGATCGCTGAGGGGCACATTCGAGGGGGGCGACGCCGAGAGCATATACGCGATCGCCCTATTGAGGGCCGCTTTCGGCGACGTCAAGGACTACCAGCTCCAGGACAAGCGCGACAAGAGCTGGGCGAGCCAAATCGCGCCGAACGCCGCCCTCAGCAAGAACTCCGTCTCGTCCCTGCTCTCCGGCATAGGGAAGAGCTACGACCTCGTGTCGTCGTTCATGAGGAAGAGGGTCGAGGAGACGGTGAGGGAGGGCACCAAGGTCCTCATAGACGGGATGCTGAAGAACGACAACTCGAGGGTGGACTCCTTCTCCGCCTTCTCCTACAAAGGGAGGATAAAGGGGACGAAAGACCTCTCGATCCTCGCCGCGATCGACGCCGAGAGGAAGGAGCCGATCGCGATGAAGGTCTACCCGGGCAACCTGCCGGACGCGGCCAACATCGAGGATTTCATCGCCGAGTTCTCGATAAAGGGCGGCATGGAGATATCGGACAAGGGGATACCGCTCGAGAGGGCCAAGGAGCAATTCAGGGGCGGCAAGGTCGGCTTCCTCCGCCCCATAAGGAGGAACTGCAGAAAGCAGGAGAGCCTCGGCCTCCTCTCCTCGCTCAAGCCGCTCAGGTGCGCCGACGGGGTGATGCTCGCCTCGAAGGCCAAAAGCGCGGAGGACGGCCTCCATTACTACCTCTTCAAGGACCTCTCGAGATCCGGCAAGGAGGAATCCGATTACGTCGCCGGGAAGGCGAAGGGCGGCTTCGACCCGGCGAAATACGCCGAGAGGGCGAAGACGTTCGGGACGATATGCTTCGTCTCCAACATGGACCTCGACCCGTCGAGCGTCTACGAGTATTACAGGCTCAGGTGGGAGATAGAGATCGTCTTCTCCATGTACAAGGGGATACTCTCCCTCAACACCACGAGGGAGCACGACGACTGGGCGACCGTCGGGAGCGAGTTCGTCAATTACCTCTCCGTCATAATCACGTGCCGGATGAAGAACAGGCTCGCGGAAAGGGGGCTCTTCTCGAAGTTCACCTTCAGGGACGTCATGGACAGGCTCAACGACTGCGTCAAGGTCAGCGTCGACGAGAAGCCAGGCAGCTGGAAGATGTGCTCGCTCAGCAAAAAAGACCGATCGCTCATCGAAGCTCTCGGCCTATGAAGTTAATCGGATTGGGAAACCTTTAATTAA
>CAVKAR010000080.1:0-2634 GCA_963654425.1 Lachnospiraceae bacterium
ACTAACAACATCTTCAAACCTTCGTAATGGGTAAGAAGCGGAGGTAAAGATGAAAATTAAGAGAACCCCAGTATGGGATAGAGACACTTACGTCTATTACTTTTCTAACGGTGATAGAAGCATTGTTTCAGTCGGTAAGGTAACTACCTATCACAATGGAAATTGCTCCGTTGCCTATGATGTTTCCATCACTAAAGAAACCATCGCATTCCTTCACAAGCTCGATGACAAAGAAGTCAGAGACAACCTTAAAGCCATCAATTTCGAAGACTATGGCATGAGGAAGGAAAGACTTGCTAAGAAGAAGCAGTGGGATATCGAACATCCTAATGAAGAGAATCCTTATGAGAAATCTCCTAAGGTTATTCGTTTGAATGTATTCACACAGAATCCAACCCTGGACATGATTGATAACTATCTTTATCAGCATGGCGAGTTTGAGGTAAACGATGACGATTCAGAAAGAATTGAAATATTAAGAAAACAAATAGAAAAATTCATAACTACTTTAAGCCCCAGTATGCAGGAATTGTACAAGCTTCTATATGTTGAGGAACTAACACAGTCGGAAGCAAAAGAGATTCTTCACCTGTCGAGAAAGGCTATTTCAAAGCGAAATAAGAGGCTTCTGGATAAAATTTTCAAAGAATTTTCGCCAAAAACGGCGACAAAGTGAAAATTTTTCGAGCTATATAAGTGAGGGGACAAATATTTCCCTTCAAGAAAGGAAGGCATTAAGCAATGAAGAAAATCCACAAGGTGACGATCCTATTAGACCATAACAAGGAAAAGCAAGTGAGATTCCCCATAGACGAGGAGGTCTACAAGAAGATCAAGAAGGAACCCAAAGGAGTCCAGAAAGAAATCTTCACGATCGTCTACAAGGATTACCTAGAGACTAGGAACCTTCATTGCTAACGCCTTGCCTTAGGGGAATACAAGGGGTCCTGCTTCTAATTCACGTGAACTAAAGGAAAGAGAATAAATAAATCTCTAATACCAATTACATAACGGAAAGTTAAAGCAAGTAAGCAGGACCTCAAATATTCCCATTCATTCTGTGAGTTAAAAAAGGAGGAAGAAAGAAATTGAAAGAAAACAAAACGAAATCATGCTCCCACGCAACCTTAAGAATCTATGACACTGAATTTGTCTTTGAACTTGAGAAGATGATGGAGGAGAGCAAGAAGAACAAGCAGGATTTCTTTTTGATGCTTGTTGAGGAAGGCTACAAAGCCATCAAAGGAAGAAAAGATCCCTTTCTTTCCGTGAGTTCAAAAGAAGAAAGCAAAGAACTATCCAAGAAGATCGATAACGTCCATGAGATGATCATCTCCTCTTACGTGAACGAGGATAAGAAACTAGAAGATATTAAGCATCGAAACGAGAATCTCTTATTGCTTGCATCCGCGATCTACAACATGGTTCTCTGTGATATGGACAGTGAACTTCAGGAAGAGGCGGAAAGAGGCTTATTCGACCAAGTCCCATCCCGCTTCAACAAAAGGGTAAGGGATAGGATTTGACGCCTAATGTGCTCTTCATATGCGAGTACTTCCAGAAAGGAAGGAAAGGCTATTCCTTCTATTCCTCAAAAGACACATCCAATGATTACCTTTCCTATGTGAATAACGGAGTAAAACAAGGCAAATACAGGGATTACATCGATTATGCGGGAAATGAGGAGAAGTCTAGCGGCGCTTTCTCATCCAAGGGAATATTGACCCCCAAAGGGAAAGCAGATATCCGCGACAAGCTCAAATCCACCAAAGCCCAGATATGGAGCTGCCTTATCTCATTTGAGGAGGAATACGGGAAGAAGCATATGAAATCCTATCTCGACGCCAAAGAGCTGATCGAGGAAGAATTCCCAAAGTTCCTGAAGGAGAATCGAATCGAATTCTCTAACATCACCTGGTTCGCCGGTCTTCATGAGAACACCGACAACAGGCACATCCATATCTGCTTCTTCGAGAATGAGCCACTTAGGATTATTGCTAACAAGAAAGAGAGGATCTTTCATCATGGCAGGCTCAAAGAGGATTCCATCAATAGGCTCAAAGTGAGAATCGAGCAGAGGATGTCTAACATCGAATACGACATCAGAAGCTCAAGGAACAAGATATTATCATCCACAGATGAATACCTCGATTCCATCGTCGATCCCAACGTGAGCTTCAACAAAGAGCTCAAAGAGAAACTGTTGAAACTCTATAGGAAGACTCCTGACGGGAACTATGGCTATGAGTCCAAGAAGATGAATCAGGTAAGAGAAGAAGTAGATGAAATTACATCCCATTATCTCCTTTTTGACCCAACCGCGAAGCTTGAATATATCTCATTCCTAAAAAGGCTCTCCGAATACGACAAGAGAACCAAAGAGATATGCATAAGAGAGAAGATATCTCCTGATGATTTCCTTCTCACAAATAAATTCAAGAGGGACATCTATAGGAGAATCGGAAACAAGGTCATCGGCTATGTCAGAACATCCAAAGGGAACGGAAATACATTCCCTCCAGCATTCGATGCCTCTAAGGCTAATAGGCTCAACGAGAAGAAGAGGATCAACTACCTTCTTAAGAAAAGCGCCTATCTCACCTTGGAGGTGACTAAAGAGAGGATGGACATCTT
>CAVKAR010000080.1:2650-5601 GCA_963654425.1 Lachnospiraceae bacterium
AAGATGAGGGAATACGAAATGGAGAAGGAGGAAAAGGAAATGTGAAGAAGAAAGAGAAGATACTGTTAATAGGACTCATATCCCTTTGGACATCCTATATCTGCTCATTCGCGATCATCTGCCTCATCCATCAAGGATTTGATCTTAGGTATCTCATAAGCGTAGAGACATTAGGGATCATGGCCTTGTTCTTGCTGATAGGGCTTCTATTAGGGCTTTGGTATTACGACAAGCATTACTGGGTCTATAACGGCAAGAACGTCATGAAGGGAAGGAAAGGGGATTTGGATTTAGAAGCCAACCTTGAGCACGCAAGATTCCAAAGCGATGATGAGATAGAAAAGAACTACAAAACCTATAGTTTCTCAGAACTCAAGGACGTCGATATCACCGGCACCCCGATCATCGCCAAAGACACTAAAGGCGGCTTAAAGGTCACCTTCGCCAAACCTTCCCATTCCCTTGTGATAGGAACGACCGGGTCAGGCAAAACCACGACATTCGTATCACCTATGATTCAGATACTGTCCGAGACCAAGACAAAGCCATCCCTCTTCATAAGCGACCCGAAAGGAGAACTTCTTAAAGACCATAGGCTCGCCTTGGAGGAGAAAGGATACGAAGTCAAAGTCATCGACCTAAGGAATCCCTATAACTCCGTCAGATGGAACCCGATGGAAAGGCCATATCTCCTATATCAGAAGGCATTGCATCTAGAGAATCAATTAATCGCTGATGAGGAAAGAGGATGCTACATCTTCGAAGGAACTGATTATTACTCGAAAGAGGAAGTGGAAGGGGCCATTCAAGTCCTTAAGCAGCAACTCTTAGATGAGGTCTACGAAGACCTAAACGACATTACATTGGCCATCTGTCCTGTGAACAACAAAAACGAGCCGATGTGGGAAAGCGGTGCGAAGAACCTTGCGCTTGCCATTGCATTGGCGATGCTTGAGGATTCATCCAATCCCGAACTAGGCCTAACCAAAGAGAAATTCAATTTCTACTCGCTCATGAAAGTCGCGACATCGACCGATGACGATTGCAAGGAACTCATCAACTACTTCAAGGGAAGAAGCCCTCTATCTAGGGCCGTATCCCTTTCCAAGCAGGTGATGGATTCCTCGGACAAGACCAGAGGGAGCTATCTCTCAAGCCTATTCGACAAGCTATCGATATTCTCGGATATGTCGCTATGCGCCCTTACTAGCGAGAACGAGATCGAGTTCTCCTCGATGGGAGAAAGGCCGATAGCCTTATTCCTTCAGATACCGGATGAGAAAGAGACAAGGCACACGCTTGCTTCGCTTTTGGTCCTTCAAGCCTACAAGGAGCTTGTAAGGAAAGCCAATTCCAATCCTGATCTCACTCTTAAAAAACCAGTCTATTTCATCTTAGACGAGTTTGGAAATCTCCCTAAGATCAACAAGCTCGAGCAGATGATAACGGTCGGAAGAAGCAGGAACATCTGGATGAACCTCATCGTCCAATCCTATTCGCAGTTATCGAAGGTATACGACGAGAAAAGCGCGGACATCATCAAGAGCAACTGCAACATCCAGGTCTTCATCGGTACGACCGACTTAAAGACCATCGAGGATTTCTCAAAGCGATGCGGAAACTATTCCATCGTCCAAAGAAGCGTAGGCTACTCTTCCTCTAAGGCCAATGACATCAGCTCTAACCAAGCCGTCAAGGAAAGGCCACTCATCTATCCTAGCGAGCTTCAGACACTCAATAAGCCGGGAGACATTGGCCACGCCATCGTGACGATATTTGGCTACATGCCGATACGTTCCATGTTCACACCGTGTTTTGAGTGCAAGGAATACAAGATGACAAGGACTGACGAATCCCTTTCCAAAGGCCGCTATTTCGATTCTAGGAAGGCTTTCTATGACCTTAGGATAAGAAACCAAGCCATAGAGAGCAAAGCCAAGAAAAGCGAGGTCTCATCAAGGAAAGAGGCGACCAAGAATAAGATGATCCTTAATCAGATCCTCAATCTCTCCACAAGCGCTGTGACCGACGTCCTAGACAGGGAGAAGGTCGATGATTTAGGCCATTACATCAGGGCATATAGATTCAACGATGCCTTAGGTATGCTGAACATCGCCCTTATCTATGCCAAAGAAAACGGAAATGTCGAGAAAGAAGGTGAGATTAAAGATGCGATAAGAAGGATAGAGGATTTCGCGAAAGTTGAAACGAAAACACCAATAAGGAGGTAAAGAAAGAACTTAATGAACTTAAAGACAAAAGCAACAGGACTATTCGTTTTGCCGATGCTATTAGCTAGCTCTGCATCGTGCGCACCGAAAGTATTAGACAACACCAATCAGAAACAGCAAACGCCTAAGATGGCATCCATCAACAAGGAGTTGATGCTTGAGAGCAACGCCTCAGGAGGAGGAAGCTCTAGCAACTACCAATCCAACGGCTACCCATCGATTTATGGCTATGAGACCCATAATAATGCGGTCTATCAGGCAATCGGGAGCTCGCCTACCATCTCTAACGCCTATGGCTACCATGACGTGGGAGTGAAGGTGTACGCGGGGAATACCGCAACGAACATCGGATCTAGCGCGACAATCAAATTAAACGCGTCTAGCCCATATTTCGATTTCACCGACGCGACGTGGATGATGCCTTCTTCCCTCAAAGCCAAGCAAAGCTCATCTAACACCCAGATGGGACTTATGAGCTTCAAGGTTGAGGTATATCAAGGAAATTATCGATATTTCCATGCGGGCGCCCAAGTCAATCTCGACTCAAGCGGTAACATCTCTAGCGTCACCTATGACAAATACAACTCGACCGTCACCGACACCAATTGCTCGAAGACACTAGATGAGAACACCATCGAATTCTCCAAGCTAGGGAAGATAGCGAGTTCCCTTTATGGCGGGAACTACACGATCAAGGTCACCTATTCCTATCTTTGGATA
>CAVKAR010000081.1:0-5558 GCA_963654425.1 Lachnospiraceae bacterium
GTATAATCCATTTCTCTCCCTAAGGGAGAAATGAAAAAAGGGCCGGCGCGTTCTTTGCCGAGCCCTTAAATAGGCGGGTAGCTTATTTGATGAGCGAGTTCTTGCACTTGCCAGTCGATAGATACTCTTCCATATTCTGGAGAGAGACCTCGATCATGTCGATGAGGGCGTGCTCGGTGGCGCTCCCCACATGCGGGGTGATGAGGACGGAAGGATATAGATCGAGCGCGAGCTGAGCTTCTTCATTTGGCATCTCATTAGGGAGGAATTCGTGATTGAAGAGAGCTTTCTCGTTATCGATGACATCGAGCGCGAGCCCGCCCAAATGCCCGTCTTTGACGGCTTTCAGGGCTGCCATATTGTCCATGACCTCACCGCGGGCGACATTGACGATGATGGCGCCTTTTTTGCTCTTGTTGATGAGCTCTTCGGAGATGAATTTGTCATTGCTCCCTTTGACGTAAGCCATATGGCAAACGATGATATCGGCCTC
The DNA here is from genome assembly GCA_963654425.1 of Lachnospiraceae bacterium. Classification (GTDB taxonomy): domain Bacteria; phylum Bacillota_I; class Bacilli_A; order RFN20; family CAG-826; genus UBA4951. The sequence goes on from CAVKAR010000081.1 coordinate 494, forward strand.
CCCGAAAACCTCATCCGGGGTCTTCTTCATCTCGATGAGGCCTTCGCAAGCAGGCGAGACGAACACATCATATCCGATAACTTTCGCCCCTAAACCTTTATATAGGCTAGCGGTTGTGCGCCCGATTCTCCCGCATCCCAAAATGCCGACGGTGCAGTCTCTTATCTCTTTCGAGAACATCGTATCGGTGACTTTGAATTTGCCTTTGCTCGTCAGATCGCAGGTGTATTGGGTGTGACGGAGAAGGGACAAAGAGAGAGTGAGGGCAAGCTCAGAGATGGCGTTTGGCGAATAGCCAGGGACGAAAGCTGTCTCAATGCCTAGCTCTTTGCAGGCCTTTACATCGACATGGTTATAGCCAGCGGTGCGGGTGAGATAGTATTTGAGCCCTTTCTCCTTGAGGCTTTTCATGTGGGCGGCATCGACGTTGCAGTTGCCTCTCACCATGACGATCGGATAGCCATAGGCTAATTCGATATTGTCGTTATTGAGGTATTCGGGCCTCGTGATCAATTCATAGCCGTATTTTTTGCCAAGCTCCTCGAAATAAGGGAGCTCGTAGCCGCGGCAGCCAAAGCAGATGATTTTCTTTTCCATGATTGAGATCTCCTAAAATTAAGCGATGGCGGGGAAGAAGCCGCTCGATTCGACGATGACGAGGAGAATGACCCAGATAATGACGCCGATGACGGCCCCGAAGGTGCTGATGAGAGAGATATGGGAAGCCATTTCCTTCTCTTTGTCGAAAGCAAGGCAGTAGCCGACGGCCACCGTTGCAGGCGGCACTAGCCAAGTGAAGACGGAGGATTGAACGGTCTCGATGGTGATGAGCTCGCTATAGCCGCAGGCTTTCGCGATAGCCTCCACCCCGAAGAGGATAGCTAAGACGATGGCGGGAGCGCCGATGATCTTGATTGCGGTCCAGATCCAGGCGTATTTATCCATCGCGGCTTGCTTGACGGAGCCCTTGCCAAGCGTGCAGCCGATGGCAAAGAGGATCAAAGTCGAGGAAAGATTGCCGAGCGTATTGGCGGATTGGTAAATCCAAGGGAGGGTGACATCGATGCGCCAGAAAGCGACTTTGCTTTCCGAAACGTTGCTCGATAGCCAGTCCGTTCTCACCAAATCCGATCCCGGGATAGCCTGAAGCACCCAAAGGAAGAGCCCGGCGAAAGTGGCGATGAGAATCGGGTTGAGGAACACTTTCTTCAAGATGGAAGATAAGGTCGGCTGCTCTTTGGATAAGCCTCCTTCTGAAGAAGAAGCATCATCCTTTTTCTTGAGCGAGACGCCCGCTACGACCATATAGGCGTAGCTATAGAGAAAGACGCGGTAAGCGACATTCATGATGTTGAAATAGTTGGAAGCCGTTTTGCCGTATATCGCGCTCACGAGCGGATAAGCGAAGAAAGTGGTCGACCCGAAGGCGAAAAGGACGGCGAGCACTTCGCGTTTGCTCTTGTCCTTGACCCAGAGGAAGATGGCTTTCCCTATGAAGATGAAGAGGATATAGAAAACGAATCCGAGCACGAAATTGACGATGGCCCCGACTCCTTCCGTGATCGTGAAATCCTTCATGAAAGAGCAGAAAGCCAAACACGGCAAACACACTCCCATGACGAATTTGGTGAGGACTTTGCCAGTTTCATCTGGCAAGAGCTTCTTCTTCGTGAAGATGAAACCCAAGAGAATGAAGATAACGGTCTTGGCGATGTTTGTCCAAAGGGTCAAGTTGGACATAGCCGAGGCGAGGTTATCGCTGATGCTGCCTGCTAAAACGATATTCATAGCAGTCTCCTTTCTTGATGCGAAAAAGCCATTTGGCGTTTTTCGGCACAAAATGTACACCGTTTCTTTGCGATTGCAACAAGGATGCGCTTTTTATCGAATTACTGAATTCGGCCTTCGCTCTTTGCTTAAAGGCAGAGAGCATCATTTCATAAAGTGATGCCCTCCATTCATGAAAAGGCGTAGAAAAAAGCGAGGTATCAAAATAGTGATGACCTCGCATTCACGGTGCTTTTCCTCAAAGAGGGAAAAACATCAAGCGAAGAGATCGTCAAGATCCTTGATGAAAGGATTGAGCTCATCGAGATTCTTGATTTTGGCTCCGCTGGCTTGGGCGTGACCCCCTCCGCCCCATTTGACGGCAATGGGGGAGATGTCCTCTTTTTTGCTCCGGATGGAGATGCGCCAGCAATAATCTTTCGGGTTAGGGTCTTCGCTTATCGAGCACCAAGCGTTGATGCCTTTGATGTTGGAGAAGAGATTGACGTTGTCCTTCCCTTGCTCGCTGCTGATTTTCAGCTCTTCCTGGACTTTCGCGGGGAGCAAGTAATAAGCCACCCCGTGCGGAGAGACCGAGAAATGATTGAGCACATAAGCCGTGACTTTGAGGTCATCTATCTTCTTCTCGTACATCGAAAGATAAATCTCGTTGATGTTGATGCCAGTCTCTAATAGAGCCATCGCCGAGGCGAAGGTATGCTCGCTTGTGCTGCTATATTGGAAGCGTCCCGAATCGCCGACGATGCCGATATATAGATAACGCGCAGCCTCTTTTGAAAGCGTTTTGCCTTTCCAAGTGGCAAGAAGATTGCTCACTAGCTCAGCCGCGGCGGCGCTAGAAGTATCTAACAATGGGTTTTTCGCGATTTCCTTTTTGCAGGGGTGGTGGTCTATTTTGCAGATGCGCTTGGCATTTTTGTAGCGGGGATCGGCGATCCGCTCATGATCGCCAACATCCAAGACGATGGCTAAAAAGGGCAAGGAAAACCACTCGTCTTTTAGCCGCTCCGTCTCTGGGAAAAGGCGCGGGGTGAAGGCGACGTGGTTATCGCCGAGATAATGCACCTCTTTCTTGGGATAGTTATCTTTGATGAAAGTATATAGGCCCATCTGGCTCCCCATCGCGTCGAAATCAGGCTTGATGTGGCGGAATATGGCGATGCGGTCGTATTTCTCGATCGCGCGGCGAATGGAGGAGAAGGCCTTTCTGTGCTCCTTCTCGTAACTAATTAAGATCGGATTGGCGCTTCTCATAACTTCCCTTCGTAGGCTTTGTAGCAGTCGCGGGCGATCATCACTTCCTCGTCAGTTGGGATGACGGCGACTTTGATGGCGCTTTTATCGGTGCTGATGAGGGCTTCTTCCCCATGGACTTTCTCGTTCAGTTTTTCGTCGATATCAAGGTGCAGCGCCTCTTTGACGTTATCGATGACGGCTTTTCTGAATACGCCGCTGTTCTCTCCGACCCCGGCGCTGAAAATGAGCAGATCCGCTCCGCCTAAGCGCACGTAGTAAGAGCCGATGAAATCGGCCACGCGCCTAGCCCAAAGCTTGATGGAAAGAATGGCCCTTTTATCGCCTTTTTCGGCGGCTTCTTCGATATCGCGGGTATCATTTGATATGCCCGATACGCCGAGGAATCCGCTCTTCTTGTTCAAGATATCGTAAAGCTCATCCGGGCTATAGCCGCATTTGGAACAGAGGTAATCGTAGACGCTGGGGTCGATATCGCCGCATCTAGTGCCCATCATGACCCCTCCTAAAGGGGTGAGACCCATCGAGGTAGCCACGCATTTGCCGTCTTTGATGGCGCATAAAGAGGCGCCGGAGCCAAGATGGCAGGAGATGATGCGGGTGTTCCTTTCCCCGTTCAGGAAATCCTCGTTACCTTTGAGAGCGAGGTAATTGTGGCTTGTGCCATGGGCCCCATATCTCCGGCAATCGTATTTTTCGCTCAATTCATAAGGGATTGGGAAAAGATAGTCCTCTTCTTCCATCGTTTGGTGATAGGCCGTATCGAAAACGGCGATCGATATGGCATCCGGCAAAGCCTCTTTGAAGGCATGGAAACCGATTAGATGGGCTGGGGCGTGAAGAGGGTCAAGCGGGATGAGTTTCGTCACTTTCTCTTCCGTGTCCTCGTTGAAAAGGGCTGATTTGGAGAAGAATTTGCCACCCTGCACCACGCGATGCCCAACGACTTTGATTTCCTCTAGATTCTTGACGATGCCGTATTCTTTGAGGGCATCGAGAACGAGCTTGACGCCGACGGCATGATCGGGGATCGGGAGTATCCTTTTTACCTTCTCGCCGTTGTATTTGAGCCCGAAGATGCCATCATCGTGCCCGATTCTTTCGACATTGCCAGAGCAGATAACTTTCTCTTCCGGCATCTCGAAAAGCTTGTATTTGAGCGAAGAGCTACCGGCATTGACAGCCATGCATTTGATCATTTACCTAACCTCACTTTGTTTCGAGACATATCTTAGACCAGAAGAGTTTCTCTTCAAAGGATTATCGGGAGCAAATGTAGGCGGAAAGAAGGCGTTCTTTGGTCGATGGCAAGAGAGGCGGAAGCGCAAAATGCCTTTTCAAGAAAAGCGAAGAGGGCTATCCTAATCGCATATGGAAAACATAAGCAAGGAGGGAAGCGGCGCACCCCTCAAATTGAATATTAAGCGCACGATGATCATCGGATTCGCCTTTTTCGGCATCCTTTTGCTCTGGCAAGTCTACGATTCCTGGTGCCCGACATTCCTCGAGACCCTTTTCATGGAGGCTCTAGGGGCGGATAGGAGCGAAGACGTCCAGTATCTAGTCGGCATGGTGATGGCGATGGATAATCTCGCCGCCCTTATCTTGATGCCGATTTTCGGGAGGCTCAGCGATAAAACCCACACAAAGCTCGGGAAGAGGATGCCTTATATCCTCGGCGGCACTTTTGTCTGCGCCGTGGCTTTCCCCTTCATCCCGGTTCTTTACCATTATCACAACATGGCTGGGGTCATCGCCCTTATGGCGATTGTCGTCTCCTTTGCCATGATGTACCGCAACCCAGCCGTTGCCTTGATGCCTGATTTGACCCCAAAGCCCCTCCGCTCGAAGGCCAACGGCATCATCAACATCATGGGCTACATCGGCGGGGCTTTCGCCACGGTCGTGGGGCTGATCTTTGTCTTGACCGATTATCTGGGCGAAGGCACGACCGAGACCTGGGCCAAAGGCAATATCTGGGCGATTGAGGCCCCTTTCCTCATCGCTAGCCTCCTTATGGTGA
>CAVKAR010000082.1:0-5518 GCA_963654425.1 Lachnospiraceae bacterium
GGCATCGCCCGATTTGAAGAGGCTGCGCAGGAAATTGGTGTATTCGTCGCAGAGCGATTTATTCGTTTCGGCTTCCCTGTAGACGACGTCCCATTCGTCGATCAGGAAGATGAAGCGCTGGCTGGCCTCGCTTCCGAGCTTATTGAGCGCCAGGAAGAGGGATGTGTCCTCTTTCGGGTCGAAATCGAGGCCCGCTTCCGGGAAGGCTGCCCTGAGGTCGATGTATATGAGCTCCTTCAGCCTTTTCACGAAGGTGTTTTTGTCATCGAGCGCCGTGAAAAGGGAAGCCATGTCGACCCAAATGACGTTGTGCTTGTTGAGATGCTTATCGAAAGACGGATCCTGGGATATCTTGAGGCCCTTGAACAGCTCCTTTGAGTCGCAGCCTTTGGAATAATAGGCGTTTAGCATCGAGAGGGCCATCGACTTCCCGAAACGGCGGGGGCGGGTCACGCACATGAATTTATCGCGCGTCCCTATAAGATTATTGGTCACGCCTAAAAGCCCTGATTTGTCGACGTAGATCTTGGAGTTGAGATCTTCTACGAAAGATATGTTGCCAACATTTAGGTAAAGTGACATAAGCGTGACCTCCTTTGTTTATATTGTAGCACAGTAAATAAGGACTGCCTTTAAGGAATGAGATGCTTTTTTGGGCATGATATGCCGGCTTTTTCGCTCATCTTGTGCGAATTAAACCGGAGAGGCTGTTTCAGATCGAATACCAAAGCCTCCTTTTTTATATGGACATCGGTTCATTCATCGCAAATAAATAAGCCCGGTGTGCGATAGCAAGTCCATCTTTAAAGCAAAAGCATACGTTAAAAAACCAAGTTCAACGCAACTTCAATGAAACTTCAATGAGACATTGAAGCACTTCAATGTGTCTTTCCCCCGAGTTGCCCTAGATTTTCTCGACTCGCCATATGAGAAGGACTCCCTTAAGGATAGTGGGTTTCCCGTTTTGTCAGATCCCTGAAGATGTTTGGCTTAGATGCTGCGACTTTGATATGCCTTATCGGATATTGCTTTCATGATGAGGCTCTCACGCGCGCGTTTTTTGTTTCTATCTCTTCTTCGATGCTCTGGAGCAAGGCGTAGGCGCATTCCCTCACCAAAGAGAGATTATGCCTGAATTTGGAGATATCGCCCTTTGCCCATCCGCTGATATAGGAGAAATTGAAGTTCTCCGTGTCTAGCCCCAAACGCGCCGAGACGATACAGGCGATGGATTCCGCCTCCACCTCCTTTATCTCCCTTTTCTCCATATTGCTTAAGCCCATGAAATCGCTCCGCGAGCAAGAATGGGCCAAAGCGTGCCCGCATTCATGGGCGAGGGTCGATATCATCGAGAGGTCGCTTAAGGAGGTGAGGACTTTTATCTCGCGCTTTTTGTGGTTGCAGGAGCCGTAGCAGCCTTCCCCTAGTTCCTCTTCGCCCACAAAGCGGAGAGAGAAGCCTCTTCTCTCGGCTTCTTTTCGCAAGCCCTCCACGATCGCGTCTTTGTTTTCCACGACTTTGCTTTCGTCGATGAGGAAGGCGGAGATATCCTCTCCTTCGGTCTGCGATATGTCGAAGACGCTGGAGAGATGAAAGCCCTTGAGGACGTTTTTCTCTTCACCATCCACCGTCTCTTTCCGCGTGATGGGGCTATAGATTTTGATGGATCTCTCGCCCTTTTTGATGCGCCTTCCAAGCGAATTCCATTTGCTTAGGCCATATGTGGTCCTCGCATCGGGTTTCTGCATGAGGATGAAGATTTGGTTGAAGAGGGAATACTGGCCGATATTGCCCATCGCGATGAGCACATCCTTGTATTTGCCTTCCTTGATGAACTCCGCTAAAGCGTCCTCGATCTTCTTGCTCAACTCCTCCATTTCCTCTTTTTTGAGTTTATTGCCTTTCTCCATAATCTTCTCCTTTTCATAGAGTTTCATGGCGCCTAAAAGGCCCCTTACCCATATCTAGGGAAAAAGAGGTTTCTTTACCTTGAAAAAGCGGGAAGAACCCCTATGCGGTTATATTCGGGATAAGCGAGAAATCACGTATTCGCAATATTCTTCCGAAAGAATATTTGATTTTCCGAGAGTTTATTTGCTTTTCCGAGAGATTATTTGGTTTTCCGAGAGAATATCAATATAGTATTCGCAGGAGGATCTGGCCATGGAAGAAACACTTGAATATTTAGAGAATCTCAAGGAAAGCGCAGCGATAGAGCTGAAAGAAGGTGGCAATAAGATACCTTCTAGCTTCTATGAGACGTATTCATCATTTTCGAACACGGCTGGCGGAATTGTCTATTTGGGCATCAAAGAGGGAAAAAGAACGTAATTCTTGGCATCAAAAACCCAGTTGAGCAAAAGCGCAATCTCATTGCCTCATTGCACTCGAAAGAAAAAGTCAGTTACTGTTCTTTGCAAGATTCCGACATCTCATTGCTCACCTTTGGCGAAAAGACGGTTCTTAAAGTGAAAATCAATGAAGCTCCAAGAGAAGTAAAGCCGGTCTATATAAACAAAAATCTTTCCTTGTCCTACGAGAGAGTCGGAGAAGACGATTTTTTGCTGAGCGAAGAAGCTATTTCAATCTTGCTCAGCGAAAGAAGAGGATCCGATTTCGACATGATGAAAAACCCTTTTGGCTTTGACTTCTCCCGTGTTGATCGTCAATCGTTGAAATCTTATCGCGATTACCTGAATCTCATCTCGCCGAACAATATCTATCGTAGCTTATCCGATCGTGATTTTCTCAGGAGAATCGGTGCACTCCGCAGTTACGAAGGGAAGGAAGCGCTCACTAACGGGGGCGTTCTCTTCTTCGGCTACATCGACGACATCAACCAATTGGTGCCGAATTGCCATCTCGATTACGTCGAAGCGATGGATGATGATCAAAGATGGGACTACCGCCTCTCAAGCGACGATTTGTCAAATAGCTGCAACTTATGGACCTTTTTCTCCATCGTCTCGAGCCGCATCATCAAAGAGCTTCCCAATCCGTTTAAGCTGAACGGCATAAGCAATGTCGATGGCGATGACATCAAGCGCGCCGTGATTGAAGGGGTGAGCAACGCCATTGCCAATCACAACTATCCATATGCGCCATCTTTATCGATAAAAAAGGGGCGCAACGAGATCGTCATCGTGAATTCTGGCGATATCGAGCAGGCCAAAAAAGACGGCATAAGCAATCCACGCAACAAAAATATCATGAAATATCTACGCATCATAAAGGCCGCCGACCGGGCTGGAACAGGCATTCCGAACATATATGATGTATTCGCCTCCTATCATTTTGCCTCTCCGTCTTTGTCTGTCAAAAGAGAGCCGACGCGAACCGAGCTTCGCCTTATTTTCCTCTCGCTCCCTTCTTTCACCCCATATCGTGAGGAAAAACTCAAAATCCTCGCGACTTTGAAGGAAAAGGAAGATGGTCTATCCGTTACCGAAATCGCCTCATTCATAAACAAAAAGAACACTACGATAAGCCAGATAATGAGTGAGCTTTTGTCGTTAGGATACGTAAAAACGAATGGCAAAAAAACAAAAGGCAAAAAATACTTCTGGAATGGCGCTTATCTTTGATCGCCGAGAAAAAAGGATATCTTTTCATCTCCCTTCAACCAAAACCCCATCTTCCTTACCTGGGAAATTCATTTTCTCTGCAGCGGAAGATCCTATCATTGCCGCATCAAAGCGCGCAACTCAGAAAGCGTCTCTTCGCCAAGCCCATCCCTTTTGATGCGAAAATGAAGATTTTTTCTCGGCGATAAGATAGTTGCCTCTCGTCCACGCCAAGAAGAGGGTGAGATAGATCAGCAAGGCAGAAACGGCAGCCAAAACGAACAAGGCGATCGAAAAGGGCGAGGAAAATCCCCCGCCTCTTGCCAAGACGATGGTCGTGACGTTGAGCAAAGAGAGGAAAATGGCGAAAGCAATCAGTATAGCGGTGCCGTGTTTTCTCTTGGTTTTATCCATATTCAAGCCTTCTTGATCCGATGAAGGCATGATAAGGCTTCCTTCGCCTATTATGAGCATGAAGCAAGCGTAGGCGGCATTCGTTGGTTATCTATGCGAAGATGGAAACGGCAAAAGAGGCGCCTTTTCCGCTTGGCAATGCTACCCTTGAAGCGAAATAGGCCCCAAAACCCACAAATCCTTGCAAAGCGCCTAGCCCCGTCGCATTATTCTCTTAACGAAGAAAAGAAGGCTGACGCGGTCTTTTTCCCTTAACGATATGCCGAAAATCTATATCGCCCTAATCGTTGTTATTTCCTCAATCGCTTTTCTTTTTCTCCTTTACTTCATCATCGTTGCCTCGATGGCTCGTTACTTATTGCGCCCCAAGAGAATATCGAGAGAAGAGGCTTATAAGGTGGACGTAGACAAAAAGCAGATACCGCTTGATATGGGGTATCTCAAAAGGGAGCCTTTGTCCATAAAAGCGGATGATGGGGCTTATATCGATGGCGATTTCTCCCCCAACGGGGACAATAAGAGAATCATGATCATCGCCCATGGATATGGATGGAACCGCGAAGGGTCATTAAAATACGCCCAATTCTTCTTCAAGCACGGCTTTTCCGTTCTTTTATTCGATGAAAGGGGGCACGGGGAAAGCGAAGAGAGATACACCACGATGGGCTATAAAGAAGGGAAGGATATCGCAACGCTCGTCCAATATTGCCTCGATAAATACGGCAATGACGCCATTGTCGGATTGCACGGCGAATCGATGGGGGCTTCAAGCGTTATAAGCTCCCTCCGCTACAAAAAGAAGGTGGCCTTCGCGATCGAAGACTGCGGGTATGGCGATCTTTATTCGCTCCTCCTCCATCGAATGAGATGCTCCCATATACCCTGCCCCGCTTTCTTTTTGCCCGGTGTGAATATCATCGCTAAAATAGCCTACGGTTTCTCTTTGAAGGATGTATCGCCCAAAGAAGACATCAAAAGAAGCGATGTCCCTCTCCTCATCATCCACGGGGCGGATGATGATTTCGTGCCGACGAAAGAGGGGCAAGCGATTTATGATGCCCGTCCGGAAGGAAGCGAGATCCACATCGTGAAAGGGGCGATCCACGCCCGCTCATACGAGGTAAATCCCCAGGCATATGAAGAGATATGCATGGGTTTTATAAACAAAATCCCAGAAAGGAAAGAATATGGAGAATGAAGCTCTTCCTCTGCGCGAGGAAAAAGTCAAAACATCGTCAGCCGTCTGGCTAGGGGCGGCTAACGCGGGAACGGGCTTATTGTGCGCTTTCGCGGAAGGCGCCGCCTTCCAGTATCTATTCGTCAATAAGCTCGGGCTAGATACGAACCTCAACATGATCGTCTGGATAATCTTCGGCATTTGGAATGCCATCAACGATCCGATCTATGGCTTTTTGGCCGACAGGACCCATTCAAAACTCGGCCGAAGGATCCCTTGGATCAGATACGGCGCCCCTCTCATGGCGCTCGTCTATGCCCTTATGTGGCTCCCATCCCTTCAAGGGGCGGGGGTAAACCAAGGG
>CAVKAR010000083.1:0-5353 GCA_963654425.1 Lachnospiraceae bacterium
GATGCTCAAAGCTTTGAAATACAGCGATTTCATCGTCGAGTACGTGCCATATGGGGAAAGCAAGAACAAGAGGCGATACAAAGTCGTCGATCCCTTTTGCCTTTTTTATCTGAAATTCGTCTATGAACGGAAAAGCTTGAACGAGGATCCTTTTTCCGACTCTAACAGCAATAGTTGGCTCGGCCTCTCTTTCGAAAATCTCTGTTTCTGCCATTTGCCCAAAATCAAGCAAGCCCTTGGGATCAGAGGCGTGAACAGCATGCAATTCTCATGGTATATGAAAGAAAAAGAAGGCAGCGGCGCGCAAATCGATTTGTTGATTGAGAGAAAAGACAACATCCTCTCCCTCTGCGAAATGAAATTCAGCAATAAGGAATTCGCGGTTGACAAGGAATACCACTTGAAGCTGATGAGCAAGATCGAAGTTTTGAAGAAACGCGCCAAAAGCGAATATCGGATCGTGCCGACTCTCATCACCACTTTCGGCCTTGCGCCAACTCTCTACAAAGACGATTTCCCCGTCGTCTTGACCATTGACGATCTCTTCGATTGAAAATTGAGTGTTTCAGTCAAAAATTGCGTCCAAACACTCAAAAAACTCCCTCATATGGCATACTTTTTTGATACTTTCGGTTCATTTTTGCGCCCAAAGTATCAAAAAACCTTTTTTAATCCGACATGACGTTTATTTTCTTTTTAACGGTGTCAAATAGCAAAAAGAGGCTGAAAAGGAAGGTGATGGATTCGGCGATCGGGAAAGACCACCAGACATCAGTTAGAGGATTGCCTAGCCTCACGAAAAGATAAACGAAAGGGAGAAGGAAAACGATGAGCCGGCAAAGAGCGGTGAGTAAGGGCCTAAATGAGTATCGTAGCGCCTGGAAAATCCCTTGCGTGGCGATATTGAAGCCCATGAACAAGTAGCCTAAAGAAGCGATCCTGATGGCTCTTTGGCAGCAATCCATGAGCCTAGAATCACCCCCATCGCTCAAAGAGAAGAGCTTGGCTAGATATGGGGCAAGGGCTTCAAAAACAGCGATGAAGAAAGCCATCACGATGAGCGTATCGACAATCCCCCATTTGATGCATTCCTCGCACCTCTTCTTGTTCCCCGAGGCATAAGAGAAGGAAAGGACGGTAATAATGGTATTGGAGAGCCCAAAGCTCGCGAAGAGAGCCATTTGCTGCACTTTGTAGTAGATACCGAAGCTTCCAACCAAAACGGTGGGATCGGCTTCACTATAAAGGAGGATTTTGTTGACGCTGCCCATCATGAGAGAGAGCAGCCCCTGCATGATAATGGCGGAAAAGCCGACGCGGTATATCTCCCCGATGATAGATAAGACGGGTTTGATGTATTTAGGGTGTCCATCGATTTCCCGGCAGGCGAAATAGAAGAAACCCATCGCGACGAAAAGGGAGACGAATTGCCCGAATACGGTTGCGATCGCGGCCCCTTTCACCCCCATATCGAGAGGATAGATGAAAAGGTAATCGAAGACGATATTGATAAGCGCCCCCGAAATCTGGGCGATCGTGGAAAAAAGCGTCTTCCCGCTCGCCATAAGGAAACGCTCATAGACGCTATAGGAGATTGAACCAAGGGAATAGACAGAGCAGATTCTCAAATACGAAGAGCCCATCTCTTTGACTCTCATATCAGCGGTGAACAAAGATATGAACCATTCGCTACCGAACAAACCGAAAATGAGGAAGGCGAGATAAATGACAACGCTGAGGAATATGCCGTTCCCTGCCGCTTTGCTGGCTTTTTCTTTGTTTTTCTCCCCCAAAGCGCCAGAGAGGAGCGAATTGATCCCAACCCCCGTCCCCACGCCCAAAGCAATCATGAGGATCTGAATGGGGAAAGCGTAGGTAAGGGCTTCATTGGCGAGTTCCCCCACCCCTTCGATATTGGCGACGAAAACGCTATCGACGACATTATAGAGAGCCTGAAGGATCATCGAGACGATCGATGGGAGCCCAAGTCTCCACAATAAGCCCTTGATCGGGGCTTTCTCCAGCCTATTCTCTTCCTTACCCATATGTTCCCTCCAACAAAAAAGCGCAAGCCCGCTTTCAACCGGACTTACGCTCATCGCTGCTCGTTGATGGGTAGAATTTAGCACTTTCCTCGCTTTTGGGTAAGCCTTTTTCCGAAATTCGCTCTCTAACCCCTTAACTTCACGAGGCCAAACTGCGACAATTGGCTTATAGGAAGAAAGAAATGGCCAAATTAACGCAGAAAGAATACCTCAGGATTTTCAAATCCATCAGCAATCTATACGGCATCGCCAAAAACGAGGAGATCGATATGATAATCGATCATTACTATGAGAACATCGATAAAGAGGACACTCTCCTCGCCTTAAAAAGCCTCAACGAGAAACGCCGAAAGAAAGGCTTCCGCATCGAAAAGCTCGGAGAAAAAGGCTACATGCTCGTCTCGGACTTATTGAAAGACGATGAGGATGTATTGAGAATAAGCCTTATCGCCGCAAAGGCATCCTTTTATTTCCCCCCGGACAAAGAGAGCTTCTTAGCTTACGAAAGGGATTTCAACTGCGATGATGAGGAAGACGCCCTCTATAGCGAGTTCATGCGCTTCCTCCCGAGCTATAGCCGCGAAGAGAAAGACAAAGACGACAAAGGGGTCGTAGCCTTTTTCTCAGCTCTATATATCGAAGCCAAAATCAAAAGCGGCTGTTTCGATAAATGCATATACGATATCCTCGATGACCTCGGCTTTGAGTTCAAAAGCAAGTATAGCCAAAAGAAACTCGAAAGCATCCTGTCGAAACTGCTTTTGGGAACCCGTATGTTCATCCACCGCGGGCACAAAGTCATCGAACTCGGGCAAGAAGGGGCAAAGATGGGTGAATTAGCCGATAATGCCATCACTCCTCAAATAGGCTCGGAAGACAATGCGGATGAAGCGGAAGAGCGAATAACGGCAAGCAAAAGGAACATGGCTTGAAGGGGTTTCGTTTTTCCCTTCATCACCAAAAACTATCCAGCAGGCGGCTGTTCCGCTTCATGAAAGAATCATAGGTTTATCAATCTATCTCATCTAAAGAGAGAGAATAGATATCGTTGAGGTCTATCAATAAGAGATCTTTGTCTTCTTTCACTTCATCATCGAAACCGTTTTTAGAGGCGAAGCCAAACGTTTTTACCTCAAACGGCAAATCTCTCCACTGCTCTTTTTCTTCATTGATCGCTCCGATGGAAATCGGATTCTTGCTGTACTTGCATTCAACAGGAACCAATTTATCATCCGCTTTAAGGATGAGGTCGAATTCTCTATCAACCCCTTTGGAATGGTAATATAGCCTTCCTAAGGAGGTCACTAGGAAGGGGAGCCTCATTGCCATATTCGCCCTAATGCAGTATTCCTTCACCACTTCTTTGAATTTTCTTGGGAGATACTCTTTTTCGAACTTCTCTTTGACGTATGTTTCATAAAATTGCTTAGGGGACATTATTTTCCTTTCCATCTGGTGGCGAGAAAGGAAAGTGAAATAAAAATCAAGGAAATTATCGCTTACGTAATAAAGGGCTTTTCTGTTGCTATTGGCGTTGATGGCATAGCTTTTGCTTATGAGATCCATTTCTTCAAGGCTCTTTAGGTATCGCGTCGCGTTATCTTTTGATGGATCCCCCAGGGCTATATTCAAATCGACGTAATTTCTTTTTCCTTTGCAAACCATTTCGAAAAGAGTGTTGGCATTTTCTTCTTTTATGAGTTCCGATGAAACGACTGAGAGCGCTTCTCTATCGAAGAAAGAATCGAGCTCAATGAAATTTTCAAGGAGATTTTCCTCAAATGTCTGAGAATAATCCAAGTTCTTTATGTTGAATGCCGTTCCGCCGAAGCAGGCATAATATTTAAATTTGTCTTCGTTGGATAAACCCTCATAAAATATGGCGCTATCGAAATAATCAAACGTGCGCAAATGGATGATTTCGTTGAATCTCCCATATAGCGGCGAATTCCTTTCAATCATTTTCTTCATCATCCCCATATACGAACCGCAAAGTATCAAAGTCAATTTCGCTTTCCCTTCAAAATCATGCATGATTCTTTGCAAAACCGAGTCAAGCTCGGCATTATCTCCCCTGAAATAGGGATATTCATCGATAAACAAGATGAATGGGTTATTTACGCTATAAGCGAAAAGGGCGCGAAAAAGCTCTTCGGCGTTATTAGGGTGAAACCCATCTACGCCCATGAACGCGGCGGCTTTCTCGCCGAATTCGTTTATTTGCTCATTGCTCGTGATTTTTCGGCAAAGATAAGAGAAAGACCGTCTTCCCGATCTTCTTATCACCTCATCCGCCAATTCCGTCTTGCCAGTGCGTCTTCTTCCATAAATCAGCACAGCTTGCAATGAATCCAATTTCAATCTTTTTTCGATTCTCTTTATTTCTTTCTTTCTGCCAACAAACATAGAAAACCTCTGAGGCCATTATAGTGAATATTAGCCTATTTTGAGATAGCCTATTTTGAAATAGGTTAAATTTATAAACAAAATCTGCCTGATTTGATTTTCCTTTTGCCCGAAGGGAATGCGATTTCCGCCACGAAAGGCGCCAAATGGCCTTGCCGTCGAAATCGTATGGCTTCGCGGTGGAGGAGAGCGATTTGCCCCGCGTCTTTTACCATATTTCGGTCCAAGGCAAATGATCACCGGCGATTCTCAAAAGCTAGTTTGGAAAAACTCATATTTATCCCCAATTCGATTTGGTTATCTCCAAAAATACACTATAATTTTGGTGATAAATAGGAAATGAAGCGTTATTTATGAAAAAGATATTCGATTATTCAAAGCTTATAGACAGGAAATTTGACAGGGAGATCATTAATTATATCGGCCTTATCCACGAGTTTAAGGGAAGACAAGAGCTTTACTTAGAACAAGGGAAGGATGATTTGGGAAAGCTTGTTGAGATATCTAAAATCCAAAGCACTGAAGCTTCTAATGAGATTGAGGGAATCGTCACAACCAATCAAAGGCTCAAAGAACTGATGGCGGATAAAGCAACCCCCAGAAATAAGAGTGAGAAGGAAATTAAGGGATACCGCTATGCGCTTGATATGGTTCATGGCGGTTTTGAATATATTTCAATCACGCCTAATGCCATTCTTCAACTGCATAAGGAAATGTATAAATTTCTCGATGCGCGATTCGGCGGGAAGTTCAAAGACACCCCTAACGAAATAGATGCAGTCTGCCCTGATGGGAGAAAGCTTGTTCTTTTTAAGCCTCTTGAACCTTATGAGACACCTGATGCTGTGACGGTTCTCTAAATGTTGTGGAAACCTCTGCAGGCGTCCTTAACAAACTATCAC
>CAVKAR010000084.1:0-5096 GCA_963654425.1 Lachnospiraceae bacterium
CTCATGTTCAACGAAGATCCGGAGAGGTTTTTCAGGGGCGCGAGGATCGAGTTCGTCGACATCCCAGACCCCACCGGCAATGGGATGGTGGAGAAGGTTTTCTCGGGGCCTATACAAAGGCAGTTGAGGGACGCTCTCCAATACATCGGGAATTACGTAATCAGGGAGAAGGTCTACAAATTCGATGACAAAGCGGAAGCTAAACGGGTGTTCAATTACCCCTACAGGGCAATCGAGGAGCTTCTAACTAATGCGGTCTACCATAAGTCCTACATGATCAACGAGCCGATCACAATCAGGCTGACCCCCGGCGAGCTGGAGATAACTAGTTTCCCCGGCCTCGACCGGAGCATCACCGATCAAAACATCAAAGATTTCAAAATCAGAGGCAGAATCTACCGAAACCGCCGGATTGGCGATTTCTTCAAAGAGCTTAAACTCACCGAGGGAAGGAACACCGGGATACCCAACGCGATCGTGGCTTTGAAGGAAAATGGCTCCCCGATGCCTTCCTTCGAGATGGACGAGGAGAGGAGATACCTCTCCGTCACCCTGAAAGTCAATGACGCCTTCAAGCCAGATTCAAACGCGCTTCCGAAAGCCCAAACCGCAACGAGATTGTCCAAGGCCGAGATCAAGTCCAAGGCCCTTTTGCTGCTCAAGGATGGTGATATGTCGCTCAATGAGCTCTCAAAGAGGCTTGGATACAAAGGCGTTTCCAAATCGCTGACTTCGGTGGTCGAGGAGCTGGCGGAAGATTCCTATGTGGAGTATAGTAAGCAAGGCAGATCTTCCTTGATCCGAATCACCAAATTCGGGAAAAGGCTCGCAAGCGAATAAACTTTAAGCGACAGGCTTTTAAGGCTGCTAATTTGCGGGCAAATAGAGAACGGATGCTATAAAATCTAGCCCCATCTATACTTCAGTTGTCTGCGTTTATATCCTGAATTTTGCTGTGTGCAGCTTTATTCGCCTTCAGCAAAACGACGCATTTTGCAGTCATTTTCAGTTCGAAATTCTAGTCTTCGCTATACCGGTTTTCTTCGTGAATCCCGCTTCAAGAGCGAAGTTTTCTCTTTCACCGTAGAGGATGGCGACAAGGGGGCTCACTTTCTTCTTTTTCATCTCGAGCAGCTTATTGAGAGCGGCGAGTTTCGCTTCCTTCTTTCCTTTCAGATGAAAGAAGGCGATCTTATGGGCGCTTAAGGGGTATAAGCCTATTTCCCCGGCGATTTTACCTTTTTGAAGGATCAGATAATCCTCTTCGCCTTCTTTCTTCTTGCATGAAGAGAAAGAAGATAGGCGCATATCGTCAGCCGTCACGATGGGTTTAAGGGAATAGGGGGTTCCTTCGATTTTGTATTCAAGCGTCAAGTACGGGAGAAGGGGGACGCTCTTATCGAAGAGGAGGTTGAAGAGATTCTTCTCGCTTTCTAGGCATTCTCCATATAGAGCATGAAGCATCTTTTTGGCTTTTTCCCTATCCGTATGCTTGTTCGCTGGGCAAGAGGAGGCAAGAACCGGGACATTCTCCTCTTTCACGAAGGAGATGATATCTTTCTCATGGGCGTATATGAGGGGGCGGATGAAAGTGATGCCTTCATCAAGCTCCATCTTTGGGGCGAAGGTGGACAGCTTCCCGCCATGAACGGCATTGAGGAAAAGGGTTTCTAGGGCATCATCGTAATGATGGGCGAAGGCGATCTTGTTGCATCCATAATCTTTCGCGATATCCTTCATCGCCGCTTTCTTCATCCTTGAGCAGATGGAGCAAGGGAGATGCCCTCCCTTCTTTTGATGGGCTTTCAAAATCTCGTAGACGAAGCGCTCATCGACGATATGAAGGGCGGCCCCGCACTCCTTGCAGTAGCGCTCTATCCCGCTCGTATCGGTGACTGGGAAGCCCAAATCCAGATAGACGGGGAAGAAAGAAAAAGACTTGTTCGAGAAAAAGGTATAAAGGCTGAGGGCTTTTAGGAGCGTTAAAGAGTCTTTCCCGCCCGATACGCCAATAAGGATCTTATCGCCTTCCTCAATGAGGTTATAGTCGTTATCCGCCTTCCGGAGAGAGGCGAGTATTTTCCTGATGCTTTTGCCCATATCTTCGCTTTTTTCGATAAATCATTATAATGATTCTCACATGAAAAGCGGAATCATTCTCCTCGACAAAAGCATCGGGATGACCTCTAGAGAGGCCGATAACAGAATCGGAAGGCTCTTCTCCACCCATAAAGTGGGGCATTTAGGTACCCTTGACCCCTTCGCCAGCGGGCTTTTGCTCATTGCCGTAAACGGCGGCAGCAAGTTCCTGCCGTATCTAAATGATGAAGAAAAAACGTATGAAGCGAGCTTGCTTTTGGGAGAGAGAAGCTCCACTGGGGATAATGAAGGGGAAATAATCGAAAGGAAAGAGGTGCCTATTTTAAGCGAAAGCCTCGTCAAAGAGGCTCTTCTCTCTTTCCTAGGCGAATCCCTTCAGCTCCCACCGATGTCTAGCGCCATCAAGATCAACGGCACCCCTCTATACAAACTCGCGCATAAGGGAGAGGAAATCGAAAGGAAGAAGCGCCTCATCAAGGTATATGCGATCGAACTATTATCGATAGAAGGGAATGCGGTATCTTTCCGCTGCACCGTCTCAAAAGGCACCTATATCAGGGCCTTGGGCGAGGATATCGCCTCTAAGCTCGGGACGGTGGGGCATCTAGTGAGCTTAAGGAGGACCTATATCGGCGAGATATCCGTCGATAAAGCCATCCCCATCGAAGAAGTGAATGAATCCTCGGTTTTGGACCCTACGCCCTTTTTGACCTCTTTTTTTCATCTCGAGGTCGATGAAAAAGCATCGAAGATGGCTAGAGACGGGAGAGAGCTCGATCTGAAAGGCGAATACCCTGAAAGGCTCCTTTTGACGCATGAAGGGATAGCGTTGGCCGTATACGCGAAAAAAGAGGGGAGCATCTATAAATCCGAAAGGGGCTTATTCCTATGAAAACGGTCTATTACGATAGCAGTTGGGGGATAATCCCGAACAAACTGACCCTGCTGCTTGGCTCATTCGACGGGCTCCATCTAGGCCATTACGAGCTTGTGAAAGAAGGGAAAAAGAAAGCGGAAGGGGATATCGGCGCGCTTATCTTCTCCGACAATATCGCTTCTTTTCTGGGGAAGAAAAGCGCGAAGGTCCTCACTTCCCTCGATGATAAGAAGCGCTTGTTTTCCTCTTATGGCTTCGATTACCTTTTCATCATGCCTCTCTCGAAGGGATTGCTCGAACTTGATAAAGACATGTTCATGGAGCGCTACATCGCCCCTCTTTCCCCTTCTCTTTTGGTGTGCGGGGAGGATTATTCCTTCGGCTATAAAGGGGAAGGGGGGATTAGCGATTTGAAGAAGCGCTTCCCCGTCTCGGTGCTGCCCTTGAAGCGGATGGGCGATGAGAAAATCGGGACGCAGGGGATCATTTCCCTCATCGAAGGAGGGAAGATAGAGGAGGCAAACGAGGAACTAGGCAGGGCTTATGAAGTCGTGGGCAAGGTGGTCAAAGGCTTCGGGAACGGGCATAAAATCGGCTTCCCGACGGCGAATCTATCTCTTTTTGCCCCTTACGCCTTGCCTCCATATGGGGTCTATAAGACGATCGCTTATCTTAGGGGCATCCCGCATCTATCTCTCACCAATATCGGAAATAACCCGACCTTAGGGATATCTAGCCAAGAAAGCATCGAGACCTATATCCCTTCTTTCGATAAGGAAATATACGATGAGACGATGTATTTGTCCTTTCTCTCTTTCTTGCGTCCCGAGAAGAGATTCAAAAACGTCGATGAACTCAAAAAGCAGATTGAGATAGACGCTTTTTCCCTAGGTTATAACGAAAATAAAAAATAGATTGTAACAATTTTCGTCTTTTATAGTATTATGTCTTTACGACATTTTATTTAAGGAAGTTTGAAAAATGACAGATGCGACAAAACGTGCTCTGGCTGACTCCTTACGAAAATTGCTTTTGGAAAAGCCTTTGCCGAAGATTACAGTCGGCGAAGTAAGCACCGGGGCAGGGGTGAACCGGCAGACCTTCTATTATCATTTCAATGATATCGTCGACTTGCTGCTTTACGCGAGCGGCCTTATCGGGGAAAGCCTTATCGCCGACCCTTCTTTCGGCTTCGATTTCGAAAACGATTTCTCGCGGATGCTCCTCTATTTCAAGGAGAACAAAAACGTCGTCAGCAATGTCTATCCCTATCTAGAGAAAGAGGCCGCGGAGACTCTCTTCGAGGGCATCAGCCACGAATTCGTCTGCCATTATGTGAAAAAGGCGGCTTTGGGAATCGACAGCAAAGACGATGACATAAAGAAAGTATCTGTCTTTTATGGGCACGCCATCAAAGGCGTCTTATACGATTACGTGAGCGGCGAATTCGCGATGAATGTCCAAGACGTCTCGCATCGCACTTCCGCGATCCTCTTGGGGAGTTTGCGCAATTCGCTCATCAATCTCGTAAACGACCGTCTCGCTAGATAAGGGCTTTTCAAGAAGCTTTTTTGTTGACGTTTTCAGACTTATAAGGGGGTTATATGAAATTGAAATACGGGTATTTGAGTCTAGTTGGCGCGCTTTTGCTCGTCTCTTGCGCGGGGAAGGCAGCCTCTTCCTCGGCTTTTTCGAGCGTCATATCAAACGGCATAAACTGGGAAGAGGTCTACGCCAATAATCTCGAGGATTATGAAAGCGCGGAGAGCGAGAGCAAAGAGACGAGCGCTTTAGCGAAGATGAATTGCTCTTCGGGCCATAGCTACGATTATAGTTATGCCGGTTCGGGCCTATTGATCGCTGAGAGCGAGGAGCAGACGATATTCTACTCGCTTATCTATTCTTCCTCGATTTTCTCCGTGAAGCTCAGCAAGAGCCTTCTCAATTACAGCGTGAGGGAAGATAGCAATATCGGCTTCATCTTGACAGTCCGGTATTGCGAGAACACCTACGTTATCGACCCGTTCGGGAGAAGCGTTGCTTCAAGCGTATATGACTATGAAACCTAAACTTTTCATAGAAAATACTACCATCAAATTCCAAACGCCCTGACCTCCGA
>CAVKAR010000085.1:0-4729 GCA_963654425.1 Lachnospiraceae bacterium
AACTTCTAGTTAACTTCTAGGAAATGTTGAGGCTTTTTAACAACGCTTTTCTTTCTCACGCATGAGGCAGTTTATATTGTGTCTTTCAAGCCATTATACAACATTATTATACAACAACAGTTTTAGCCAAAAACGTAGGCACAATCGGATTAATTTACTGTTTTTATCGGTTTTTGATGAGAAAGATGAAAACCAGCAAAACATTGTGAGACGATGAAATGAGAAAGAGCCACACTATTGGACGATTTTGCGAAATGCGTTGAAATTTGCGCCTTTCTTCCATATTCTAGGCTTAACGATCAAGAAAGGGGCAATTTCGGAATCGTCTGATCCTTTGGTTATCTTTCTTGTCGGCTTTCGTTTCGGTGGCTTTTGCCGCTGGAAGAGAAAGAAAAATAAAGGAGGCTAAAACATGAAAGCCAAGAAACTGTTATTCATTCTCTTTTCCGCCTTCGCTCTGACCAGTTGCGATTTGACTAACGCCCCTTCTTTCTCGGCGGGGGGGGGTTCATCTTCTGAAGGTGAAGAGCGGATAGAATCATCGAGCTCCTCGAGTGAGCAAAGCGTTCATGAGCATACTTACTCATCTACTTGGAGCCATGATGAGAGCAAGCATTGGCGTGAAGCAACATGCGGGCATGAGGTCAAAGGGGAAGAAGGGCCACATCAATATGAGGACAGCGTAACTGAGCCAACTTACGAGTCAAAGGGGTATACAACACATCTTTGCAAGATATGCGGATATTCATATAAAGACACAGAGACTGACGCAAAGAAACACAATTACGATGAAAGCTGGACTCACGATGAGGAATGCCATTGGCACGCTTGCTTAGACGAAGGTTATGCGGATCTAAAAGCCAATCTGACGAAGCATTCTTTCGTAAGCACCGTGACTGCCCCTACCTGCACGGAAGACGGATATACTACCTACACCTGCGAATGCGGATATTCATATCGAGACGATGAGAAAACGAAAACAGGGCACAGCTTCTCTAAAGAATGGAGTTACGACGAGAACGATCATTGGCATAAATCGACATGCGGCCATGATGTTATCGACGGTAAAGAAAAACATAGTTTAAAGAAGGAGGTGACGCCCCCTACTTACGAGAAAGACGGCTATACGACTTTTAGCTGCGAATGCGGCTACTCCTATACCGGGGAAACCGTCAGCAAATCGGAGCATCATTATTCCTCGGCTTATGAGCATGATGAAACGTGGCACTGGCATAAATGCACCGACGAAGGCTATGAAGAGCTTAAGTCGGGAGAGGCAAAACATGCTTTCAAAGCGGTAACGAAGGAAGCCACCTGCACGGAAGAAGGATATACAACCTATACCTGCGAAGAGTGCGGATATAGCTATATCGACGATAAGGAAGAAAAACGCGGCCATAGCTACGAAGAAAAATGGACGTTTGATAAGACTAGCCATTGGCATGAAACGATATGCGGGCATGAGGTCAAAGGGAATAAGGCGGCCCATGATTACAAAGAGGAAGTGGTTTCAGCTACTTTCGAGTCAAAAGGGTATACCGTTTTCACCTGCAAGATCTGCGACTACTCTTATCAAGGCAACGAAACGCCTATCCTGACGCACAATTATTCTGAAGAATGGAAACATGATGAAAGCTTCCACTGGCATGAGTGCACCGACGAAGGATACGAAGAACTCATAAATGAAAAGGCCGAGCATAGCTTTTCCGACTGGGTCATAGGAGCGATAGGGGAAGAGGGAAAGGCAACGAAAACCCGGAGCTGCTCCGTCTGCAATTACGCCGAAGAAAAAACAGTTAATTACGCCGTAAGCGAAGAAGAATGGTCTAACGCTTTCCTTGGCGCCCGGAATTTCACCCTCTATCTATCAAACGACAATCATGGGATGAAACATGAGCAAACGATGAAGTCCGATAACGGACTATTGTGGGTTTCTTATACTATAACTTACCCCAGCAATGAGACGTATGCGCATCAAGAATCAATAACAGAAATAACGGGCGAAGACGGAGGAGATGGCTCATTGGCCTATTACACATACGATGAAACTCTCGACATATGGGTGCTCGATAGTGAAATAGAAATAACATATGAGCAGCTGCAGAAACAAGGCTACGATAATTTCGTTGATGCATATTACGATATCGAAGGTCTTGGCCCCTTCAGCAAACTCTACGCATCTTTCTCTTTTGATGAAGAATCAGGCACTTATAGCTGTTCTTCCTTAAATTACGGAATGGGAGGAATGGAGGATGTAGTCGTTAAATTCCTCGACGGCAAGCTCATCGAAGTGAGCTGGAGCTATGGTGAGGATATGCATTACCAAGTTACTGACTTTGGGAGCACCGTGATCGATGAATCCTTCAGAGACAAAATACACAAGCACACCTTTGACGAATCAAGTTGGGAAAGCGATGAATATCATCACTGGCGCTCTGTGACTTGTGAGCACAAAGACCAATTGGCGAATAGGCATTACAAGGAAGAAAGCCATAAGTTTGTCGACGGCGTTTGCGCAACTTGCGGATATAAGTGCACGCACCCCTCTTCATATCTTTTGGAAAGCGATGACGGCTATCAATGTTATAGATGCGACTATACGCATACGCATGATGATGTAACCGAAGAGCCATACGTTGCTTATGAGGAAAACGAAGAATATTGCCACGCCAAGAAATGCCCTAGTTGCGGCAAATTCGTGGAAAATACGCGCAAAAGCCACACTTTTGAAGATTGTAAATGCATCGAATGCGGCTATATAAGGCACGAATTCGAATACGGTTACTCCAAGGATGAGCAACATCACTGGCATGAAATATCTTGCTCCCACAAAGATATAGAAAACCCCACCAAAGAGGAACATGACTATTCTGTTTTTGGCGATGTCTGCTCGAAGTGCCGCTACATGAATAACGAAGGCGTTGCCTCTTCTGGCGAGCAGATCGATGAAGAGACATGGAAGAAATGCATCGAGGGGATCGACTTGAATAACCTTACGATGCTTGGTGTCAGAGATTCTGAATACGGCAGCTTGAAGATGAAATTCGACGACGAATGCGGAGAGTTGATCAAAAAATCCCCTTATGAGCGCGATGATGTCGTTCACGAGTTATGGGTATATGAAAACGGCAAAGGCTATCGATATTATGAGCTTACTGACGGAAGCTATGAGAGAAGGGAGATGTTCGATGGAGAGACAGTCTCTTCTTATGGCAATGTGAGCTATAAGAAAGACATTCTGAAGAAACTAGGGGAATTGCCGTTCTCCGAGCTTGTTTATGACGATGAATCAAAGACCTATGGCCTGAAGGAATGTTCAGATTATGACTTATCCGATTTCAAGGGCTTAACCATCAAATTCGTTGATGGGTCTCTGGGTTTTGTCGCGGTCGGTTATCGTTCAAGCGATTTCGCCGTTTTCTACGATTTTGGGAAAACCGAAATCAATAAGCCTGGCGAATGCAAGACGTATACGCTGGTGGATGGGCTCTACGACTATGAGCAATGCTGCCACTATCCCGTTTTTGAATGCGGCGATGAGAGGAAGATGTTCGTCGATGCTTATGAAAAGCACACTTACGAGATGAATGAAGATTACGAGGTGATTTGCTCAAAATGCGGAAATGAATGCAAGCATGAATATTATTCAGGCGATTGGTGGTGGTGCATATACTGCGGCTACTATCACATTCATTCCATTGATGAAAACGGCGCATGTCCGGTATTCGGCGAAATCGACGAAACGAAAACGAAAACGGATAACCTTTTCATCTTAAATTTCGCGTATTGGGAAGTGAACTCCTTCTCAATGAAAATAACCGCCGATTACGGCGATGATGGTTATCCTTATGAAGGAACATATTATGCAACTCCTGATCATATCAAAATCGAGGAAGGCGATTCATCGAAATATCTTGTTCGAACTGGTGATTGCGAGTGGTGTGCTTATTGGTTTGAAGTCGACCAAGAAACGGGCGATACGGTGTTGAAGATGGAAGATGATTCTTACGGGTACATTTTTTCTGATCTTTTAGCTAATTATTATTACCCGCTTTATATATATTCGAACGATCAATCGTCGTCTTCTGAACCCGTTTTCTCGATAGATCCCGATAATGAGAACGTCTACGTTTATCATTACGCTCCCGATTATGAGAACGCTGATTTCATGGAGAAGACGATAATCGTTGAATTTCTCCCTTCCGGCGGCGTCAAGTCGATAAAGATCGTTGAAGAATATTTCGAATTTGAAGAAGCAGACGGCGTGACCACGAGAAAGACGAAAGAGAAAAGGATCATCGAAATCTACGCGATAAACGAGACGAGTGTCGAGCTTCCGGATTTTGACACCGTGGCTTAGTCAGGCGCACAAGTTTCGAGACGTTAAAAGAAGAGAGTCTTGTTTGCTTTGCGTGCTTTTCCGCATTTTGGGAAGATAAATATTGGTCTTAGGTTAAAACGCATTCACCGAGAGCTTTCTAATCGCATTGGTAGCCTCAGGTTTAAATCGCTAAAAAGGTTTTTATTGACAACAAATAAGCTTATTTTACATTATCAAAATTTAGCAATACACATTATCAAAAATGCAATAATGTCAGTAACTATCGAAACATTATCATTATCAAACTTCTGTAGTTTTCATTATCATTTCACGTATCGATAAAAGATTTCCCGTATTGAACCGCGCTCGCCGCCGCGGATAATCGCGGCTATGGAACAGAAAAGGTAC
>CAVKAR010000086.1:0-4552 GCA_963654425.1 Lachnospiraceae bacterium
GAACATTGTGAGGGCGGGCTTTTCTTTATTCAACATACATTCGTGAAACGCGGCCCTAAACGGCTGGAAATTTTCCACTAAAGCATTCGTGGACTTATAATACCGACCGTATGGTTTATTTTGATTACGCCGCCAATTACCCGCTCAGCAAAGAAGTCTTAGACGTTTTTTCGAAAGTCGAGACGGAAAGATGCGGCAATGCCAATTCGCTTCATAGAGAAGGGAAGAAGTCGCTCTCTTTGATTGAGGAGGCGAGCAAGAAAATCCTCTCCCTCCTATCATGCGATGAGGATGAGTATGAGGTCATATATACTTCAAGCGCCACCGAGTCAAATAATCTCGCCATCAAAGGCGTTTATCGTTCCTATTCGGGGTTTGGCAAAAGAATCATCGCGAGCGAATTCGAGCATAGTTCGGTCAACGCCACGTTATCCGCTTTGCTTAATGAAGGGGCGGAGATTGAGCTCATCAAATCTTTGCCAAATGGGAAAATCGATCTTGCCGATTTAAAGAGCAAAGCCTCTCAAAACACTATATTGACCTGCTTATCTTACGTCGAAGATGAATTAGGGGCGATTCAGCCTGTTTTTGAGGCACAAGAGATAATCAAGGCGAGAACTAAAGGGTTTTTGCTTCTTGATGCAACGCAAGCGATTGGCAAAATCCCCTGCAATTTCGGCTCATTTGATTTGATTTCGTTTTCCCCGCATAAGTTCGGCGGAATTATCGGAACAGGAATATTAATCAAGCGAAAGTCCATTGTTTTATCGCCTTTGTTCCATGGAGGATCGAGCATTTCGATATATCGAAGCGGAACTCCAGCCACCGGGCTAATCGCTAGCTCAGCGAAAGCGCTGGAGATCGCCATCAATAAGCAAAAAGAGAATTTCGAGACAACTTCAAAATTGCGTGACTTGTTGCTCCTCTCTCTTCCTAAAGATGAGAGGATAAAGGTCAATTCATTCAACGAGAACCCCTTCGTCGTGAATCTGTCTCTCGAAGGATATAGAGGCGCTGATGTCGTCGCTAAACTAGATGAGAAGGGCTTTGAAGTGTCCCATAAAGCGGCTTGCTCAATCAGCAATACGCCCTCGAAAGCCATAATGAGCGTCTATCATGACAAGAATAGAGCCAAAAGCAGCTTCCGCATCTCCCTTTGCTCCCTTTCAAAGGAAAAGGACGTGATTGCTTTAGGGAAAGCCGTAGAGGAGGTCATCAATGGAAAATAAGAAACGCAAGGAGCTATCATTCGCTGAAGATCTTGAGAGAAAGCTTCAGCAGGATTACCGCATCGCCCTTTGGAGCCCCTTTACAAGAGCCATCAAGGAATATCAGCTCATCAATCCTGATGACAATGTCTGCGTCTGCATCTCCGGCGGGAAAGATTCGATGATCATGGCTCTTCTCTTCAAACGCCTATTGAAATACGGCGATTTCCCTTTCAAGGCCAAATTCCTCGTGATGGACCCCGGCTATAACCCCATCAACCTCCAGATGATTAAGAAGAACCTATCGTTGCTAGAGATTCCAGCCGTTATCGTAAGCACGGATATTTTCGAAATCGCCAATTCGCAGAGTGAATCTCCTTGCTATCTTTGCGCGAAGATGAGAAGAGGCGCTTTGTATAGGATCGCCAAAAGCTTTGGCTGCAACAAAATAGCCTTGGGCCATCATTACGATGATGTGATCGAGACCACGCTTATGAATATGCTCAACGCCGGCTCCTTCCAAACGATGCTCCCGAAACTCGCGAGCACGAATTATGAAGGAATGGAAGTCATTAGGCCCCTTTATCGAATCAGAGAAAAAGACATCATCGCTTTCAAAAACGAGAATGGTTTGTCTTTTATCCAATGCGCTTGCCGTTTCACTGAGAACTGCGCCGTCTGCGATAACGGCGGAGGGGGAAGCCAACGCGCGAAAACGAAAGCCCTCATCAAAAACCTCAAAGACAATTACAACGAATTCGTCGAAAAGAACATATTCTCTGCCGCTAGCAAAGTCCAGTTAGACAAGATCCTCGGATATGAGATAGGGGAAGAAGAACACTCCTTCTTAGATGATTACGAGGGAAGGAAAAAGGCTGAGAATAAGCGCATTAGGGAATCCTCTTTGGAAGAAGAGGCTATCAAAAAAGCCGAAGAGGAGCATCGTCCTTTCCTCATCGACGATAGTTTCGAAAAAGAGTTCTCCAAAGGGCTAGAGCATAAGAAAAGATAGTCTCATAGATCGAAAAGATTTCGGCTCTTCAAGTAAGCGAAGAGCTCTTTCGATAGATATGCATGCCCCTTTTCGTTTGGGTGAAGGCCGTCGACGTAATATTCGCTTGGATGGTTATCGTTAAGAGGAGGGGTCGGCAAAGAAGACGAGAAAATATCGATGCCGTAAGAAGAAACCACTTCTTTAATCGCTTTGATATAGTCACATAGAGGTGAATTATCTCCCGTTTTTCTGCCATCGCCTTTGCGACTATTCTCGTCGCTTCTCGGGGTTGGCAATATGAAGCATATCCTCTCTTTCTGCCATTTTTTGACCTTAAGCAAATATCTACAAAGCGAATCCAAAGCGCCATAGAAAGTCCAAAAGGAAGCATCGCCGAACTTGCCAAGTGGGGCATCGCCGTGCCCGAAATCGTTGGTGCCGCCGAAAACGAAAAGGAAATCGGCCATTTCCATCCAATGCGCCCTTTCTTCGAAAGTTTCGCCGGGATTCCATGGGTCGCTTGCGACTTTCTGTCTAGCGATGCGGCTTCCCCCTAAACCGTAATTCATTTCCTTTGCCTGGCACATTTTCGCTAGAAGCGCGGGATACGTATCCTTGTGCCTATTTATGAAAGCCCCTTCGGTGATGGAATCGCCCAGGAAAGAAATCGTTATATTTGCCATGAGTAAATTATAAAGCACGATTGCTAGTCTTGGTTATTTCCTTAAAAACACTAGGGAACATCGTAACTTCTAGTTAACTTCTAGGAAATGTTGAGGCATTTTTAACTGTTGTCGCCACGTATTTTGACGTATAAGCGATTTGCTTTGTAAAGCTCCTTTTTTCCGGCCTTCTCCTTGCTTAAAAGTCCCCGTTCGCTTAATTCGCCGAGGATGTTGTTCCTTAAATACGAGGAGACGGAGACGCCTAAAAAAGAAGCAATATCGGAAAGCGACCGCTCTTTGAAATAGCAATAGGACAGTATTTCTTTCGTATTCGATTTCTCGTCGACGATCGATGGATACAGCAAGTCGAGAGCCAGGTTATCTTCATCCGCAACGCCGTATGGATATGATAAATCTGGCAAAGTAAGAACGAAGGACTCTTCATTGCTCATCGCAAAAGGCTGGAATGAGGAAGGGAAAGGCGAATATTCGCTTTCGATTTTGTCGAATCCGGAGCCTTTTCTCTCCATAAGATGAAGCAAGGTTAAAACCTCGCAGATAAAAGGGTTTCTCCGCATCGGGATGAGGGACGACAAATCTTTTCTTTTTCCGAAATTATCCCTTCCGACAACTGATCCAGGCGAGACGAATTCGGCGCGGTCTAGATAGACGTTTACCTCAATCTGCGCGTTTTCGTAAAGATAATTTTTGTGGGCATAGGCATTGACGATGGCTTCCGTTATTGCTCTAGGGGGATAAGAAAGATAATCGAGGCCGCCATCGGCTTTCTTCAAATACATCTGCTTCGCCCTTTTCATGAAAAACGACTGCACCACGAGAATGGCTTTCAATATATTTCCCTTGAACAAAGGCTCAACGGCAGAGAGATTCCCGCCTTTTCTTAGCCCTATGTAATCGGTGATCGATAAAGCCGTTGCCCCCCCTTTGTAATTATCGGAGAAGAGCAAAGAAGCCTGCCGAAGCGTTTTCTCTTCGTTAAAGAAACCAATGCTGAACAATTCTTTTTCCGTGAGCTCTTTGCCGTTATTTTTCCTATATGTTTCATACAAATCGCCGAAGTCTTCTTTTTTGAAGCCGACGTTCGAATAAACATTATCGTATTCCGCATAGGCGCTTTGAATGGCCATTCGCTGGATTTCCTCTGTTGTCGCGAGGCGCGATTTGCCCTCATCGCGGACGAAAATAGATCCAGTGCCCCCATAAGAAAGAATTACGGGCCGAGACGATGATTTTCGCACAAGGAATTCGATTGCGTATTTCCCCTCGTCTTTATTCACTAAAATGTAGCGAATTTCAACATTGACCTCCGGGCGTATGTGTTCTTTGCATTCACGCAAAAAGAGCTGTACTTGCGAGTCGATGGTCTTTTTGTCCATTCCCGTGGCGAGGTAGCCATCATCGTCGATTCCAACATACATTGTGCCGCCGTTCGTGTTGGCGAAAGAAGCGACCGTCTTGAGCCAACCGAAAGATTTTTCGCCATCGTTCAGGTAACGCTTGAAATCGTTGGTCTTTGTTTCGAATTCCTCTTTTATACCTAACTCTTTTAAGCTCATATTCGTGGCCTCCAAAGCCAATTTTATCGTAACTTCTAGTTAACTTCTAGCAAAACTTCTAGTTAACTTCTAGGAAATGTTGAGGCTTTTTAACAACGCTTTTCTTTC
>CAVKAR010000087.1:0-4493 GCA_963654425.1 Lachnospiraceae bacterium
AGACTATAGGGGTGCTAAGAAAATAAGCAAGAAGGGCTGGATTTCCTTAAGTGTATCAGGCATTGCCACAGGCGTTGCCTGGTTAGCGGAATTCGCCGCTTATTCGCTCGAAAACAGCAATGCCATCGCCATTAACTCGATTGGGAAGCTGTCAATTCTCATCACGATGCTTTTCTCTTTCCTTTTCCTCAAGGAGCGTTTCTCGCTCAGGTCGCTAATCGGACTAGGTCTGCTTGTCGCATCGATTATCGTCATAATCGTTTTCAGCCTTTAAAAGGCGAGAAATCTGGCTGGCATCGCGAGCTGAATTCATATCGCGAGTGTAAGAAAAAGTGTAAGAATAGTGTAAGAATAAATTTTGAATGATTATTGTATTATGATTTGCTTGCTGATTTTGATTTAAAAACAATTTTGTATTGCTGAATTATTTCGATAATTGCTGAATAAATATCTTGGTAAGATAAATTAATTTTAACTATATCATGAGCGCTATTTGGTGACTTGAGAGCTATTATTTGTGCTTTACCGATAAAAAAGTGTAAGAAAAAGTGTAAGAATAGTGTAAGAATAAATGTAATTTTTGATGCTTCAGAAAAACGAGGAAGGAGAATGCAATGAAATTGGATGATCAATTTGAGAATGAAACGCAGGAATTCAAAACATCTTTGAGCGAGTTGGATAAAGGCTTGCTCAGCCTTTCCGCCATGTTAAATAAAAGCGGGCATGGCAAAGTTTATTTTGGCGTATCTAATGACGGGACCATCATTGGACTCAATAGTTCTCTAGGCGAAGAGACGATAAAGAAAGTATCTAGCCGTATCTCTGAGCTTATAAAACCTAGTATCATTCCTAAAATCGTGCTTGAACGCTACGAAGGGTTGATTTATTTGCTGGTTGAAGCCAGCGGTTACAACAAGCCGTATTCGTGTTCCGGTTCTTATCGCATAAGGGTCGGCAGCGAAAATAAAAAGATAGATCCTTTGACGCTAAGCGAACTCGTTTTATCCAATTCCATAACTCTGATGGAAAACGTTGAATCGATTGACCAAAAATTAACATTTGAGCAATTAAAGGGACTTTATAGAGCGCATAATTTGACCGTAAATGAGGCTACTTTTCTTGCCAATTGCAATCTTCTGACTAGAAGAGGAACTTTCAATTATCTTGCAGAAATACTCGCTGATAACAATAACTGTTCCATAAAGGTAGTGCGTTTTAAAGGCAAGGATAAAAGCGAGATGATAAGTCGAAATGAATTCGGGTATAAATGCTTATTGATCGCAATGCAAAGCGCTTACGATTTCGTTTCTTCATTAAATGAAATGAGGGTTGATTTGCGCCAAGGGCTTGAAAGGAAAGAATATCCGCTTTTTGATATCAAGTGTTTTTCGGAGGCTTGGATCAATGCTTGCCTTCATAACAAATGGATCAAAAATGTTCCTCCTGCCATTTACATTTTTGAAGACAGAATCGAAATAATCTCGACAGGCGGATTGCCATATGATTTTACCATAAACGATTTTTATGCCGGTATATCAAGACCTGTCAATATTGGCTTGCAAAAGATAATGGGACAACTCGGCATCATTGAACAAACGGGGCATGGCGTTCCGAAAATCGTTAAGGCGTATGGCACTAAGGCTTTCAATATAGGCGACAACCACATAATCGTGACTATACCTTTTGCGTTTGAGCCATCATTCAAAGAAATAAGCATCGACTCTTTGACCCCTTCTCAAAAATCCGTTTTCGAAGCGATAAAAAACAATCCGACTGCTACAATACCGGATTTGTCTGAGATGGTTAATTTGGGCACCAGCCGTATATCGACAATCATCAAAGAGCTGAAAGGGAAAGGGAAAATTGATCGAATAGGAAAAACCAAAGGCGGCTATTGGAAAATTAATTGATTTTTCATTTGCAAAGCTCGCCTGCAGCGGCATTTGCTGATTGTTTTTCTATAGTTATGAGGAATCTTGCGATCAAGTCGTTAAACGAAACAACTATTTCCTTTTCTCGACTTCAATGAGATGCTCTTCGAGTTTTTTGAAGGTTTCTTCGCTTAAATCGTGCTCGATTTTGCAAGCGTCGATGAGGGCTTGCTCTTCCTTGACCCCGATATCCTCGAGGAGGTGCGAGATAACTTTATGGCGGTGATAGGTCGCCTCTCCTATCTCCTTTCCTTTTGCAGTCAGTATTATATTCCCAGTGCTTTCATCGACCTCGACGAGCTTCTTCTCTTTCATTTTCTTGAGGGCGATTGAAATAGAAGGCTTGCTGTAGCCCATGGAGATGGCCAAATCGACGGAGCGGACGATTGCGCTTTTCTCATGCAGCATCACGATGCGTTCCAAATAGTCCTCTAATGATTCCTGAGCATCCATCTTTTTGCCTCTTTCTTTTTAAATAAAATACACGAACGGAATGAAAATGGCTAAAGAAAATGAGGCCTTAGGCATTCTTGCTGCGGAAACAGGGGGAAATATGGCCGGTTTTCTGGCTTTCGAAGATGGGCATCAAAGAGAAAGATATGCCATTCTCAAAGCGAGTGCGAAGGATGACCCATGCCGATTCATCGGCTTATAAACAAGCGGAAATATCCCGTATTTCGATAGCGACTTCAAAGCAAGGGAGAGAATCGCGCCTGAATAGTTGAGCATAATCGTCTCTCCTTCATTAGGCCAAACGTCTAATATGATTACGTAATTGAATAGAGTCATTGGGATTTTACTGATTAAATCTGGCATATTTTCATACGCCATTTAAATAACGAAGCTCATTCCATCTCAGTATCCTTTTCTTTGCGAAATGATTCCATTGTGCATGGGCATCTCCATAATGCCATCGGATGGGATTTTATATTTTCGATTGTTGCTTCATCATCAAACAGTAACTCCGGTTTGTAGTTCTTGTTTCTGAATTCTTCTATGAACTTCCTCTCGTCTTCATTTATCGATATCAAGGTTTTCAAGTAGCTGATGACGCTAGTTTTCGCTTCATCCAGATTGAATCTGTCGTTTTTGGCCAACACCGGCTTTAGCTGGGTTTTGAATTTCGCGAAATTTATGCTTTCGATGTTCTCGAACGAAATATCGTCTATATCCTGCTCACCGCCGACCATGTTGTAAAAGATCAGGCATTTCCTTAATAGATTGTTGTCTTCGATGATGTTGCCATTGATCATGGCGTTCACGTCATACAAATCCCTTGGCGTAGCACGTGACAGGAGAGCGTTTATTTTGCTCGCGTAAAGCTCGATGTCGTTCAGCGCCAGGATATCGAATCCTTCAATAACGCCTTTTCCTCTGATTCTCTTGTATTCCAAAGGCAAAACATGGCATCTGTCCATGAAGTTGATTTCCACTTTGATGCTGTCCCTATTGCCGGCGTTGTTCATGTAGGCGAACGTGAAGGAAAGCAGGGCGTAATGCTTTCTAGGCTCTGCGTTCAATGAATAGCCCTCTTGCCACATGTAATCCGCTAGTTTCTTGCTCATTTCGGATTTCGCTTTCTCTATCTCCTCTTTTGATGGATTGCTTGTGAAATCCAGGTCGATGTCCACCGAAAGGCGTGGCAGTTCCACTGATGTCAGGTTGATTGCCGCTCCTCCCTTAAGGGCTAGCTTGTCTCGAAAATATGAATCCGAATTCAGAAATCTCAATATCTCTGACAGTCTCAGCACTTTTTCTAGGTTGTCCTTGATGAAATTCGTTTTTGAGGCTAGCTCTGTCAGATATTGTTTTGCGTAATTCATCAATAACCTCCGTTAATGCGCGATTTGATGTTTTTTGGAACGATGAGATTCCAATCTTTGTTAAGGACCGCGCTTTTGAATTTGCCATTCATGAGATAGTTCGTCTTGTTCGTCAGATGCGACTTGCATCGATTGAAAAAATCTTCGGACAGATTCAACTGGTCGTTGTAAATCTCAAGCAAGTATCCGACTTTTTGGTATAAAAACATTTTGTCACTGTTTTCTAAAATCTCGATTAATTTTTCTTCTTTCAGGTATTTAACCTGCTCAAGGGCGTTAAGTACTTCCTCTATCCCACCGGAGAAATCTATCTCGTCGATGCAGTCCGCGATTGTTTTCTCAAGGGAAGTGACCCTTATCCCCTCGCTGACGACATCGTTCACGAAAGCCGAGTTTTTAGAGCGTTTGTAGATAAACTCGTTGTCTCTAAAAATGAAATCGTTAAATTTCGTGAGGCTGCCGACTATGACATCATTGAAGACCTGGTTTGCTATGCCATAGTATTCAAGGGCGGAATGAAAGCAAAGGAAGGAAGTCTCTGAGATGTTGCTGGCAATCTCAAACTTGGTTGAATAAATGTCGTTCGTCGAAGGGTCGATTAAAGCATACAGGTTGTTTCGAACTTTCACGTAGGCTTTCGATCTGAGTTTATTCGAGATCCAGTTCGAATATTGTTTATCGTCTTTGAATTGATTTATGACTTTCTCTTTCGTTATTAGTTTCGGCAACAGTTCCATAT
>CAVKAR010000088.1:0-4427 GCA_963654425.1 Lachnospiraceae bacterium
CCATATAGGGAATCCATATAGAAGGAGATTGGCGAGAGAGTGGCCGAAAAAAGGACCCTGGCTTTCACTTTGTTTAAGCAAGCGCGTAGATAAAGGCTAGGATCGAGGCAGAAAAGATGGAGCGTCGGCTCTATCTTATTCGAGAAATACAGCAAAGAGGAGGCGCTATAGGACTCTAAAAGCGAGGAGAAGCGGTAAAGCTCGATGGATAATTCCTCGAAGTCCTCGCCGAGTTCGACTTTCCCGCCTATGCTCCGCTCCTTGTTGATGTCTTTTTTGTGGTCGAGGAAAGAGGAGATGGCGGCTTTGCCTTTCGTAGGCAAGCTCTCGTAAACCGTTTCCCCTTCGGTGGCGAGCCCGCTTTCCTCTTTGAGGAACCGCTCAAGCTTGGAAAGAGCGTTTCTGAGCGCTTTGAATGCCTTGCCTTTGAGCTCTTTTTTGGCCTTTTTGACGGATGATAAGGTAATGGAGGCGCTATACATGTCGCGCGATCTTTCCACGAGATTGTGCGCCTCATCGATGAGGAGGATAGAGCGCCTGCTATCCGCCTCTTCCCCGAAGTAGCGCTCAAGATAGACGAAAGGATCGAAGAAATAATTGAAATCGCAGATGATGATGTCGCTGAGCAAGGAAAGATCGAGCTGCAGCTCAAAAGGGCACATCTCTTTCTCTTTCGCCACCATAAGCACGTAATCGATCGAAAAGCGGTTATTCGCCTTCATCTCTTCCTCAACCACTTCGCGGAGCTTCTCGTAATACCCTTTCGCGAACGGGCATTCATCGGGATTGCAGCCTTTCCCTGGCGAAAAGCACATCTTGTCTTTCGCCCGGAGCATAGAATCGCGGATAAAGAGGCCTTTTTCGCGCAAAAGCGAGATAGCCTCATACGCGCTTTCCCTTCCCGTCGATTTGGCCGTGAGATAGAAAATGCGCTCGCTTGAGGAATAGGCAAGCGATTTGATGGCCGGGAAAATGGCGCTCATCGTCTTGCCGATGCCAGTCGGGGCTTCGCAAAAGAAGGTGCCGCCATCGCGGCATACCGAATAGACAAATTTAGCCATCTCCCTTTGCCCAGCGCGGAAAGAGGGGTAAGGGAAAGAGAGCTTTTTCGCGCTTTCCCGCACTTTCTTCTTGTGATCATAGACGCCTTCATAAAAGGAAAGATACCTATCGATGTAGGAATTCACGTGCTCTTCGAGCTCGGAAACGCTCAAAAGAAGCTCTTTCCTCATCGTCTCATCGCTTATTTGGGAAATGTAGGTCAAGCGGATATAGGCTTTCTTCGCCCCGCTTTTGTGAGCATACATAAGGGCGTAGCAAAAAGCCTGCCCGAAATGCCATTCGCCCTGGACGCGGTAGAATTCCGAAAGCGGGGAGACGGTCGATTTAATCTCGTCGATGATGGGGTAATCTTCCCCTAGGATGATCCCATCCGCCCTCCCCTCGAGTTTGACGCTGCCCTTAGGCCGGATGAAAGTCTCGCTCAAACCGACTTCGGAAAGATACTCATTGCCCTGCTTTTTCTGAAAACTCGCGTGGATTTTGCTCCCGATAGCCATCGTCTCATCGTTATAGATGCGGGAATCGATATCGCCTTTCCTCAGCAAGAAGTCGACGAGCTCATGCACGCTTAAAGTCAGGAAAAGCTTTTTGCCCATGCCCGTATTATACCTTTCTCTCCCTATCCGCGCTCCTTTTAAGATAGAAAACGAGCCTTTTTGTGGAAGAAGATGATATCTTTTAAGCAAAACTATGAATTCATGCGATTAATAAATGAGTTTTGAACTATCAAGTGATACCTATAATGTCGGCTTTGCCCTTTTCGGTGAATAAAAAGGGAAGTCGTGCTAGTATATGCCCCATGGAAAAGAAGGATTATCTATTGCGCGCCTATTCCTCTAACGGGGAAGTGCGCGCTTTCGCGCTCAATAGCAAAAACCTCGTGGAAGAAGCCTCGCGCATCCATTCCTTGAGCCCTATCGCCTCTATCGCCTTAGGCAGAGCCCTCAGCGCCTCGCTGCTCGTAAGCGAGACCCTCAAAGACGAGGAGACGCTGACTCTCCGCTTTGAAGGCGATGGGCCTTTAGGGGAGATCATCGCTATCGCTAACGGGAAGCATACGGTGAAAGGATACGTCAAAAACGGTTCATATATGCCTTCCGATGAGCCCATTTCCGTCGGCAAAGCCATCGGAAAAGGCACTCTCAACATCATCCGCGATATGCGCCTGAAGGAGCCCTACGTCTCCTCTACGCCTCTATATAATGGGGAAATAGGCGAGGATCTCACCCATTATTTCGCCGTCAGCGAGCAAACGCCCACCGCTTTGGGCTTAAGCGTCATTCTCGACCAGGATGCGAAGATACAATCATCGGGCGGCTTTTTCGTGCAGCTTATGCCAAATGCGAGCGAAAAGACGATCACGATGCTAGAGAAGAACATTAAAACCTTGGGCTCAATCGGGGAAAAGCTCAAGGAAGGGAAAAGCCTCGAGGATATCATCGACCTTCTCTTCACTGGCTTAGAGCCCGTTTTCATGACCGATCCAATCGAAGTGAGATATGGCTGTTCATGCTCCAAGGAGCATTTCGAGAAAATCCTCATTGCCTTAGGGAGAAAAGAGCTTCGGGAAATGATGCTCGATGATAAACCGATTGAGGTAAAATGCGAATTCTGCGGGAAAAGCTATTCCTGGAGCAAAGAGGAGATCGGAGAAATCTACTATTCATTATTGCCTAGCAAAGGGAAAGCCTAATAGGCCTTCATAAATGAAAAGAGATCCGGGAAACAGCTTTTTTTGCTTTTCCACGGATCTCCGGTTCTCTCTTAGGGAAAGGAGGGTCTAAGAGAAACTCGAAGTTCTGAAAGATAATTGAGGAGGACTTTCAGAAGCAATGACGCCTAAGGGGTCGAAAGGAGGTGATGCCCTTAAGAGGTACCTTTATGGTAGCGCTTTCATTTGCGTTTGTGAAGGGGTATTTTTCAAAAAATAGGCAAGATTTTATCGATACAAATCGGTAAATAAGGAAAAAAGCCACGAAAGTGGCTCTTTTTGATCATTTCAGGCTGTTTTGTTCACTGCTTTGTTTGCTTATCCATAAGCAAAGAATAGGCTAGGCGCTTCTTTTCGCGGTAAGAAGCGTATAACTCCGCGCCTTTTTTAAGCGCCAAGAAAGTGAGATAGCCAATCCCAAGCGTAAGAAGAAGCAAAGCATAGTAGCCTCCCCCTTGTTTCATGCCGAAGCCGATTGCGAAGAAGGCAGAGCCGATAAGCAAAATAACAAGGAAAGAAGCAAGCAAGCCATATAGATGCGCCTTTTCGCGTATTTTCTCGGCATTCTCCAGCTTTTTTATAACAGCCATCCTTTTGCTGTTCCGCTCTGAAAACATCTCAGCAGGCAAAGGGGAAGAGCACTCAATGATGAGCTCCTTCTCTTTCTTCAAGGGCAAAAGAAGAAAAGGCAGACCTTTGTCTTCTTTGCTCTTATTTTGAAAACTGATATTTTCTTTTCCCCCGATTATATCGAGAGCTTCCTTTTGATCGGAACTATTGATGAGGTAACGGTAATCCATAGAGAGTATTTAACAACATCCTTCCTTCGAATTAAAGAAGGGAAGATGCTTCTTCCCTTGCTCAATCCTCTTTCTGCGAATCGAGGTAATTCGAATAAATGCGGTAAATGGAGGGATTGTCCTTGAAACTGTCAAGGAAATCATTGACGTTCTCAAGTCTTGAATTGAAAGCAAAATACACTTTGACATCCACCGCTTCTGTTCCGTCTTCCTCTTTTATGTTCATCGTGCGGATGTTCTTGACGACGAGGAGGTTGCTTTGGGCCACATCGTTGATTTGCTTCAGAATCGGGACGTTTTTGGCGACGATCAAATGGACGCTCGGCGATCTCTTGTAGAGCCATTTCTCGACGAATTCGAGGCCGAAAAGGAAGAGGAGAGTCACACCCGTCGTCATGATGGCCTCCAAAATGAAGCCGACTCCGCATGCCATGCCGATGCCCGTGCAGATCCATAAAGTGGCGGCTGTCGTGAGCCCTTTCACCGATGCCCCGTTTTTGATGATCGTGCCGGCGCTTAGAAAGCCAATTCCCGCGATGATGCCGGCGGCTACGCGGGAAGTATCGTAATTAAGGGCTTTTCTTTCGCTCTCCCAATTGTAGGCATCAATCCCCTGGGCTAGGCCGATCGCCCAAACGGAGATTGCCATCATAAGGGCGCATCCGACGCTTAAAAGGACATGGGTGCGTAATCCCGCCGCCTGCCCTTTGGCCTCGCGCTCAATGCCGATGAAAGTCGAAAGCAATCCGGCGATCAAAGTCACGATGAGCACATATAAAGCCATGCCGTAACCGTCGAATTTATAGGCTATCGAGATGATTGCTTTATCCATAGCTGACCTCCGTTTCCTAAGC
>CAVKAR010000089.1:0-4407 GCA_963654425.1 Lachnospiraceae bacterium
CATGTCTCCCTGTCACGGAGAAGATCACGAGTTCGAATCTCGTATGGTCCGCCAATTAGCGTTCTTCCCTTCTAAATGGGCTGGCCCGGTAGCTCAGATGGTAGTAGCAAAGGACTGAAAATCCTTGTGTCGCCGGTTCGATCCCGGCTTGGGCCACCAGTAATCAAAATAGGTTTGAGGCGTTCGCCCAAACCTTTTTTAGTTTGTTGCCTCACTCAATGTAATTTCGGCAGAAAAAGTTGGAAAAATGCAATTTTAGCGGATTTTAAGGTTGGAAAAATGCAATTCTAATGCTTTTTTTGGTTGGAAAAATGCAAGTAGCTCGTTATTATTACCTTTAGGAAATCATTATGTTGAAAAGAAAAATAAGTGCCTCAATTGATAATTGGTTCAAAAATAGCGAATCGGCGTTATTGATTGATGGTGCAAGGCAAATCGGGAAAACCACAATCATCGAGGAATATCTCAATAACAATAAGCTCGATTTCATCGAATTCAACCTCTTGGAAAACAAATTGGCGTTAGAGGCATTCGATACGTCAACTGACGGAAAGCAGTTGCTCATGCGCCTCTCATCGCTCTCAAACAGACCTTTGCTTGAAGGGAAGACGGTCATCTTCATCGACGAGATTCAGGAAGCACAGGACGCAATCACGCCGATTAAGTTTTTATCTAACGACCATCGATTCAAATATGTGTTTTCCGGGTCTTTACTAGGCATCAAGATGCAAGAAATCGCTTCAATACCTATAGGTTTTTTGACGATTCTCCAGATGTATCCGATGGATTTTGAGGAATTCAGCGAAGCGATTGGGGTATCGAAGCAAACATTCGACTATCTGAAAGGCTGCTTCAATGGCAATGAAGCTGTTGATGAAGTCGTGCATAAGCAAATGATGAGTCTTTTCAATACCTATCTTGTTGTCGGGGGCATGCCTAAAGCCGTTCAGGCATTCGTGGATTCCAGAGATGTGTATAAAGTGAATCAGGCTTTGCTAGATATCGATAGCGGCTATAAAAAAGATATAGCCAAATATCAAAAAAACGACAAATTGCTGATTCGGGACATATATGATCTGATACCAAGCGAGCTGAATGCCCAAAACAAAAGATTTATTTTGAAGAATCTTAACGAGAAGGCCAGGTTCTATAAATACGAAGCATCTTTCGCGTGGCTAAAAAATAGTGGCGTCGGCTTATTCGTGCATAACGTCGACAACCCTGTTTACCCTTTGCTAGCAAGCAAGGAAAGGACTTTGTTTAAACTGTTCCCCTCCGATGTTGGGCTCCTCACATTCAAGCTTTTCAATGGCAATCAAGTTGTAATACTGAATGGCGATTGCACGCTCAACTGTGGAGCTATCTATGAATCCGTTGTGGCGCAGGAATTAATAGCGCATGGTTTTGAACTTTTCTACAACAACGATAAAAAGAGAGGGGAGATAGATTTTCTTATCGAACTAGAGAATTCGGTCACGCCAATTGAGGTTAAAAGCGGAAAAGGCTATAAGAGGCATTCATCGCTGTCGAATTTGATGAGCAATCACGAATTTGATTATCAGAAAGCCTACGTTTTCTATAACGGCAATGTCAAAATTGATGAAAAAATAATGTATATGCCTATCTACATGGTCGGTTTTTTGAACAAGATGCCTCCTAATCGAATGCAAATGATCGATCTGGATATCTCAAAACTTATCTAAAAAAGAAATAAGGTTATCACTAGGTCAAAAAACAAAGGGATTTTTTCGATTTGCATTTGAAAGAAGAAAACTCTAACGCTGAAATTCCTGTCCTTCGAGGAGACTTTTGCAAGGAAAATGACTCAAAACAGAGAAATGGCATTGACGTGCCACTGACGGCGATTATCAGCAATCGAGGAAAGAAGCGCAAAGATATAGCCAAAAAGAAGCGGTGAATAGGTTAACAAAAAACGACTGATTCGTTTCAGCCGTTTTTGCATTCTTTTTTTAGCGCACCGACAAGCAATCGAAGCTCATGATGCGCAAGACGAGCGCCTTTTCGTTGTCGTAAGGGGTGTAGACGGAGAATTCGAGCATTATTTGATCCTTGCCTTCTTGATTGACGAAGTAGTAGTCATTCCAGTTCCCTTCGCCGATTGCCTTCCCTGTGTAGAAGTCGCAGTTGGTGACGGTGGACCACGGACCTTTGTCTTCGCTCGCTCTTAGCTCGAAACTCTTCGGGATGAGATGCTCTTCGACGAGTTTTTCTAGCGAGCTGACGCTGACGCCCGCCTTCTCCCTATCCTCAAAGCGCAATTCGGCGCCGAAGTAAGTGAGGTCGATTTTGGTTAAATCCAGCTTTTTTGGAGCGTCGAATCCTTGATTCTCCAGATAGCCTAGGACAAGATCCATCGTCCCTTCCGCCGAATAATCATCGAAAACGGCCGCAACGATGCTGCAGCTATCGGTGAAGGTTTTCCCTTCAGGCGTCGATAGTGCCGCGATCAAGATGGCTTTTGTTCCTTCTTTGACGCCGCTATCGACTTTCACGACGCCTTTTTCGGTTACCGAGAAACCGTCTACGCCCGTTTCAAAAGAATAGGTCACGGAATAGGGGAGCATGTTTTTGATGAGAGTGGGGGTCAAACTGGCGCCGATATTGGCTTTGTAGCTTTCTTGATAGAAGCCGAATTCGGGATTATGGGCCTTTTTGCTGCCGCCATGGATGAAGATGGTGGTGTTGCCATAGCCATAATCGGAATTGACGGTGGTGATGCTGACGCCGATTTTTCCGTCTTTGTCCTCGAAACCGATTGCGGAGGAATCAGAAACCGTCTCGCGGTAATAGCAAGCCTCCGTCAGTGTTTTTTCATAAGCATCGGAAGACAAATACGGCTCTTTGTCCTCAATTTCGATTTTGATGCCGGCTTCGGCAGTCGCTAAAGCGGAGGCGAGGTCTTTGATATCTTGCTCAGTGTAGTTTTCGGGAAGCCCGCTATAGGAAGAGGGGTATTCGGCGATATCGCTTAGATAGTATTCGTATCTTCCTTGCACGTAATCTTCGCCAAGGATGCTGTATTTGATGTTTTTGTCAGTATAGGAAGAGATATCGGTTAAAGGAGGCAAAGAGAAGCTTTCGACCCCCAAAACGCTTTCGATGGTGGAGGAAATGGCCTCAGTCGGCCACGAGGCAGAGAAGGTGCTTGTCGGAACGGTCTTCGTCACGCCGATTTGCATGCCTACGGTGTTATTATCCTCATCGTATAAATCATTCACGGTGACTTTGAATGACTCATCGAAATCGACGTAAGGACCGCCGAGCTCTTTTTGGCTTAGATGGTATTCTTTATCGAGAAGGGAAGTGTAATCCCATGTTGGGTTATCGTAATAAGTATCACCTTCGATGTAGTAAGTGTCGTTTTTCTTGTAGGTGCGGAATTCGCTTTTGCTTTCCCCGCTTACGAAAGCCGGCGGCTCGAAGCCCGTCGCCTCCTTTATTTCTTTAGCGAAGGCGCTGGGCCAGGTTTCGGATTTCGTTGGGTTCGGGGTATAGAGAAAGACGAAATAATTTCCGTATGTATAACGGAGCGTCGTGGTGATGGCGGCTCCATCCGACAAGGTTTTCGTAAGATAATAGCAATAATTCTCATCGCTTTTGGCTTTGTCATAGACATATCCGTCATCTATCAGAGCCGAATAGTAGGACGAGGAAAGATCCTCGGCGTATTGGTCAGTGAGGATAACGGCGTTCGAATAGCCTTTGTAGACGTAGCCGCTTTCGCCTAAAGCAACATAGGGGATATCGGTGGCAAGGGCGTTTTTGATGGCTGAAGCATCATCTTCCTCCCAGGCAGTCGCGCTTTTGGCTTCATAATCGAGATCGTTGAAGCATTTGATGACATTGCAAGAGGGGCTTATCCCACCGGTCGTGAACGAGGCCTCTTTGTAGAAATAGAGGAGCTCGTATCCTTTGCCTTTCTCCTCATCTTTCTTGGTCGCGATCACGTATTCAGTGCCGCTATTTTCCTTTTGAATATATTCCCCGTCATACCCTTTAAGGATATTCCAGCCGCTTTCTGCGAGGTTTTTGTAATATTCCATGAAGCGGGAAGAGGTGGCGTTGTCGGTGATTTGGAGGTATGTGCTGCCGCTATCTTCCTCAATCACGGAGAAGCTGATTTTATTCCCGAGCATTTTGCCGGGGAAAGGGATCAAAGAGCCGCAGTATTCCTCCAAAAGGGTTTTTTGCTCCTCGCTCCAGCCACTGGTCTCCGCAACTGAAGAAGAGGATGAGCTTGAATCGCCTCCGTTTTCGTTAGAGCAGCCAACCACGAGGATTGATAGCAAGCTCAGAAGGAAGATAGCGGTTTTTTTCATAATCGACGCTCCTTAAATTACAATTTAAAGCTGCCTAAGGGAAAAGGCACGCTAAGGGGTACTTAAA
>CAVKAR010000090.1:0-4390 GCA_963654425.1 Lachnospiraceae bacterium
AACATGAGGAGAGCGATGTTTCTGGGCCTCAACGCCTCATCGGGGCCGGTGACGAGCTGCATCGACTGGGCGATCTCGAGGGTCTCCATCTTCAGAGAATGCTCGTAAAGGTCGCTGCTTGAGTCGCGTAGATGCTTTCTGAGAAGCGAAACGTCGATGTCATCGATCGTCGCTGTCAGGTTCGGCCTGTCGTCGAAAGGGATGTCGCTCGAGATATAATAGAGTTCCCTTTCCTCCTCAGCCTTCGCGACGATGGAGCTGCTCAGTTTTCTGACATAGTACCTCTTGAGCGACTTCGTATGAGGATTCTCGGGCGCCTTGTAAGGCCTACCGTGACCAGCTGGGCACCAGATGACGATGACGTTCTTCCCTTGGAATTTTACGGGCTTTACAATTGGGATATATCTCGGCTCAATCTGGTTGCAGTAACCGACAAGATCC
Source organism: Lachnospiraceae bacterium (assembly GCA_963654425.1). Lineage (GTDB taxonomy): Bacteria > Bacillota_I > Bacilli_A > RFN20 > CAG-826 > UBA4951. The sequence goes on from CAVKAR010000090.1 coordinate 442, forward strand.
TTCATGATTTCGTCCACCTTGCCGCTTTCTATGCCCTTCGGCGGGAGCTTGGGGAATCCCTTGTCCTCCTCAATCCCGATGATGATGTATCCTCCGCCCGTGTTGTCAATGTCATTTGCAAAGGCGCAAATACTGTGGAGGACGGCCTTCGGGTCAAACCCTTCCTTGTAGTCTAGCCTCGTCGATTCGACGAGCCTTTCCAAAATAAGATCCTCTACATTTATTGGCAGTTCCATATTCGCTTACCTCCAAAAAATTATAGACAATACGGGAGTTTCTTCCAATAAATTTCGACTTAAATTTCGACTTAAATTTCGACTTAAATTTCGACTTAAATTTCGACTTATATCGGAAGCGCAAGCAACGATGATAAAGGCTCAATCATCAGGAAGGAACGGCATGAGAAAAGTGAGCAGCATGCAAGTATCCCCAAATCAAAACCGTACCGTCAAACGGTCTTCGCTTATCATGTGAACGATAAGAAAAGAGCCAGCATCATGCTAGCCACTTGATTACGATGACGCACTAGAGAAGGCTCGGGCCTGCGCGGAGTTAACCAAAGGACACCAAGAGAAGAGCCGCTACACGAAGCGAACGCTTTAACGAGTCGAAGCCTCTTTCAAGACTTTCCAATACCCTCCTTTATCGGGCCCTTCATGCTTTATGATGTCTTCTTTTTGGAGCTTGTCCAATTGGTAACGGGCGCTTGATGGGCTTATATCGAGGAGCAATGAGAGATTATGTCTCGATATCCTCCCATCGCTTTTCAATAAGCCTATGATTGCCTCGCGCTTCTCTTCTGGGCGCTTCTTGCTCGAGCCCTTTCTCTCGTTCATGAATCCATTTCAGTTGAACGGTATCTCCACATCGATGAAGAATTCCGAAAAAACATAGGCTCCTTCCCCGTATGCTTTCACGACCCTTGTCACCTCGTGCCCGCTTTCCCGCGCCTATCTATCCCGATATAGATATTTCCGCCATCGGTATTCAAAAAAGCCACGATTTCTTTCGGAAGGCTCACGCTGATCCGCTCTTTGAATTCAGCTTTATTGTCTTCTTTTTCGAACATACTTTTGACCTGCCGTTTCCCAATTGTAGTTTGTGATATCCACAGAACAGCCAGAAAAATGGTAACAAGTTCAATATCATCCCAGAATCAATAGCGTTTTTTATTTGCGGCAGCGGCTAATTGACGGGCAACGACATGAGGAAGCATCATCGCGGAAACTGCTGACGCTCCCTATCGAAAGCACAATCGATCATCGATGAAATTGACGAGGCTTCGTATTCAGCGAGGCAAATATCTATCGATATTCGCAAACCAGCCTTATCAGATTTTCATCGTAAGGCTGGGACGGACCCCGCCAGTGGAACTGTACAGGACACCATGTTGGAGACTGCCATCGTCAATCACGTCGTAAACATCGTCTTTGTATAAATACGGCGAGCGGGCCCAATAATAGCAATAACCAAATCTCTCAACGCCTTTCGCTTTGGCATAGTCTGTCGGCTCGCATATTCTGCCTTGATCATCCTTAAACCCATAGTCATCGTTAGTCATATCGGCGTAGGAAAGGAGGAACACCTTATCTTCCGTATCATCGCAGACATAGGGGTTGTTCTTTAAACCAGTCGAGTCGACCGAATTATCAACACTCGTCGTCACGATAAGCGAAGAGTCGTAATAGAAGGCTTTTTTGAGAAAATCCCCGTTAAGCCAAGCGCGAATGTCACTTTTCGCCCAATTGTTGGGGTACGTACCATCGTCCCTTGTCATTGAACTATAGTTCCAATAATGCGCGTCGAGCAGCTTGTTTGAGGTGAGAAGGGATGAAACGCCATCATCGGATAGGAATTTCCACTGGATTGGCTCAACCTTGTAGAAGTAGTCATTGAGCAACTCGTATTTCTCCCCGTTGAGCACATAATAGCCTTGCTCATCGATTTCATTCGCGCTGGCTATTTCGCCGATGAGCGTTTCATCGATGACTTTGCTTTGTGGATATTCGCCGTTCTGTTTGCGCGAGACAGTCTTAAAGGTAGCGCTAGTGTCAACTGCCCCGGTTAGATTCTTGAGCTTGCTTGCCTTATCCCAGCCAGCGAACTGGTTAACCTTCTCTGTATCGTAAGAAAAAGGTAGGTCGAGATCAGATGGATAGCTAGCTTCTTTCCCAGCTTCGTAATAATAGGAATAAAGCTCATTTTCGCCATTTTTGAAGGTGACTTTGTAGCCGGTGTATGAGCTTTCTTCGTAGCTCGCCAGGAAAGTGATCGAATCGTTGAGATCGCTTTCATCGTAGCTAGTCTTCCACGACTCCCAGGTATAGGTAGTGATATTCGTTCCTTCGGCTTTTTGCTTTTTGCTGGGGGTCTCGCCTTTATAGTAGCTTGACGGGATGCTAGATACAGATGTCCCTGCGCTAACGAGCGTTTTGTAAAGCACGCTGTTGTCATCATCAATGAAGTTCACCCACCACTTCTTCGTTTCCGTATATTGAGCGGTGAAAGTGGTATCCTCATTTATTTGCTGAGTGGTTGATTTGTCCCAGCCAGAGAAAGAATAGGAAGTCACTGACCCATCTTCGTTACTGACGTTTTCTTTGCTCGGATTCTCTGTAGGGCAATTTGGGCTCTCCCCATCAAGACAGTATGTCACTAGGAATGTACTCCCATCTTCATTGAGGAAAGTGCACTTATGAGCGTCAGGCACATAATATTCGGCACAGAAAACGGTATCTTTCCCTATATTCTTCAAAGATTTGTCCCATCCTTTGAATTGCCATTTCAAAGTGATGTAATCGAGTTCCTCGGTGGGTCTATACGGCGTCTTGCCGCCGTATTCGACATCATCCCCGATATCCACCTTCGTTTCGTAAAGCACTTCACCATCGTAATCCTTGAAGGTACAATTGGCATAAGAAGAGAACTGAGCCGTGAAGATCGTCGGCTTTTGGATATCAGTGAGCGGCTTATCCCATCCCGTAAACTCATAATGAACGCCGTCATCCTCGCCTCTAGTGGGCGTTGGACCGTCGTAGACGATATCTGAGCCCTTTTCATAATAGAACTCGTAGAGTTTACTTCCATCGTAGTTATTGAAAATACACGGGATATAGGTCACGGCATCTTCGCCTTTATCGCCCTTTTCGCCATCTTTCCCGTCGGCCCCATCTTTGCCATCGATACCGTCTTTTCCGTCAGCACCCTTGATGTTGCCGGATTTTTTCCATGCTCCACCGCTCTTCGCGTAATAATCGAAGGTGTCGGTGTCGATATAGGAATCGCCGTCTTTCCCGAGCGTATCGGCTGGGGCGCCTTCACCCGTCAGGACGGAAGAACCGTCGGCCCCATTTACGCCGTCTTTGCCGTCGATGCCATCTTTGCCGTCGATGCCATCTTTGCCGTCTTTCCCGTCTTTGCCAGCAGGTCCGGTTTCACCGGTGTCCCCTTTATCTCCTTTGGCCTTTACGTTTGATTTATCCCCGTTTATGACCCAATATCCGTCATCGCTTATCTCGACTTTCGGGGTGGAACCATCACTGCCTTCGGCTTTCACATGGGTATCCTCGCCCCCAATCCACCAATTGCCGTCTTTGATATAGGGGGTAAGACCGTCTTCGCCGTCTTTCCCGTCGGTAATGGTGATGCTCTTTCCGTCGCTGAAAGTGACAATATGCGTATTCACGCCATTAGTCTCGCTTTCGACGATGCTGGTGATAGTCACGGAGAGGCCGGAATCGCCTTTATCGCCAGTGGCTTTCACCCCAGTGCTCTTATCGCCGATATACCAATACCCATCAGAACCGATACTCGGAGCGCTCCCATCAGAGCCATTTGACCCGTCTTTGCCGTTAGTCACGGTGAAGGTCGAAGAGGTGCCATCGCTGTAGGTGATGCTGTAGGTATCGACGTTGTCTTCTGAACCCGTTTTCTCTATCTTCGTTACGGA
>CAVKAR010000091.1:0-4258 GCA_963654425.1 Lachnospiraceae bacterium
GTCCTCCCTTTTGACAAGAAAGCGGTGGAGGATGTGAGGCCGAGAAAATACACATCAGGCTTCGAAATCCACAAAATATCGCTTAATTTGGCCCGTTGGCTCACAAGCGACGATTATCTTAATAAGTTATCGGCTGCCACCGGGATAGCTTTCGCCGACAAAGCCTTCATCAAGCTTGAAGGCGAGGCTCTATTGAAACTGAAGTCCTATAGCGATTCCCGCTTAAACGAGCAAGGGCTCGAGAAAACCCTTCGCTCCTTCTACAAATACATGTCGTATTTCGCCTCTTACGCCATCGAGAACGGCACTGCCGTCGTCTTCGATTTATAGAATGATGAAGAACAGCAAAAAGAAAATCGCACTAGCCGTCTCGCTCCTTTTGCTTGCCTCTTTAGCGGGCTGCAGCAAAAAAAGCAGCAGCCATAAAGGGAATTGCGATGGCAATGTATGTCATGGCGCCATCATGGCGAATAGGTGGGGCAAATGAGCGAACTTAACGATTTGTTCCTTGCTCGCGATTATTCGAAGATAATCGAGGAGACAGAAGGGAAAGAAGACGGGGAAGCCCTCTTTTATAGGGCGAGCGCGTTGCTCGCGCTAGGGGAAAAAGAGAAAGCCATGGGCATTTTCGAAAGCAAGCGCAAGGCTCTTTTCGCCTATAATCCGCTTGCCACCATCAAAAACGACATGAAGCTACGCGTCTATCTGGAGGAATTCGATGAAGCTTACGAAGACCTCCGCGAATTCGAGGAATACCCTTACGTCTCGCAGGAAGTCGAGGAGATCCTCCGCTCTATTCCCCGCTATTTGAGGGAAAAAGAGAGGGAATCGGTCGGAAAGCGGCCACTCAGCGTCGAAGAGGCCAAGAAAAGACTCCGGGAAAGAAAAAGCGATATGGATGTTTTATCGACCCTTGAGGCGATTTCCTCTATTGCCGTCGACCCTTTTCTGGACGAGATAAAATCCCTTCTCCTCTCTTCCGTCAATAGCAGCGTCAAAACGTACGCTTTGCTGCTGCTATTAAACTGCGGATATGACGAAGAAATCGTCATGATCAAAGACAATAAGCGGTATCAATTGATACCAAAAAATATTAATCCTCCTTTCGTGGGGCCGCTTTTCAAGGCCGTGAAAGAGGAAATCTCCGCCCTTTCGAAAGACCCAAGCGTGAACGAGGTCGCTTATGCGCTCTGGAGCGATTACGTTTTATCGCTTTTCCCCGAAAACGCCTTCGAGGGGACTAACGCCAAGGAGATATCGGAAGTCTTCTACGTCTTGGCTTTGGAATATCTCAGGAGAGATGATATCGAGTCTTTGCTGAGCGAGCGGGGGATCAAAGAAGAGGAGCTTATCCGCCAAAAAGAAAAGGTCAGCAAAGCCTTGTCTTCTTTATCGCCTATAAAGGGATAGAGCCCTTATCGCCACTGGGTCAATTTCCTTATTTTCCTTTTGGCAAAGGGAAGAGCCTAGAGTATACTCTTCCTCGTGAACGTTTTTCGCTCTCTTTAGAGAGCATGAAACATTGAGGTAAACAAAAATGAAACACACCATCAACAAAATCGGCGACAGCAAAATCGAGCTCACCGTCGAAGCTGATAAGGATCTCTGGAAAAAGGCCCAAGAACACGCCTTCTCCAAAGTGAGCAGCAAGGTCAGCATCAAAGGATTCCGCCAAGGCAAGGCCCCGAAAGAGATGCTCCGCCAGCACACGAATCCGGAGGCCGTCTTCAATGAGGCCATCGAAGAAGTGCTCACTCCGCTTTTCGCAGAAGCTATCAGGGAAGAGAAAATCAACCCGTTCCTCCGCCCGGATGTCAAAGTCACCAAACTGAGCAATGACGATTTGACCGTTGTTTATACGATCGTTCTCTCCCCGAAAGCGACTTTGGGCGAATACAAAGGCCTCAAAGCCACCAAAGAAGCCCCAAGCGTGAGCGAGAAAGAAGTCGAAGACAGCATCAATAGCCGCCTCAAAGCCAACGCCGAGCTCGTCTTAAGCGAGGAACCAGCGAAATTAGGCGACACCGTCGTCTTCGATTTCCTCGGCAAGACCGCCAACGAAAAGGGCGATATGGTTCCTTTTGAGGGCGGAGCCGCCTCCAACTACAGCCTTGAATTGGGCAGCAACCAATTCGTCCCAGGATTCGAAGAGAGCCTCGTGGGGGTGAAATCCGGCGAAAAGAAAACGGTCGAGATCACCTTCCCGGAGAATTACGTCAAAGAGCTCGCGGGCAAAAAAGCCATCTTCGATTGCACCATTCACGAAGTCAAAGTCAAAGAGATCCCTGCCTTAAGCGATGAGGCGGTCAAAGATCTCGACATCAAAGACGTCAATACCGTCGATGAGCTCAAGGAATTCGAGAAGAAACGCATCCTTGAAGCCAAAGTGCGCGATGCCGATAACAAATACTATGGCGAGATCGTGAAGCAAATCGTCGATGGGTCGAGCTTCGAAATCGCTGACGAAGTCATCGCCAATGAAGCAGCGGCTCTCGAAGAGAACTTCAAAAAGCAGATCGAAAGCAACGGTCTCACCTTCGAGCAATATATCGAGATAACCGGCGTGAAAGCAGAGGATCTCAAAAAGAATTACCTCGAGGAAGCGAAGAACAACATCAAAGGATTCCTCGCGCTTAACGAAATCGCCAACGCCGAGAATATCACCGTCACTGATGATGACCTCAAAGCCGAAAGCGAGAAGCGCGCCTCCTCTTACGGCATGAAGGCCGAAGACATCCTGAACTACATGAATCAGGACAAAGGGCGCTGGATGAATATGCTCCGCGATCAAAAGATCCACGACTTCATCATGAGCGTCAGCAAATAAAAACGCATCAATCCATATTAATATATTGGTGAAAGGAGGGCGCAAGATGCCAAATAAAGACAATATTCTCACCTTGCCTCTGCTCATCACGCGCGGTTTGCTCGTTTTCCCATCGACCTCCGAGTCGATCGGAGTGGGCCGCGCTTTTAGCGTAGAAGCGGTGAACGAGGCAAAGAAAAACAGCAATTCTTTGCTTTTCCTCACAGCCCAAAAGGTCATGGACAAAGATGACCTCACTGATTTGGACAACGATATCTATCTAGTCGGTTCTTTATGCCGCTTGACATCCGTCGTGAACGGCAATCCCAAAGACGGAGAGACCTACAAAATCCGCGTTTTGGGGACGAAGAGGGCGAAATTATCCAACATCAGGCTCGAAAAAGGCACATATTTTGCCGATGGCGAGCTGCTCGAAGACGAAGCAGGCGATAAAAACGAGGAAAGCGATCTCATCCAAAAAATCGTCGATATCCTCGGCAACAGCCCTTCACTTGGGAGGAATATCCCGCGCAACGCCTTGAAAATACTCGATAAAGGCATAACGCCAGGGGATTTAAGCGACACCCTCGCCGCTTATCTCCCAGTCCAAAACGATAAGAAGGAAGAGCTTTTAATCGCCACCAACACGAACGAGAGGCTGCGTATCATCCTCTCGCTCCTTGAAGGCCAAAGGGAGCTTTCGAAAATCGATGAGAAAATCGATGCGACCGTGCGCCAAAAAGCCGAGCAGAGCCAAAAAGAATACTACCTTCGCGAGAAAATGAAGGCCATCAAAGACGAGCTAGGCGAAGGGAATGAGGAATACGGGGAAGACGCCATCAAGAAAAAGCTTGAGGAAAACCCTTATCCCGAGAATGTCAAGAAGAAGGTCCTCCATGAATTGCATCGTTACGAGATGATGCCCGAGGCATCGCTAGAAGCCTCTCTCATCATGACTTATATCGAGACCCTCATGAATGTGCCTTGGTATCAGAAGACGGAAGACAACGAGGATTTAGTCAACGCGCGGAAAATCCTCGATGAGGATCATTACGGACTAAAGAAAGTCAAAGAGAGAATCATCGAATATCTCGCCGTCAAAAAGACCACGGGCAATCTCAAAGCCCCGATCCTTTGTTTCTACGGGCCGCCTGGCTGCGGAAAGACATCCCTAGGGAAAAGCATCGCCAAAGCCCTTGGCCGCAAATTCTTCAAGGCTTCTTTAGGAGGCGTGGGGGATGAGGCTGAAATCCGAGGGCATCGCCGCACATATGTTGGCTCTTTGCCAGGGAGAATCATCCAAGGCATGAGCAAAGTCGGCGTCAGCAACCCTGTGTTTTTGCTCGATGAGATCGATAAAATCGGAAAATCGAACTACAAAGGTGATCCTTCAAGCGCGATGCTTGAGGTGCTTGACCCTGAGCAAAACACGAGCTTCAACGACAATTATCT
>CAVKAR010000092.1:0-4118 GCA_963654425.1 Lachnospiraceae bacterium
GTGTTTCTGGAAATAAGGGGCGATGACGTTGTAGACGCTGTAATGGTAGCCGGTGTAGGTAACTGCCCTGACGGTTGGCTTAACCTTCTCAAGCCACACCTTCATGTAATCCGAGAAGAGGATCATCCCGTTTTGCATGTTCTGGGCGATTTGAACTGGGACGTCGGCTTTTGCTGCCGCCGCGACTTTCGCCTCGGCATCCTTCTTCTTCATCCTCTTGCCATCATCATCCAAAGGTTTAAGCCCCATCTTCATGAGGGTGACATTGGTCTTGACGATGTCATTTGGGTCAAATAAGTTCTTCAGCTCATTTAGCATCGCCTTGGCCTTGGTCGCATTGCCTCTGATATCCAATTTGAGGCCGATCCATCTCTCGACCCTAGTGTGGGTTACAGGATCCTGCCAATACATCACCGCATAGTATTTACCCTTGGATTGCACGAGTCTTCCCGATGTCATAGGCTAGCCTCGTAGTCGTTATGGACTGGAATGTCCGCATTGATGAAGGAAATATCGCCTGTGGTGAAGTTCCTAACGTTGAATTGCTCGTCCCCGGTTCTCTCGTAAAGAAACTTGAAGAGGCTTCTTCTAGTGAATCTTCTTGCCCTTCCGATGGTGAATGAACCTATTTCTTCTGTGGCGGCCATGCGGTTGACCGTCTTAGGCGAGATATGGAGAAGCTCTGCTATCTCCTTGCCGTCCATGACATCAGGGCAGTTTTCGAATGTGAGCCTCTCTTTCTTCTCTTTTTTTATGTTTCTCAATTCTTATCCCTCCTTATCCGCCGAAAGCCATCAAGGCGATGTAGCTCGCCTTGACGCATATCCTTTTGTCTTCCCTAAGGTCGATGTCGGCGTCTTTCGACCTCTCTATGTCTATGCCAAGAAGATATGCGATCCTATGGGCGTATATCTCCGCCTCTATCGACTCGATGGAACGAAGATGCTTCCCTTCATTCCTCCAATAGGAATCGATATGAATCGCGGCTAGGTACCTCTCTTTCCTCGTGAGCTTGTAGGCGTCAATGACCTTCGCCGAATCGGATGAGAACACGATGTTAGTAGCAATATCATCAGCAACATCAATTGTTCTTAAGTATGTCTCGTTCCTTACGAAGAAAGTCACGCTGAATGAGAATAAGGCGAAGAGATAGAAAAAGGCATATAGGCTACATCTCCTGCGTTTTTGCCTTCTCGTCATAGACTCTCTTTCTGACATCATCCTCGGTATAGAAGCCATAGTAGCCTTGTGGCCTTTCGAAACCGAGTTTTTTGTATTCTTCATCCAAGCCTGCCTCCAAGTCCTTGAAGCCTCTGTTGAGCTCGCCGCACTTGAAATAACGCCACTTGTCGTCTTTCCCGAACACGTAGCAGTATTCGATCCAGGAAGAGGGGTCATCGATGTCGTAGATGCTTAAGATGCTCGCAGACTCGTTCTCTTTGGATTTCCCATCCCTCTTGTAGAATAGTGAGACTCCGTCCTGCCTAGATTCGAAATCGTGGGCGATCCCTGGATATGGCTCGATCGTTGTGTCAAGAACGGAGATATTGCCCATGGAAAGAAGCTTCTCAACCCTTTCCCTGGTGTTGTAATGGTCTAAGAGCATCGCACCATTATAGGTTAGATACCCATCGTGATGGCAATAGACTCCGGTATATGTGCCGTCGTCGTTTTCCTTTAGGATATAACTTCTGGTTGCCATCAGTTCATCTCCAAAGACGAGCATTCTTCCTTAGGAACGAATGTGTTCATCTTCTCGTCGTATTCGTAATCGTCAGAGCAATCCCAAAGGTCGAAGGCAAGCCTATAGGCATCGTAGGAATAATCCTCGAAAGTGCCTTTGAAATCGATTCTCCCTGCTTGGACTAGCATATAGCCAACGTGGGAGCCGATGGCTTCGTCGCTATAGAGATACCCGAACCTGATGTCGGGGTTCTGCCTTGATATCTCAAGCATGATCTCGACCGATGGGTCCCAAGCGGTATCAAAAGTAAGGGACTTGTCATCGTCGCTTGTTTCGAAATCGGAGGCGTTCCATTTAGTTCCCCAGTTATTGATCGCCCACTCGTACCAGTTGATGGCGTCGTAATTCTCTAGGTTTCTTATTTGTTTCTCGCCTAAATCCAAAAGCTTCTTCTCAGAATCCTTCTCGTTGTATTTGCTTAGTAACTTCTTGATGTCTTCCGCGCTGAGCGTGAAATCATGGTTCATCAAGGTCTTCTTGCTCAGTTCCTTCATGAGCTTCCCATAGGCTGTCTTGGTGATTTTGTCTTTCTTCTCGCCGTAATAATCAACCTCGGGATTGATCTTGGTGAGATACAGGCAAAGCGCTTGGTCGCTTCGAGAGGAGAATTCGATCTGAAGGTCCTCTGGCATCTTGATGACCTTGTTGAAATCGAAATCCAGTCTCCCGCTTTCGTTATCATAGGTGCAGTACTTGTCGATCAGCCTTCTTCCATATTCGCTTCTTCCGACCAATATCTTATTCTTCACAAAATTTGGCATTCCTCTTCTTTTCCTCCTTCGTATATGTCCTCGTCCCTCAGATACTCATCCAAGGGGTCTTTGTATAATTCCCTCGATTCATAGACCAAAGGCTCATCCTTCTTGTAGGTTATCGATTCCTCGAACCCGACCCCGGACTCGCTCGACCACAAAGTGAATCTCTTTACGTCGCATTCCTTGAGTGCCTCTTCCAAAAGGACGCATCTGTTGCCGTCTTTTCCTTCGTTAAGGCTCATCATGCAACCGGATACAGACCATGCGCATTCGAATGAGATCCTCAATAAAGACATCACTTTGTCGTTGTTGGTTACCTCATCATCGGTCATGTAAGTCCTATGGAAATACTCGTTCCTATTGTGGTCGTTCAATGTGCCATCAAGGAAATAGCCTTTGAATTTGTTAACGTTTTTGGTAGGCAACACGGCGGTCAAATTCCCATATGCTAGATTAGCCATTGATATCGCCTCCTAAAGCATCTTCGTTTCTTGTTCTCGATTTGCTCATCATGCATACGCCTCCATTCCTAGCTCATCCTCGCATCTTTGGAGCGGACCTATTACCTTTGAATATTGGTACGCCCTTTCCAAGGACATGTTGAACACGCAGTTCCTCTCGATGTATCTCATCGTTTTCTCTACCTGCTCATCGGTTAATGATGCCATCTCGCCCTCATCATCATGCGTGCAGAAGATGAGTGGGCCTGCAAGTACTCCCTCGAATTCAGGAGTCACAATGTTAGGGTTCATCCTCAGATTCAACGAATTGTCGTTGACGATGATGTCGATGTCCTCATCGGTAGGTAAGAACGTGCAATCGACCAACCCTCCGACGAAATCGGATACGAATCCGTAGTCGCTTGGAATCTCAGTTATTTTCGCCTTCTCATTAGGCAGTTTCGTTATCGCTTTTACTTTGTTCAATCTTTTCCTCCTTCAGCACATCTCGTGCTCTTTCCTTTTGCTTTGGTAGCATTCCCCTATATGGCTAAGCGCGCTTCTTATCGTGATCGAGCCATAGGTCTCATCTCCCCTTCTCTCATCCCATTTCTCCCTATATAGGCCACTAGACCTCATCAAAGAATCCAATTGGCTAGGACTTCTCGTATAGAAAGCCATGAAGCTCATGAAAGCCATGTCGGCATTAGAATGTGATGGATAATCCGAGATATCGCCTGAATACAGCTTCGATATCTTCCCACCGACCTTGCTTCTGAATGCTTTGTCCAAAATCTCCCAATCCTTCAGGTTTGGATTGGTGAATGTGATTAGTTTCTTCGGCGCCTCTTTCTTCAGATATTCATGGCAGATCTCATCGAGCTTCTCCTGATAATCTTTGAGTTCTTTCGTATGTGAGATGATGTCTCCGGTCATGCAGCAGAATCTTTTGGTGTCGTATATCTCCAAGCCGATTGAGTCGTTCCTCTTCATGAAATCCTCATTCAATTTTCCTTTGAGGAAGATGTGGATTCCCTTCCCTGAGCATGATCTTTCAGCATAGGTGTCAGGGAATTCGTCTAGAAGTTTCTTAGCCAAATCCGATAGGTTCTCGTTCTCATCGATTGAATTGTCGACATCGATGAATACGATTCCCTCATCAAGGACGAAGGCAAGGCC
>CAVKAR010000093.1:0-3714 GCA_963654425.1 Lachnospiraceae bacterium
TATCTCTCTCCCGTAGCGATTGAAAGTTGTTTTTTCTCGTAGTATCTTCCTATTCGTATGAAAAACAAAATCGTGGTCATCGGGTGCGGCAGATTCGGGGCGAGAGTCGCCAACGAAAGCAGCAAAGAAGGGGAAAATGTCGTCATAATCGATAGCGATCCATCTTCTTTCGATAGGCTTGATGAGGATTATAGCGGCTACACGGTGACTCTCGATGCCACCGATATATCGTCTTTATCGGAAGAAGGGTATATCAAAGACGCTTATCGCATCTTGATCGCGACAGGCGATGATAATGTCAATCTATTGCTCTCCCATGTAGCTTCCTCTATCTATGGGATCGACGAGATATTCGTGCGTTTCAACGATCCTTCCTTTGCCAACCTCGTTAAAGGGATGAATATCAAGGCCATCTATCCGTTTGAGCTTTCGCTTCGCAAATATCAGCTTCTCTCTGGCGGGAGGAAGGGATAATGAAAATCGTCATCGTCAATGGCGGGGCGAGCGCCTCTTACATCATCAAGATGTTCAAAAGCCGCAAAAACGAGCTCGTCGTCATCAATAGCGATCGTCTCGAAGCGGAGGAATTAGTCAAAAAAGAGCACATCTCAGTCTATGTCGGCTCTCCTTTCAGGCAATATGTTTTGGAGGAGGCGGGCGTTGCGGATGCCGATGTTTTCGTCTCGCTTTGCGAAAAAGACGCTGATAATTACGCTTCCTGCACCCTCGCGAAGAAGATGTTCAACGTGAAGAAGGTCATCTGCGCCGTCAATGACCCTCGCAATGTCGATCTTTTCAAGAGGCTCGGCATCGATTCGGTCATCAGCAGCACCTACTTGCTCGCCCAGTCCATTCAAAGCGAATCGTCCCTCGACTCTCTCATCAAAACCCTTTCCTTGGATAATGACAAAGTCAACGTCATCGAGTCGACGGTTCTTTCCAAACACAAGATAGCGAATAAACGCATCATGGACATCGATTTCCCGAAATATGCCTCGATTGCGGCGATTTACCGCTCTTTTCAGATCATCATCCCGAGTGGCCAAATCGTCCTTAAGCCAAGGGATATCCTCATGATCGTCACGGCGCCAGAGAACCATCAGAACATCCTCTCCTTCCTTCAGGAAGAGAAAGACAAAGACCTTGTCAAAGAAGAAAGGCGCGTTCAGAAAGATGAGCGGCGCGAAGGCCGAAAGAAAGCCATCAAGGATAAACTGAAGAAAGAGAGATAGGCATGAAAAAGAAAGAAAAAGCGGAGGCTAGAGGCTTTTCTTTGGTGTTCGGCTATTTGGGCGTTTTCCTCTTTTTGATTGGGTTGCTTAGTCTCTTTCCCCTTTTGATGCTCGCTTTTTATCCTGAAGAAAATGAATGCTGGCCTTTCTTTTTCTTCCCGTCTATTTCTTATATTGCCGTCGGCGCCCTTCTCTATTTCCTCCTTATGCACAAGCGCAAACGCGCGCGTTTCGCTCGGTTCGAGAATAGTCAGCTTTTGATGCTCGCTTGGGTGCTTGCCGTCTTATCGGGCGCTTTGCCGTTTTTCCTTGCCTATTGCTTTGGGAAAATGGATATGGATTTCAATGAGGCGATTTTCGAATCGGCTAGCGCCTATAGCACGACGGGCCTTACGGTCTATAAGGATTATCTCGATATCGATGGCGCTTTTTCGCCGCATGTTTACTGTTTTCACCGCTCTTTCATGCAATTCATCGGCGGAGTCGGGCTCGTCCTTGTTTTGGAAAGCCTCCTCGGGACGAGCAGCACGACGCTTTATGCTTCCGAGGGCCATAGCGACAAACTCTTGCCTTCGATTGGGAAAAGCGCCCGCCTTATCTTCACCATTTATAGCGGCTATACCATCTTCGGGGCTGTCCTCTTATATCTTTCCGGGATGGATGTTTTCGATGCCATCAACCACTCGATGTGCGCTTTAAGCGGTGGAGGGATGTCCACTTATTCGACGAATGTGGCGTATTTCGCTACTTCAAATGGAAACGGAATATTGCCCGCCAACCCGATTGCGATTGAGCTCGTCTTGATGCTTTTGGTGATATTGTCTGGTATCTCTTTCCTCATGCATACTTTCATTCTGCGCTTCAAAATCAAAAACGTTTATAAAGACGATGAGATACGCTTTGCTTTCTCCCTTATGGTGATCGCCTCTCTCCTCATGTCTTTCTCTGGCGCGATGAACCTCTCAAAAACCAATGATCTCGGTTTCTGGGGCAATTTCGCGAAAGGGAGCCGCGAATCGGTATTCTATGTTATCGCAAGCGCAACCACCTCAGGCTTTTCCCCAACTTCTTTAAGCGATATGCTCTCCCTCGGGAAGCCGCTTTTATGGACTTGCACGATCCTCATGATCATCGGCGGCGGGTCGGGGAGCTGCGGGGGCGGCATCAAACAATACAGAGTCGCCGTTTGCCTCAAGGATCTTTGCTATAGCCTCAAATACCGTTTCTCGCCAACCCATCAAATCAACCCGCGGAAGACGTATCGATACGGCAAGCTCTCCCCGCTTGACGATGGCACGGTGAAAGAGGCTTATAGCTATAGCCTTTTGTTCTTGATCGTTTTCCTTATTTCGGTGCTTATCCTCACTTTCTTGCCGGAATTCGATGCTGAGGAAGCGGCTTTCGATGTGGCTAGCGCGATGAGCAATACCGGTTTATCGGCCACCGATTTCGTGACTTATGGGAAAAAATATCTCGTTGCCTATCCGATCGCTTTATGGACTTTGAGCGCCGGCATGATTCTTGGAAGGCTTGAGATTATGCCGCTTTTCTTCGCTTTGAGGAATATCCGCGAGGAAATAGCCTACGCGAGACACCGAAAAAAGCTCGATAGGGAGAAAAAGGACTATCTTGAGGAAGACGATGCCTGAAAATGCGGCTACAATAAAGGCAGGAGGTAGCAATCATGATCATTGATGAGATCAAAAAAGCCAATATCGAGGCGATGAAAGCGCACGATGGCGATAGCAGAAGCGCTTATTCCATCCTTATTTCCCGCTACATGGAGCTCAAGACGAGCGGGGCAAACAAAGAAGTCAGCGACGCCGATATGATCCATATCATCCAAAAGCTCGACAAAGAGCTCGATGAGGAGAAGAGCAGTTATCTCAAAGCCGGTAGAAATGAGGCTATCGCGGCTTTAGACGCCCAGAAAAAAGCCCTTGCCCGATTCCTTCCGAAGCAGTTAAGCGAAGATGAGATAAAAGCCATTATCGCGAAGATCGAGGACAAGAGCCTTCCTAACGTGATGAAGCACTTCAAGAGCAATTACGCGGGCCAAGTCGATATGGGGCTCGTGAGCAAAATCGCGCGCGGTCAGTAGATAAATGGGACGCAAAATCGAGGCGTCCCTTTTTCTTGCTTGCCTAAAAGAGGCCCAATCACTATAATTACGAGCGCTAGGAGCATGGTTCAGTGGTAGAACAGCGGTCTCCAAAACCGTTGATGAGGGTTCGATTCCTTCTGCTCCTGCCACTCAAAAAACGATAACGGCTGTCTAACGATGGCCGTTTTTTGTCAATTGATTATAGACGTGATATAGGCTGGTTCGAACCCGTCTATATCACGTCCGCGTTTCCGGTGTTTCGGCTCTTGTCTTCCGCGTCTACTTCTGGGTACCAGTACAAAACTCGCTTTGATTTTATTAATTAAAGGTTTCCCAATAGAATAGACTATACGAAATGCCGATGAACGCTCATGCCGG
>CAVKAR010000094.1:0-3654 GCA_963654425.1 Lachnospiraceae bacterium
AATCAGAATCTGAATCTGTTTTCGGTTTGCTCGATTGAAGACACGTCATTAGCGATGTCAAATTCAGGAAGAACGTTTGATCAACAAGATTTTTCTTTGAAAGCGAAGGCTAGCTCAGTTTCTAACAAAGAATTTGATGCCGTGTTTGATTTATCGCAATTTGTTTATTTAGATGAACAGATTGTCTATTTTGCGATTGAATATGAAATCAAATTCAATACAACGGATTTCACTAAAGATGTTTACGACAAGCTAGATAACGGCTCATTTCATTACTCCTTTAAAGCTGGAGGGGTTTTTGGAAATGAATAAACGCAAGAAGGCTTTGTTGATTTTATCGCCTTCAGCCCTTTTTATTTGCGTTGGATACGGCGCATGGTTTTTTAGCAAATCCAAGGAGAGCAAGGAATTCTCGACAAAGCCGCTTCAAAAAGTGTGCTACATAAAAAATACAAGCGGAACCACGTATTACACATCGCTTGACTATGCTCTTAAAGTGGCCGCTGAAAACGGTATAAAAGACGAGATCTATGTCATTCCACAGGGCGGAACCACGGCTTGCCAAACTATCAAAATTAAGGAATCACACATCATCAAAAGCGGTGATTCTCTGAAGCTGCCTTATGAAAACGAGACACTGAAACCAACCGATTTTACTGGAAGCAATGTTGTCGATAGCTCTGACGACAATGTTACTATTTATCGTAGAAATTTTGTAGAAGTTACGAATAAGTCAAAACTGACTATCGAAAGTGGAGCATCATTAATTGTTGGAGGTATTTTTAACACCAGGGGAGTTACTGGCAAATATGCTGAAATTGCGCTTGATGCAGGTTCATCGATTGTCTGCGACGGCTCAATGGACGTATATGGTTACATCAAAGAGAAAAAAACCACCGCAAGGTTTTCATCCGCATCGGATGGAAAGGAATTAAACGAAAATGACGAAGGCCGGTATGTCAAATTCACCTCAAATGCCGTTTTAACATGCATATTGGGCATAAAGGATGTGCAATCTGGCGGCGTGATGACGAGTCTTAATGATTCCGGAGTTTGCCCAACTAATGAATTCAACATTCGCTCCATTCAAACATACGTAACTTTTGATTACGGCGCAAAAGCAATTGCTATAGCTAGGATGACGGCCGCTGGCCAAAATATGGAAAAGAACTGCGGGTTTATCGGGAAGGATGGCCCGACAGGAAAGTCGGCCAATAATTGTGTTTTTTATCTTAAAGAGGGCGGTTCGTTGTCAATTGAATACGTTCCGTTTTCCCCAGGCATTACAAACACTGATGTTGGTAAAGACTACTCAAAATTCGTGATAAATGGCGAGGTGATTCTAGGAAGCCTTTATTTAGATGTGACGGTTGCAACGATAGACACTACTAAATACTATTTCCCATTTTCGTATTTGATGTATTTTTATGTTGAAGATGGTGGAGAATTTGTTGCCGATAATCGAATCAAAATGTATCCCGGTTCTTTTTTAAAGATAAAAAAAGGCGGTAAATTTAATCTGAACTCCGACATGGTTGTCTACACTCGCTCAGATTTACAGGGCATTGATTCTTCCTCTTCTTTCGTTTATCCGATTTCTGCGATCTCGACAGATGCTGCACTGATTGATGACGGAACGTTCATTATTTCCTCAAACAGTCATTTTGGCGGAAAAATAACTCACACAAACTCCGGAGGATCTTCAATAAATTTTAGTGCTGCCGATTCAGCAAATCTTTATGCTACTTCGGTTGAAGGGACGACAAAAATCGCAATCAGCAAACAGGCTACAGGTATTTTTAAAACCTCCTCAGGGTTTAAAGAAGCCATTATTGTTTCAAACCAATCGTTGAGCTCAGCAAGAGAAAACGACGTTTTTTATTGGAATGGTAAATATGAATCGACCATCGATATCTCTGTCGAATTGACGACAACATATAGCAACAACGTCTATGGCTATACAATTGAATATGCGGATGATACTAACGGTACTAACGCAACGATGTTATCGGCTGAAAATTCAACAGATCTTAAAACTTATCAAGCCAGCAATCGAAAATTTGTCAGATTTACAATCAAGAGAACGAAAGGGATCCAAGTTGATTTTGGCGACGGCACACGAAAAGAAGTCGATCAAACCGCTTGGTATGAGATAGGGAACGACAGCATTCATGTTTATATCACTCCTTTTGAAGGAATCAGCGTCAACATCACGACGAGCGGCAATAGTGGGTCAGGACACGTTGAATACACGTTATATGAAGCCGAAAATAAGAGCGGTAGTTTTGAGCAAATAGGTTCCAACAACACAGGCAAACTCAGCGTCAACGTAATAAAAGGAAGGTATTTTAAATTCGAGACACACTCGGATTATGGGTATTGGTTTACAACAAAGCCAGTTTATAAAGACGGCGTTAAAATCGGTGAGCACGGCGTCGAAAATTCACAAAGTAGTTCGGACGATGCTTTAGGGAATAAACTTGTGTATTTTGCAGACGGGAATTATAAGTTTGATTTTAGTTGGGAATTTAAAATTCCGTGCATTGTTGAAGGGACAACGATTCTTCTTGCAGACGGAACATCAAAGAAAGTGGAAGAACTTCGCCAAAATGACTTGCTCCTCGTTTTTGATCACGAACGCGGAAAAATGGTTTCGTCCAAACTATTCTTCAACTATCACCAAAATGAGGAAAATTTAGTGACGGCGCCCATCCTTGAGCTCGGCTTCGAGAACGGCTCTTCTATCGGCGTGCATGTAGACCATGGGTTCTTTGATCTGACACTGCGGAAGTATGTTTACATAAACAAGGACAATTATGCGAAGTTTGTGAATCACGATTTCGCGGTCGTGGAGAACGGCAAATTAGAAAAAACAAAGCTAGTTCATGGCAGCGTCGCCATCAAAACGGTGCGCGTTTACTCCCCTGTATCGGTTTATCATCTAAACGTCATAGCAAACGGTTTACTGTCTATTACAGGTGAAATTGAAGGATGGTTCAATTATTTTGATTACGATTCAGACCTCAAATACGATGAGAAGAAAAAACGATTGGATATTCAAAAGTTCGGATTGTATACCTATGACGATTTCAAAGCTTATATTCGAAAGCAGGTCTTTGACTTGCTGCCAATACCTTATTTGAAAGTATCGGTAGGTAAGCGGCTTACTACGAAGTCGGATATTGCCGACGTAATGAAAAAATACCTAAGTTTTATGTAACTTAAAAGTCTGGTTTATCGCTTTCTCGATGCGCATTATTTCCTAGAAGGTGGCATCAGCTTATCGAAGATTGTTAGGAATGGCGATAATGGCACCATAGAGTCCTCTAGGAAAGGCCAAATCAATTTCAAGACGACTATCCATGGTGGGCATCCAATCGACTTGATAGCGATTGGCGGCAAATACAAAAACCTCAAAGGCCCCGATGATGCGGGGGTCGAGAATACTTATAGAATCATCAAAGTAAAAAGCGATTTGCCAATAAAGATGTCTGCTACTGTTATTGATTGAGCGCCGATACTAGTAGCCACCATTCTCTGATCAGCAAATTTTAACGACGAAAACCATATCATAATCAGTATCAATAAAAGATTTCCCGTATTGAACCGCGCTCGCCGCCGCGGATAATCGCGGCTATGGAACAGAAAAGGTAC
>CAVKAR010000095.1:0-3611 GCA_963654425.1 Lachnospiraceae bacterium
GCTAGACCCTTTTTATTGCCAAGATAAGAGTTATTAACACCTGCAATTATTCCTAAAAACATCCAGTGATACAACCTCAAGTATCCCTGATTGGCTTGTAACACAATCGTAAAAAGAATTAGGGCTAGGCAAAGCGCCTTGATTCTGTCGTCACATTTTTTTCTTTTTTTTACGCATTTGACGATTGAATTAATGCTGATTGCATAAAATGAAAACGCGCCGAGCACTCCTAAAGTTGCAAGCAGCTCCAATGTTACATTGCTGGGCACTAAACCAGCCTCACCAGAGACATAGAGACCATAGTTGCCTGGCCCGACTCCAAAAAAGAAATTATCGAGAAAAACGTTCAATGCTTCCGACCACTGAGCAACCCTTCCGCCAGAAGATGTATTCAAATTTTGAGTAAATAACCTAGTGAAAAACACATTATATATATCGACAAAAGCGAAACGAAACACAAGAAATAACAAAACGAAAAAGAATGGCAAAAACACTTTAACGGATGTTCTTCTGCCTTTGAACAGATAAACGACGTATACAATCAAAAACGATAGGGCGATTGCCACAAAACCGGTTGATGAGGTGCTAAAAACAAACTCAATCAGGCATAAAACAATATCTACGATGTATTTTTTATCCTTCTTTAATACGACCAGGTAAAGGCAGTAAAAAAAATAAAAAGAAAGAAATGTGGCCAAATAACTAGGTTCATAAAACCATAGTTGAAATCTATAAACACCAAAATAGGATCCGTAAGAGGGCATAAAAGAAAACTCAAAATTGAATGCCGTTTTCAAGACGACTTGAATAACAAAAATTAAAAATTGAGCAAAAATAGAGGCTCTAAAAATCCTAAAAAAGCGTGCGTATCCATAACGCCGTATGTAATTTAAGTACATCAAATAGACTATGAAAACGTTGTACATTATTGACGCAAAAAAAAGAATTCCTCGCCTAAAATTAAAACTAAGCAAAGTCGACAAAAAGGAAAAACATAAAAAGCAAATAACGGATTTATCCAATGTGATTTTGTAGTTTTGATCAGCAATGAGCAAAATTGCGGTAATTAATAAAAATAATTGGTCAAGTCTAATATTAACACCAACATTAATTCCAAAAACATCCGCGCCGATGAACAGCGTCGAAAGAAAAATAAAAAAATCGATTACAATATCGAAATAACGATCAATCCTGAGCGTTATATTTTTTAAAGATATGTTCAATGGTTTTTCGTTTCTTTCCATTTCTCTTACGATAAAGCGATTATTTTGCTCTCAAATACGCTCAAAAACATCTTCCGCCAATTTTTTGGCGTCATATTTCTCCAAAAAATATTCAGGATAACGAGCTTCCGGCAGCTTCAAAAATAGCTTTTTAGCCAAATCGTCACTGGACGATTGCTTAAAAAACACTGCGCTCGTCTCCTCATAAACCTCATGAAAAACGGGGATGTCATTCAAAATGGCCGGTGTCCCTAAGTATAAAGCTTCAAGAGGCGTTAATCCAAACCCCTCATATCTCGATGGTTGAATAAGAGCTTGAGCTGACTGAACTAAACCGAAAAGCTCAGGCCCGTCCACATGTTTCTTAATAATTATGTTTTTGTTGTCTGTTTTTAGTTTAACGTAGGAATTCATTCCTTCATCATTCCCGACAATGTACAAAGAATTCGTCCCGCCTTCTTCTTGGTATTTTATGAAAGCGTCGATCAATACATCTAGCCCCTTATGTGGCTTCAAATTACCAACGTAAATAAAATATGGCTTTCTTTCGGTGGATTGATGGTTCTTTTTATATTCGATGATGTCGCTAGAAAGACCAGTATTGACCACTATCGCTTTATCGTATCTAAATATGGCAGCGATTCTTTCTTTTGAAAAATTGGATACCGTGAAAACAAGCTTGGATTTATTAATCGCGCGACGATAAAAAAATTTTTTTGCTGCCCAATCTAGTTTGCTTTTACAAATGTCCGGAACATCAAAAAACACGCAATCGTGGATGAATGTAACGATATTTTTATTACGCAAATTAAACGGCAGCATGTAGGCCGCAGAAAGAAAAACATCGGATTCATTTGCAGCTTTTGCAGCATCTTTGGAGAAAAACAGTCCTTTTTTCGAAAATGGCGATGAGCAATCATCAATAATTTCATACTGCGGATATAGCGGCCCTAGAATTTTCTTGTTGCCAATAACCTTGATGTCGTACCCAGCAGGTGCAAAATTCAAAAAATGCTTATTTACTTGGCCTAAGCCGCTTTTTCCGAAATATCTGGAATCGATAGCAATTGATTTTGACATATGTTTTCCTAAACTCAGCCATTATACTCTAGTTATAGACCATGGCAAACGCCGTATGACGTCGCTTAGTTTAGCCGTAATTGGCCTTGAAATATTATGAACATCTTGCACATAACCAAACGCTACCCGCCATATGTGGGCGGCATAGAGACAGTCTGCCACGATGTGGCCGAAAGCATCAAAGAAGGATTGCCAGCATATAATCAACTAGTGCTCGCTTATAACGATAAGCCGGATACCGTTGATGAAACATATGAAGATGTCCGCGTTATTCGCGCTGGAGTTCAAAAAGTCATTGCGTCCCAGCCACTATCGAAAGAATACGGCAAATTGATGGATAGGTGCTTCAAAGAATATAAGCCGGATATCATCCATTTTGATTATCCTAATCCATATGCGGCTTTCTATTTATTGAGAGCGATGAAGAAATACCACTATAAAGGCAAATTCATCCTTTTTTGGCACTGCGATATCATCAAGCAGAAAATCATCCGCAAATTCTTCGATGGGCAAACAAAGAAGCTTATCGAGCTTGCGGACACCATCATCGTCACTAGCCCCAATTATCTGAAAGACACATCGTTCTTGCCGAAATACCCAAATAAGCATTATGAGGTACTGCCACTACGAGTAGGCGATGCAAGGCTAAACGTGACCGAAGAAGAGAAAAAGAAAGCCATAGAAATCAAGAACAGTTATTCAGATAAAAAACTGGGTTTCTTTTATGGCCGCCATGTGCCATACAAAGGGCTTAAGTATCTTATCGAGGCCGATAAAGAGCTTGATCAAGACAAAATACAGCTATTGATTGCCGGAAAGGGGCCTCTCACCGACGAATTGAAAGAGCAAGCCAAGGGCCTTAAGAATATTTCTTGGCTTGGAAGACTATCCGATGAGGATATCAATTCATATTTGTTGGCCTGTGATTTCTTTGCTTTCCCTTCCATCACGAGGAATGAAGCATACGGCATCTCTCTTGCGGAAGCGCTTTATTTTGGTAAACCTGGCGTGACCTTCACAATACCTGGATCAGGCGTCAACTGGGTCAATCTCAATAATGTCACGGGCCTAGAAGCCAGTAACTGCAACGCAAAAGAACTCGCAGCAAACATAAAGAAGCTCACTGAAGATGACGCTTTATACAAAAAATTGTCGGCTGGCGCCTTAAATAGGGCGCAAACCTATTTCACGAAAGAGACCTACTCCAAAAAAGTAGTGGAGATATTCCGCTGATCCCCACTACTTCAGTATTTCTTTTATCTTATCCGCCCCGTCTTTTCTCGTGACGTATACCCCTTCTTTGGTGAC
>CAVKAR010000096.1:0-3595 GCA_963654425.1 Lachnospiraceae bacterium
ATTATACGCCCTTTGAAGCGCTTTCATAATCCATAATCGCGTTCTAGCGGAAGCTGTTTCCCATTCTTTTAGAATGGCTCTCGATTATTTCGAATGCCGAGTTTCGTTACAATTAGAGAAACCGCTTCGATAACGTCTAGGCTAATGCGATTTATTTTAGACGATTTGGCCTTTTTGTTTATTTTTTCGTTTGACACGAAAAAGGCATTTGTCTATCATTTTTAAGGCCTTTTAGGCTAGAAAAACCGTCAGGAATCTTACCCCCTTTGCCTGGCGGATTTTTCTTTTATGGCCTTAGGAAAGAAGATACATGATATCTTCTTCGGAGAGTAAGGAAAGAGAGTCGCTCTTTGAGAGAATGCTCGCCAAATCCTGCTTTTTCTCTTGGAGCGAAATCACTTTCTCCTCGATCGTGTCTTTGGCGATCATCTTGAAAATCGTGACTTTCTTCTTCTGCCCCATGCGGTGGGCGCGATCGCTTGCCTGGTTTTCCGCCGCCACGTTCCACCACGGGTCAAGATGATAGACGATATCGGCTCCGATGAGATTGAGCCCCGTCCCGCCGGCTTTTAGCGAAACGAGCATCACTTTCACGGGGTCATTCTCGTCATTGAATCTGCTTGCGAGGGCAAGCCTCTCTTTGGCTGAGACATCGCCATATATGAGATAGCTGTCGACCCCTTCTTTCTCGAGTTCTTTCCCTAAATGCATGAGAGCCTTCACGTAGCTAGAGAAAATAAGCACTTTGTGCCCTCCGCTCAAAGCGATTGAGATATTGTCTTTGAGCGATTCGAATTTCGCTCCGGAAGATGCCCCATCTAGAAGCATGCTCGGATCGACGCATATCTCGCGTAACCGCGTCAAAGCGGCCAAAATGGCGATTTTGTCTTTGCCTCTGTCTTTGGCCTCATGATGCTCTTTCGTCCCTTTGAGCAGTTCCCTCGTTTTTCTTAAATGGGCTTCGTATATGCCTCGCTGGTCTTCGTTCAAAGCGATGATGAGCCGCTTTTCTTCTTTAGGAGGTAGTTCCTTCAAAACGTCCGTTTTCTTTCTTTGGAGATAGAAAGGGGCGACTTTCCTCGCCAAAGAGAGACTGCTCTCCTCTTTGATCGAGAGATCGCCGTATTCGGCTTTGAAGTCTTTGTAAGAGGGGAGATAGCCAGGCAAGAGGAAATCGAAAATGCTCCATAAATCGAGGAGGTTATTCTGGATTGGGGTGCCCGTCAAAACGAAACGGTGCTTGCTTTTGAGCTCCTTCACCGCTTTGCTCTTTTTGGCGAAGGCATTGGCGATGAATTGCGCCTCATCGAGGAAAAGATAGGCGAATTCGATGCCTTTCAGCTTCTCGATGTCGTTGCGCAAAGAATCGTAGCTCATGATAAAGACCTCGTTCTCCGCCTTCTTCATGCAGAGAATCGCTTTCTCTCTATTGGAGATATCCCCATCGACCACATGGACTTTCTTGCTAGGATCGAAGAGAGAAAATTCGCTCGCCCAGTTATAGATGAGCGATTTCGGGCTCACGATGAGTATCGGCCCTTCCGCTTCTTTAAGTGAAAGGAAGGCGATGCTTTCAAGCGTCTTCCCTAAGCCCATCTCGTCAGCGAGCAGTCCCCCCAATTCGTATTTATCATGGGAAAGCAGCCATTTAACGCCGTCTTTCTGGTATGGGCGGAGCGTTTTCTCCAAAGATGGCGATAAGCCGGTGAGAGGGAAGTCCTTGTAGTTTGCGAGAGCAACAAGCATCGAGCGAAGGGTGGAAGTCAAAGACTCGTCCTTGCTTTTGTAGTTATCGAGCTTCAAAGCCTGATAAAGCGGGAGCTTCTTCCCGAAGTCGGAAAGGGAGAAATCAGAGCTCAGCTCCTTTACGATATTGTCGTCATCGAGAGTGATGAAAGAGCCGCGGAAATGGACGTATTTCTTCTTTTTTTTGTAGGCGCTATAAATGGCCTCAAGCTCTTCAGGGGAGTATTTATCGCTCTCCAAAGAAGCCGAGAACCAGTCTTCCCCGCTTTCGGCTTTGATTGAGATGCCTTCAAGCTTTTTGGGCTTCCTATTCGCAAGGTTCTCGCTTAAAAGGAGTTTGCAGGAAGAGGAAAGCATCGAGAGATCGGCGTTCAAGAAGAGAAGAATCGAATTCTCGTCGCTTATGACCCCCTCTTTCTTCAAGCCCAAAGCCTCCAAAGAGAGGAGAAAGCGTTTTAAGCGAAGGGCATTGCCTTCTCCGCTTGAGGTGAAATCCTCTTCGCTCACTTCGCGTAGAGAGAGGGTGTATCTCGTTTTCAATAGCAGCGTGCCATTCTCCTCATAGCTTACCGAGTATTCGATCTCGGATTTGGCTGAAGGATGGGCGATTTTGAAGCTCTCGTCGATCTTCGTCCCCTCATCTAATAGAGGAACGATGTCTTCGCCGATGGAAGAAGCGAAGAATTCATAAGGGAAATCGCGATTGGAGGCGGAGAATTCGAAAAGGGTGGCGGCGCTTTTCGAAGGGAAATGATGGAGCGACAGAACGCGATTTCTCTTATCGATCACCACCGCTTTATCGCCATAAACAAAATATACGTCGTCTTTTTTTATCGCCAAAGAGGAGAGGAAGCGACCTTTTTCGTCGATGCTCACGCTTTCTTCTTGCGCCTCATCCACTAAATAAGGGTAAGCATCGATATCCACGCTTTCCCCGATGAGGAGGAAAAGCATGGAGACGAAGCTCGATACCGGGATGCTCGTCTGATTGTAGTTATAGCTGTAGCGGTAATTCTTGTGGCTCGCGAATTCGCTGAAGACCTCTTGCCCTTTCTCCTCAACCTCATAGGAGTCCCTTTCCCCTATTTGCTTGCCAGAGCCTATCGACAGATAATTCTTCGCTTTGACAGCCGTGACGAAGTTATCGATGTTATTCACCGCGTAGAGCTTGCTGAAGCCGGCCTTTAGGCGCACGCCGATGTAATCCCCTCGCTCCAAGAAAAAAGAATAATGGATATGGAGAGTGGCATTATCCCCCACTTTGTAATTGCTCACGAGGCTCTTTTTGAGGGCCAATAGGTTGTCGCGGGCCGAGAGTATCCCTTCGGCTTGCTCTTTGCTCAAGGAGGCGAAAGGCAAGTAGCGCTCATACATTTCCCCATAACGGAGACGCAGTTTCTCTTCGCTTGCATCCTTATCGTTTTCCGCGAGAAAGACGGCTAAGGCATTGACGGGCCCATAATCATAATAAAAACAGTCGCGCCGGTAATTGGTGATCTCTTTCGTTATGGTCAAATCGAAAGAGATGAAAGGCGTTTCCGCATCCTTCTTTTTGGGGATGGCGATGTAGCGGATACCCCCTTCTTCAAGAGGGGAAGGGCAAGAATAGATATCGTATTCGCCCTTCGTTAGGGCCTCATACGTTTTTCTGCCCCACTCGCTTCTCTCCGCCTCGTAGCGGTAATCATCCAGGGCGGATTCATCGATTTTGTAAAAATACATCGCTTACCTCTCCCATCTCTCGTAGTGCGCTTCCTTCAATAAATCGTGCTCATGAAGGAGTCTGCAATATTCCTCATATACAAGCGGAGGAAGGTAGCGGGCCGTACGCTCATCAAGGGCATAACGA
>CAVKAR010000097.1:0-3504 GCA_963654425.1 Lachnospiraceae bacterium
CCGGCTGCTACGAGAGAGTAGGCTCCTCTTCCAGAGGCATGAGCCCAGAGCAAATCGCAAACAGGATGCTCTCTTCCTTAAAACGCACAATCAAAATAACATCGATGCCCTCTATGAAGAAGAACCTTTCATTCCGGATGATCGAGTTTCTCTACGTTCAGGAAGGAATGAGCGTCAACGAATCATCATTCTGCAAAAACGAGGGATTTTATACAGAGGAGGGGGACTATAACATACTCGCGGAGCTCTTATCCGATGAAAATCGCTTTTCCATCAAAGTCGTCAGGTTTGACGGCAATGATAAAGGATGCGACATCCTCCTTAGAAACGAATACGGTTATCAGTGCCTCGTCGTGGCGATGAAGAACGCTCAGAGCTTTTGTGCTGAGGTGCTTAATCAAACGAAGACGGTCTTTCATCGGGATGGATATAGGGAAGACATTCCGCTTTTCGATAAGATCGCCTTTCGTGAGGCTTGGTATAACGCCTGCCTCCACAATGACTGGATTGATGGAACCCCACCAGCGATTTACGTCTTCAACAATAGACTGGAAATCATTTCACCGGCGGATTGCCGCACAATATGAGCAAGGGTGATTTTTTTGGTGGGATAAGCAAACCGGTGAACGAATCGCTTGCGAAAATATTCATAAAATTGGGTCTTATTGAGCAAACTGGACATGGCGTCACGGCAATCGTCGACAAATACGGAAAGGAAGCCTTCGCCTTCCTCGATCATTTCATAAGGGTCACAATCCCATTCAATTATGAATTGGATGAGTTCATCAAGGCACGAGGAGACGTAGGTGGCGCAAAGGATGGCGCAAGTGATGGCACTAAGGTTGGCATCAAAGATGCTATAAACAAAAATCAAGATGTCATCGAAAAAAATAACGAAAACGTTACCTTAAGTGACGAAAAAACCGGCGAATTTTTGGGCGATGGCGCAAGTGATGGCGCAAGTGATGGCGCAAGGGTTGTAAAAGACATAAGTGATATTTCGGATGAGGAAAAAATTATCTCCGCGATTAAAAATAATCCAAAGATTACAACCGCTGATATGATGGGTTTGATAGGCAAATCGAGAAGAACCGTCACACGAATAATCGCGAAAAGCACAAAAATCGAAAGAGTAGGCACCTCTTTTGATGGCTACTGGAAAATAAAAAACTGACTTTTTTGAACAACATTGTCGTCGATTTGAAAGCGTTTTTTGCCGATTTTTTCTATGAAGCGGCATATACCGGCCAATCTATTTTATAGGAGCCTTCCTCTTGAACGCCAAGCATTGAGAGCAATCATAATCAATGAGCTTTCTTAAAGGGACGATGAATCAAGATAACCCCACCATCATCAGTGTCGCAGACTTCCTCTTGTGCTTCATAAAATGAGTACTCGAAAAAGCAGCAAATTTCCATGCTATAATCAGCAATGCAACGAGAGCTGGAACGGCGTATCTTAATATTGATCATTCAAATCACTACGACCCCAAAACTCATTCGATAGTGCCCCGTTTTCACGAACCAAGAGTCGACAAAGACGGGGATTCGATAAGAATTGATCCGGAGGATAAATAACATGAGAAGAGATTGCATTGAGGCGCTTATCGAGACAAAGCGGATAATCGAATTCGAGTACGAAGGAAAGTGCTTTTCGATAACGTATCGCCGCGATGAGAACGGCATAACAAGAGTGAGATGCGGTGAATACGGCAAAGAGCAAGAGAGGGTGGAATTCGATTGCCCATATGATGTGATCGACTACAAGATAGACGGCAAGAGCATCGGCGATATCTTCGCGAAACTACCCGATGACGCTTTCGAAATTTACTGATGGGCTGATTCGCAAAAGGAGTAATAACCCACGCTATTCGAAAGCAATCTGCTGAAATGGGGATATCATCTTTCGAAAAAATCTCTAGTGCTGGGACCGTCTTGCGATAGATAAAAGGGTGATGACGCAAAGGCAAATATGAAAAAAGAGGCATTTATGGCAAAGAAAAGCCTAGCATTCAAAGGCGGCGAAGCCTTGTATGCAATATAGTTATCCTATTATCTCCCAGTGTCCGTTTCTATCCGATCCAACCCGCCTTATGAGCCCTTTTTCGGATAAAGCCTTCAATGACCGCTTGACAGTCTCCCTCGATATTTTCGCGATAGCGGTCATTTCATCTATGGTGCTATCAGGGTTAGCTTTCAGTATTTGAAGTACGCTCAAAGCCGATCTTGTGAGTTTTACAGGCTCATTTACAGGCTCATTTACAGGCTCATTTTTTATTTGTTTAGGCCTGGCGAAAGGGATAGTCACCGTAATCATGTTTTGCGAAAACGAATAAGCCTTTTCGCCGTATTGTTTTACAACAATAGGCACTCCATGCCCTGAATGCTCGACAATCCCACACTGCAAGAATATTTTCATCAGCTCTTTGTTGACTGGCTCGGTTTTCCCAGCCAAAAATTCCTCTTTGGTGAGATTTTTGGGAATACCTCCATAGGATACGATCTCGAGTCTGTCTTCAAACCAGTAAACCGCAGGGGCCAGTTCTTCAGACCATTTATTATGGACACAAGCGTTGATCCACGCTTCCTTGAACGCTTCGCTGCTGAATAAGCGTTTCTCCCTTCTCGGGCGAACCGATACATCGATAATCGTTTCGTTCAGCGCGTCGCAGTAATTGATCACTTTTTCAAGTGACTCAATGAGACAAGTATACCCGTATTCGTTCCTCTTCACGAATTCGGACTTGTCTTTGCCTTTGAATACGGCGACCTTTATCGAATTCATGTTCTCGTCAGCGAGAATATCCGCCAAAAGATTGAATTTGCCCTCGGCAGTGATTAATCCAAAATTCTTGTAAAACGAATTCTCATTGATGTGGATGCCTTTGTTAGTCAGATATTGCTTTAATTTCGAGAAAGTCAGATCATCACGCAATATAGCTATGTCTTTGATGCTTTTTTCAGGCACTGATAAACTTTCGATGTACCTACGTTCAATCTCCTCTTCCGTCATGCTGCGGCAAGTCGTGCCAATGCGGGCAAAACAACCAGCGGCGCTCCTTCCGTATTTTTTGATGTAATAAAGATGGGCGCCTTTTTTGACTCTGATTTCGATTACGTTTTTGCCATCAACGTATTTCGTGCCCAACTCGATGAGATTCTGGGGGTTAGGAAGGATTTGGGTCGTGATAATATCGGCGATTTTCCTTTGAATATTATCGAGATTGTCGACGCCTACAACGGTTCCATTATCTTCGACCCCAACATAAATCGTGCCATCAAAACTGTTTAAAAAGGCGACAAGCTCTTTCTGGAGGCTGTCGTTAAGCGTTCTTTTCAATTCGGTGTTTTCGGTTTCTTGAAAACTCATGTGCCAAACCTCTTGGTTAGATTAAAACTATATTCTTCTTTTTTGGCAACTATTAAAGGATTCTAATATGAAAACGCGAAGACGGTTCTCTAAATGTTGTGGAAACCTCTGCAGGCGTCCTTAACAAACTATCAC
>CAVKAR010000098.1:0-3494 GCA_963654425.1 Lachnospiraceae bacterium
GCATGGCTCAGCTCGATGGCCTCATCACGATGTTCAACGGGCATTATCACAAAGGGCTTCATCAATTCCTCAAAGCTTCACGCGAAAAGAAAAAGATGAACAAAACCAGCAAATAGCCGTACGATATTGTCTTGAATATTATGGATAAATTAATAACTTTTTGCGTGCCCTCCTATAACTCCGAAGCTTATCTTAACCATGCACTCGATTCTTTATTGCCGGGTGGCGATAAGATAGAGGTTCTGATCATCGATGACGGATCGAGCGATAAAACGCTCGATATAGCGAAAGACTACGAGAGGCGTTACCCAGATATTTTCAAAGCCGTCCATCAAGAAAACAAAGGGCATGGGGGAGCGATAAACACAGCCCTCTCTTTGGCGACTGGCTGTTATTTCAAAGTCCTCGATTCAGATGACTGGGTGAGCGAAGATGGCTTAAAGGCGCTGATGGAGAATATGTTGCGCACGAATGGGCCTGATTTGATACTTATGCCTTACGTTTATCGCCATTCCTATGATTCTGATAGCGGAAGAGCCATCAAGTATGACCGCTTCATTCACCCAAACGAAATTTGCTCCTGGGATAAGATAAAAAGATTTGACTCCGCGCACAACTTGACTTTGCATTCGGTGGTATATAAGACTTCCGTATTGAAAGAGGCGGGCGTTATTTTGCCAGAGCACTGCTTCTATGAGGACAATTATTTTATTTACGCCCCTCTTCCATATACGAACAAGATTCTTTATATCGATGAGCCTTTTTACCAATATCTTCTAGGGAGAGAAGGCCAATCGATGCAGACGAAAAACATCGTAAAACGGAGCGATAACCTCGCAAAAGTCGCCCGTCTTGCCTTCAACGCCGTCGATTTGGAACATCTTAAAAAGAAAAACAAAAGCTTATTCCGCATCCTTAGGCATCAACTCGTGATGATGATTGCCTCGTATTTGCTTTTTGTCTCCTTGAAGAGCAAAGAAGACTGCCGGAAGGAAAAGGGTGCTTTCGTCTCCGCTTTGAAAAAAGACAATCTCAAACGCTACCGCCTTCTCTTGAAGCATCCTTATGTATATTTCCCCTCTCAAAACAATCAAATAGGGGAAGTCTCCTCCAAATTCATGCTCTGGGCTGTCAGAAAGTACGGGGCGATAAACTGATTTTCGATCTTCGTTAAAACAAAACGGGGAATTTTCTCCTTTTTTGCGATCTTTAAAATAAGAGATTTATGGCGGCATCTATTTTTGATGTTTTCAATTGTATTCGAACATAGTTGGTCAAAAAGCGGCTCGAGCTCGACTCTTTTTAATAAAAATCAGTGATTTTTAGATTCCGAAAAGCGATTATTTTTTTCGGTGAACGCATATTTTTTTCGATTTGCGAAAAATATAAACGCTTTTTGATTGCTTGAATGGCTTCGCTCATCATCTGGCAAAAGAGACTAAAATGCTGTTTATTCCTATTTCAAAATTCCTGATACGCTAGGAAAACACCAATCTTTTTTAGTATTGCCGCCAAGAAAAAAAGATCGCCAAAACGTTTCATCCAAGACGATCGCTTTCCGACTGTTCCCCATTTCTTTCTTACCATGCTTTTAAAATTCGTTTTATTTTTAGTGAAATAATTACAAATAAGTGTTAAATGTAACGTATAGAAAAACACAGGAAACAAAAATGAAGCAAAATGAAATCGACAAGAAAATAACCAACGCCTTGCTGAGCCTTATGGAAGAGCAGGAATATGACAGCATCACCGTAACCGATATCGTGAAGAGGGCTGGTACCTCAAGAGTCACCTATTACCGGCACTTCAATAGCAAGGAAGACGTCATCCTTCATTTCTTCGAGATGACGAAAGACCGCTTTGTTGAGCAGATCAAAATCGACGAGAATGATGTTCCTGATAACAACGAGCTCGCCATTATGGCTCTTTTTCTCTATTTCAAAGCCAATATCAAGGCCAATAAGTGCCTGCGCAAAGCAGGGCTTGACGGAGAGCTTCTGAAGTTCCTCTCAAATGAATTCCTTGAGAATCTGCCAGTGAAACTAGACAAGTACGTCGCCTATTTCGTGGCAGGGGCGCTCTACAACGTTTTGATCAACTGGCTCGACAACGATTGCAAAGACTCGATCGAAGAGATATCAAAACCATTCATCGTCACTCAAAAAGCGCTCGCCCAAAGATAAAACCTTCTTTGGATTTTGTCGCTCAAAAGCCTATCATTATCAAAAACAAGGAGCATTTTATGGCTGAGAAAAAGAATACCTATATGGTAAATAAGCGCGATGACGGCAAATGGCAAGTCAAAATCATGGGGAGCGACAGAGCGATCAAATTGTTCGCGACGAAAGCCGAAGCCCTTGATTACACCAAAAACATGGCTGGCAATACCGAAAAAGGCATCGTCGTCAAACCGAGCAAAGGCGCCAACAAAGGCAAATTCACCAAGGCAAAATAGGGGATTTTCGCCAAAAATCCTCTTTATCCGACCGTTCTCTATTAACAGTTTGGTTTACGTTTGTTAACATTTAAAGAGAAGGTGAAAATCCTTCTTTTGCTTGTAATTTTATGATTCGCGATTTCACATCATTGGCAACGATTCTGACTCTGGCCTTATCGGTTGTCGTTTTCGCTGTAATTGATGTGGTTTTTTACGCGATGGTGAAAAGAAAGATACCGCGCATTTTCGTTATCGTGGTTGAAGCGCTGACCGTTCTTTCATGGCTCTTCTATTTGGATTTATTGATGTATATCCTCTTAGGCGTTCTTTTGGCTGGCGTTTTGGTCAGCTGCTTCACCAATATGTCGGAAGTCCGCGTTTTCACCGCCAACGTCATGAAAGGCAAAGCCAATTTCGATTTGTTCCACCATACGCCGAAAGTCCAGCCCGAGGCCATTTATGACCGCGAGGAGGTTTTCAAGAAAGTCGATACGGCGATAAGAACACTTTCAAAGCAAAAAATAGGTGCGCTCATCACTTTCGAGAAGAATGACGATCTCACCGATATCATGAAGAACGGGACTATCTTGAACGCTCCAGTGAGCGCTGAGCTCCTCCAGACGATTTTCTATCCTGGCACAAGGCTTCATGATGGGGCCGTCATCATAAGAGGCGATAAAATCGTGGCCGCAAGCGTCTATTTCACCCCAACGAATAGGCCATTGACTGGCAAATACGGTTCGCGTCACCGCGCAGCTTACGGGATCAGCGAAACCACAGACTCGGTGACAATCGTTGTCAGTGAGGAAACAGGGAGGATTTCGATAGCCTTCCAAGGCGAGCTTACCCCTGTCGCCCCAGACGAGCTCCTTCGTATCTTCGAGGAAGATATGGCTACAGTGAGCGAGACAAGCGAAGATAACGCTCAATGAGTTCTTGGCCTTCGGGCCTTTTTCTTTAACGCTTTTCATCAATGTCTTTGCGCTTTGTGCTACACTAAAAAGCCGAGTTAGGGATGCTTGCTCGGATTGAAATAAGGAGTATTGATTATGTCAAC
>CAVKAR010000099.1:0-3370 GCA_963654425.1 Lachnospiraceae bacterium
GTATAGGCCGCTTGACCTCATGAGGGAATCTAGTTGGCTGGGGCTTCTTGTGTAGAAAGCCATGAAGCTCATAAAAGCCATGTCGGCATTGCTATGCGACGGATAATCCGAGATATCGCCGGAATAAAGTTTCGATATTTTCCCGCCGACCTTGCTTCTGAACGCCTTGTCCAAGATCTCCCAGTCCTTCAAGTTTGGATTGGTGAATGTGATCACCTTCTTAGGTGCCTCTTTCTTCAGATATTCATGGCAGACTTCATCGAGCTTCTCCTGATAATCCTTGAGTTCTTTCGTATGCGAGATGATGTCTCCGGTCATGCAGCAGAACCTCTTTGTGTCATATATCTCAAGACCAATGGCATCATTTCTTTTCATGAAAGACTCATTTAATTTGCCTTTTAGGAAGATATGAATTCCCTTCCCTGAACATGATCTTTCGGCGTAGGTGTCTGGGAATTCATCTAGAAGCCTCTTAGCCAAATCCGATAGGTTCCCGTTCTCATCGATTGAATTGTCTACGTCGATGAAGACGATCCCCTCATCAAGGACGAAGGCAAGGCCGTCGTACCTCGATTTGAAGAGGGAATTCAATGAGCCATAGAAGCTGGACCAATCATTCTTCTGGTTAGATTTCGCCTTATGCCAATACTTGCCAGCCGTGGAGATCATCACTTTCTTTGGGTGGATGATGTTAGGATCCTTCTCCTTCACGTAGAGGACCCAGTTCCTCATCTTCTTCATCTCACGAGGGATGTTCTCGGTCTTGAAGTTCATTCCATCACAGCCTCCCTTTTATGGGATTGGGTGATGACTTCTATGGGAATCGTTTCAGGCTGAGCTTTAGCCTCTTCCTTGGCTTTCTCGATGACGAATTCCTTCTCGATTCCCTTGATCAGGGTGTTCGCGTGTTTTGAGATGACGTCGATGTTCTTCCTGAACTTCGAGATATCTCCCTCAGCCCATCCGGTGATATAAGAGAAATTGAAGTTCTTCGTATCCAATCCCAAATAGGTGCATACGATGCAGGCGATGGATTCGGCCTCGACTTCCTTGATCTCCCTTCTCTCGTTTGTGGTGAGCCCTTCGAAATCCTCTCTGTAGGCGGAATGGGCCAAAGCGTGTCCGCATTCATGGACCGTGGTCGAGATCTCCTGAAGGTCGGATAGTCCCTCACGTATTTTGATTTCGTGAGTTGAATGATTGCATAAGCCGTAGCAATCCTCGCCTAGTTCATCTTTGGTGGCATATCTGATGTCGAAACCAGCTTCTTTAACGGCTTTTCTTAGTCCATCGAGGATTTTGTCTTTATCTTCGACGAGCTTGGTCTCATCGAATCTGAAGGCATCGATATCCTTGCCTTCCGTTTGGGAAACATCGAACACGTATCCTCTTTGGAAACCTGTTAAGACATATTTCTCGTTTATCTTCGTCTCATTATCCTTGTCCTTCTCTTCGACCTTCTTGATGATTGGGGAGAAGATCTTGATGGATTTCTCTCCAGGCTTGATATGCCTTCCAAGTGAGTTCCATTTCCTCATGCCGTAGGTTGTCCTAGCATCAGGTTTCTGCATGATGATATAGATTTGGTTGTTGAGGGAATAATGGCCAAGGTTCCCCATGGATATGAGGACGTCTTTGTATTTTCCCTCTTTGATGAATCTTTCAAGGGATGAATCGATCTCTTTGGTGAGGTCGTCCATCTCTTCCTTGGTAATTCTTCTAGATTTAAAAGTTTTCGTTTCTTCTTTAGTGTTTAACAATGTGAAATCCTCCTTTCGTAAACATGAATTTTTAGTGCGAAAAATCGCGAAAGTATCGAATTTTACTAAATAGGCATTGATATATATATATGGTAACCTAGAGAAGATTTATTGACGAAATCTCGAGGTTATATATATGGATAATGAAATTGAAAATAATTGTCTTTTGAATACGCAAATAAGTTCAGAAGAATCCAATGAAAATCAACAAGTTAAGGTTAAAGCAACAAGAAGATCCGGAATAGAATTATTAAAGATAATCGGAATGTTGCTTATTGTTATTTCGCATGTTTATTGCACTATAACAGGTGCACATGCATCCGCAGAAGGCTTAACAGATTATCTTGTTCCAATAGCTTCTACAACTGACATATCGAACATCATGTTAAGGTTTATATCGGTATTTGGAAATTTAGGTAATGCCATATTCTTCATTTGTTCTGCATGGTTCCTGTTAGACAAAGAGTCATCAAACAAAAAGAGATTGTTTAGATTATTTTGCGATTTGTTCACAATAAACGTTTTATGGTTAATTGGAATTCTTTGCTATAAGGGATATTCAACAATTGGCTTAAAATCATGCATTAAATCTATATTCCCATTCTATTTTGGCCAAAATTGGTATGTTGTTTACTATATCCTTTTCGCTTTGATTTCACCTTTTTTGAATTATGTTATAAAAAGTTTGGATCAGAAGAAGCATTTGTTAATCGCAAGTATTTTGTTCATATTCTACATGGTATTATCAACTGTAAGACTTTATCCTGGTTCATCAAATTTAGTAACTTGGATTTCATTCTATTTTGTAATCTCTTATTTCAAGCTATACGGAAACAACTTTATCAATAGTAAGAAAGCAAACTTAATAGTGTTGATAACTTCGATAGTATTAATGCTAGTATTACACTTACTAATTAATTTTGCTGGAATGAAGATTTCATTTTTATCAGGTAAAGTCGGATTCTCAAAAAACTGCAATTTCATACTATTCTTCATTGCTTTCAGCGCATTTAACTTGTTTAACAAAATGACCTTTAGTTCAAAAGCAATCAACTATATTGCAAGCTTAACTTTTGTTATGTATTTATTCCATGACAATCTTTATATGCAAACGTATATCAAGCCTGAAAATTGGTCTTGGATTTACAATAACATTGGATATCAACATTTCATTCTTTTATTCTTCGGTTACGCTTTAGCTTTATTTGTGATTTCAGGAATAATTAGCCTAATCTATAACCTAACGTTGCAAAAATTGGTTCATAAATTATCCGATAAAATCTACAACTTATTAGCAAAGTTAATCGCTTGGTCAGAAGCAAAACTTATAAACATAATCAAATAACTTAACTTATAGATTCTCAGCGGAGAATCTATTTTTTTACATTGCACAATCTCCTTTCATCTTTTCCATTATCCATATTCTTTTCCTCCTTTTTATTTTCTAGGTATTAGTCCCTAAAGCCTTGTTCGATATAATCTGTCGTCTCGATCTCAAGCCTTCCCCTTTCGGATGAAGATGAAATCATGAAGCACTCTCCTCTTCTAGCATGGGCGATGTAGTCAAGCTCTTCCTTGTTGAATGAGCCGCTGCTCTTATAGAGTGAGAC
>CAVKAR010000100.1:0-3105 GCA_963654425.1 Lachnospiraceae bacterium
TGATATAGGCCGGCCATGAGCAAAAAGACCCCATAACCTTCGCGAATCAAACTTTGGAATTCGTGCGCGAAAACCTTCATATGATTGTTAGACACGGCTTCGTCGATGCAAACGAGAACGCGTATCCCTTTCTTCTTCAAATATTCAAATTCCTTTTTCAGAAGCGTTGAGACACTCGTGATCGGGGTATCGCCTTTAATGGAAAAAGAGACCCCTTGGAAGGAAAAAGAGAATTCAGCTTTCAGAAAATGTTTTTTTATCTTTCCCTCATCGAAGAGTTTGGACGCCAATTGCTCAAGCATACCACTCTCAACATTGAGCTCTATTTTCAGCCAATTGTTCTTCTCTTTGAAATAATCGCCAATCGTCGTCATCGCGACCGTCTTCCCTGAGCCGCGCACGCCAGTGAGAACGTACACCTGCGTTTTGGGATTGAAGGAGGAGAAAGTATCGTAAATTTCCGATAATTCCTCCCGTCGCGAAATGATGGATGATGGTTCTTTGCCAAACGTTATATTGAAAGGATTGTCGTTTCTCATGCTCGTAGACCTCCTTCTGCAAATTATCGCATTAACCTCGATTAACTTCATTAATTTTTATTAATTTCTATTAACTTTGCCTCTTTTAGCGGGTTTTCATTAACTTATATTAACTTGATGAATTTCTATTAACTTCTATTAACTTTCTTAATCTACCATCTTTTGATTTATGAGGCATAAAAGATACGCGAACAACTAATTCTATATATTTGATTGTAGCATTTATCGGATGTTTTTACGCTTTTCTAGAAGTTGTTCTAGAAGTGCTTCTAGAAATAGTTCTAGAAATCACCTATGATATAGGGGAAGGTGAAAAACAATGACTTTGGAAGAGCTGACGCAAAAAGACATATTTGAGACCGAAGAGGTTGAAATCAAGCAATCATTGGCGAGGGAATCGCTTTCTTGGCTCAAAAGCGTGGCGGCCTTTTCCAATAGCAAAGGCGGCGTTTTTTATCTCGGCGTCAAAAACGAGAGCCATGATCTAGTAGGCTATGACAAGGGCGAGGTCGATAAAGAAGTGCTCTTCTTCAATAACGAGATAAACCAACATTTATCCCCTAAACCGAACTATTCGATAACGTATCTGCCCTACGAAGCGAAAGAAAGCAAAACCCGCTACATCATAAAAATAGATATAGAGAGGAGCGCTTATCGTCCCATTGTCTGCAAATATAAAGGCGTCCCGGGAATATATGTGCGAGGCGAAGGGCAAAGCAGCCCTGCCACATACGAGGAAATAATGGATATGGCTCTTTCAAGCGCACGCGCAAATTACGATGAGCTATTCACGGATGAGCTCTATAAAGAGGCTGATTTCACGAAATTGCGCAAACGGTTTGAAGAGGCAAGCGGAACCCCTTTAAGCGAAAAAACGCTTCAAGCAATCGGGTTTATGGACAAGGAGAATCATCTATCAAGAGGAGGAAAGCTCTTCATGGACGATAACAATGATCCGATTACCGGAATCCGCTGCGCCAAATGGCCGTCCTTACAAAAAGAAGAATCCCTCATTCTTTCGATGGAAGAATTCAAAGGCAATCTCTTGGACGGAGTATCTTTTATCATCGATTACGTCAAAAGGAACGAGAATCACGGTGAGCTGAAAACCGCTAAAGGGAGAGTGAGCGTTTCTTCTTATCCCGAGCGTTCGGTTTTAGAGGCCGCCGTCAACGCTTTGGCCCATCGCAATTATTTTATGGATGGCTTCTATATCCTCGTCGACATCTTCCCTGACCGTCTTGAAATCAATTCGCCCGGTTCTCTCTTATCCGGGGAATCGTTACGCAATGAAACCAACATTTCGAGCGTTCGCCCCCGCTACCGCAACAAGATCATTTCCGCCGTCTTTGAGAAAGTGAGGCTGATGGAGCAAGAGGGGAGCGGATTCGACAAAATCGCGGCCGATTACAAGAATTCCGACAAGAAACCCTTCATCAGCTCTTCTTCATCGCATTTCGTCATAACCTTGCCCGATACCCTTTACGAGCTGCCGCTCCAAAAAGAAAATGAACCGTCAATCGTTCTTTATAGCCCGATTCTGAAACAGAAAAACAGCGATATGAGGATCCTTTCCTTCTGTTACAGCTCATATAGAAGCATCAAAGAAGTGGCGGAATCTCTTTCAGTCAGCGCCTCTAGTTATTTGAGGTCGGAATTGACGTGTCTAGTCGAACAAGGGTTCCTTCTAGCAAAGAAACGGGGGAACGCCATTTTATATAAAACAAACGAGCAAAAAGTCGGTATCCAGGGTAAATGAACCTTCAATAAACGGAATCAATATAAGCAATCCGATACCTATGCTTATGCCAAATACCGATATACTTTTATTTGGCGTTCATTTTTGCTCATTTTTGATTATTCTTTTGATTGCATTCGCTAAATTGGTAAAAATGCGCTAGAAAGTGTTTAAAATGAGCAAATTCTTGCAACTCATTTTATAATTGCCTCAACCATAGAAAGGAAAACAAACATGGCAAATCGTTTCGTTCTCAACGAAGTCTCTTATCATGGGCACGGTGCCATCAATAGCATCGTCCCCGAAGCGAAAGGCAGAGGGTTCAAGAAAGCCCTCGTCTGCTCCGACCCCTCACTCGTGAAATTCGGCGTCACCAAGAAAGTCACCGACCTCCTCGATGAAGGCGGCATCGCTTATGAGCTCTACACCAACATCAAACCAAACCCAACCATCGAAAACGTCACGGAAGGGGTGAAATCCTGCAAAGAAAGCGGAGCCGATTTCCTTCTCGCCATCGGCGGAGGTTCCTCCATGGACACCGCCAAAGCGATCGGCATCATCATCACCAATCCCGAATTCGCCGACGTAAGAAGCCTTGAAGGCGTTGCCCCTACTAAGCATCCGACTCTTCCGATTTTCGCGGTCCCAACCACCGCTGGCACCGCCGCCGAGGTCACCATCAATTACGTCATCACCGACACCGAGAAAACCCGCAAATTCGTCTGCGTCGACGTGCACGATATACCAGTTGTCGCTTTCGTTGACCCCGATATGATGAGCTCGATGCCTTCTTCTCTCACCGCTTTCACCGGCATGGATGCCCTCACT
>CAVKAR010000101.1:0-3087 GCA_963654425.1 Lachnospiraceae bacterium
ATAAAAAATTAACTTTATCACAAATTAAAGTTCTTGCAGAAATAAGAAATAATGCAAATATTACGAAACCACAATTATCTATTTTATGTAATCTGAGTAAGACATCTATAGATAATGCCATATCAAAATTAAAACAGGAAGGTTATATAAAGAGAGTGGGATCGAATAAAACCGGATATTGGGAGATTCTTAAATAAAGTTCGTCTCCTCTTTACTTAGGTCCACCAAATGGTTAAAAGACGAACACCAGCTGCATAATTGGAATATATTATGTACCTGGTCACTTCGTTGTAAGGGCGCAGATGGATGTTGCTCGTAATAGGAAAGAGAAAATAGTGGGGGAATTGCCACTTCCCTTGGGGATTAAGTGATCAAGGCTCTAGACAAAGAAAAGGCGTAGTCATTAAGTTGGCTACGCTTTATTCGTTTATAAGGCTTATTTTGGAATGGCTACCTTTCCGATGCCGTTGTAGTAGATATCGATGGCTTGGTATTTCTTGCCGTCGACCTTCTCTACTTTGTGGACGAGGATCTTACCGATGAAGGTCCTGATGACCTCGCAATTCAATTCCTTGATCTCGGTGCATTCTCTGATCATGGACAGGAAATGGTCCGTGTTCAGGGATTTTTCCTTTTCATCAAGAAGCAAGGCGTCCAGCTCTGCGATTCTATCCTTCAATCGGCCTTGCTCCTCCTCATAGGTCATGGACAGCTTTTGGAATCTCTCGTCGCTGATTTTCCCGTCGACGTTGTCTTCGTATAACCTTTGGATGATCTCATCGAGCTTGGAGTATCTCGCTTTTGCGGCATCGTATTCCTTCTTGGCCTCCCTCAGGCTTTTCTCCATTTCCTTTCTGGATTGGGAGGTGACGAGCTCTATGAACTTATCCTCGTTCTCTTTGGCGTAAGACATCACTTCCTGAAGCTGCTCCAAAATCAGCTGTTCCAATAGAACGTTCATTATTCGGTGCGAAGAGCAGGTCTGCTTCGATTTCTTCCTGTAGGAAGCACATACCATGTACTCTTTGTCGTGGCTCCAGCCTTTCCCTCGGACCTGATAAAGCTTAGAGCCACAGTCGGCACAATAGACCATCCCAGAAAGCATAGGCATCTCGCCTAGATTGTTCCTCACTCGCTTCCCGTCGCGAATCTTTTGGACCGTATCGAACGTCTCCTTGCTGACGATGGCTTCGTGCGCGTTTTCAAATATCCTCCATTCCTCACGGGGGTTGTTTATCATCTTCTTGTTCTTGTAGGATTTGGTATGCGTCTTGAAGTTCACGGTGCAGCCAGTGTATTCCATCTTGTCGAGGATGAGTGCGATTGTTCGCTGGGCCCAGAACGTGTCTGGCGTACTCTTTGAGGCAAGGGAGGAATAGGTGAGGCCCATCTTCTTTAAGTGGATGCTTGGCGAATCTATGCCTCTTTCGGTAAGGATATCGGCAATCTGGCTAGGGCCATACCCGCTGACGCATAAACCGAATATCTCCTGGACTATCTTCGCCGCTTCCTCATCGATTATCCAATGGGTTTTGTCGTTAGGATCCTTCAGGTAGCCATAAGGCGGCTGGGTGGTGAGCGGCTTCCCAGATTCGCCTTTGGCCTTGGCGACGGCCCTGATTTTCCTTGAGGTGTCCTTGGCGTAGAACTCGTTGAATATGTTGATGAATGGCGTCATGTCGTTCTCGGTGCCGTTAACGCTATCCACGCCGTTGTTTATGGCGATGAACCTTATGTCGTTGTTGGGGAAGATCATCTCGGTGTACATCCCGACCTGAAGGTAGTCCCTTCCAAGGCGGCTCATGTCCTTGACGATGATCGTCCCGATCTTCCCTTCGTCGATCATAGAGGACAGCCTTTGCCAATCTGGCCTATTGAAATTCGTCCCCGAATAGCCGTCGTCGACGAAGAACTCCGTATTGATGAACCCGTGCTCCTTGGCGTATTTGGAAAGCATCTCCTTCTGATGGATGATGGAGTTGCTGTCTCCCTGTTTCTCGTCGTCGCAAGAAAGACGGCAATAAAGCGCGGTGATTCTTGCATCGGTATTTGATTTTGCTTGTATCAATTCTTCCGTCCTCCTTGTCAAATCTCTTTTCCGCTTTTGCCGATTACCTTTATCTTTTCGATCGTGCCGTTTTCGAATAGTCCGATGGTGTATTTGACCGCTTCTGTTTCGCTCCAGCCCAATGACTCAATGTAGTAATCGACGAGGCAGCGGATGCCTTTTCTGCTTGTCTTCGTCTCATCGCAAAGCCTGTCCAATTCCGCCTTCAAATCGCTTAATTTCTGCATATGTAACCACCTCCGTTTGGCAGTCATATACATCGCTCTTAAAGGGATTTATATCAAGCGAATAGAGGCGTTATCATCGATGTTTTTCCGAAGATTTCAATTTGTTCAGGATAAGCGTCTTCACCTTCTCGCAAATCGCCTTTTTGTCTTCGTCCGTCCCTATGATGGGCGACTTGATTACGAAGGTGATTCCGCCTATTTCCTTAACGGTGACTCGCATGTTCTCGCTCATGATTCGTCTAGCCAACCATTCCAGGGAGAGGCTAGTCTCCCCAGAAAGGCCCATAATCAAGCTTGCGTCGGCTTTATCCCTCCGTAGCGAGCGACAATGCCTTCACGGCGTCATCGCGCACGAGCTTCGAATCGAGGCGTTCGTTGGCCGCGTAGCCGATGTCGTTCGTGGCAGCATATCTCTCTACGAGGACCATGACGGACAATGGCTTGCGGATTATCATCCAGAAGTAGGAAAGATCCCCGAAGAGGATCGGCTTATTCGCGTCCTCCATATAAGGGCTGATTATGACGGGTCTGCCGAAGATGGTGTCGTTTGCGTTGTTCCATAATGGGTTGCCGTCGCCGTCTTTGACTTTCCTAAGCTTCATGGCCGTTTCGTCGCTCATGATCCAGATTGCGTTGCCCCTATATTCCTTGTCGATGGAGAAATAGAGGCTCACGAGTGCGTCATAGACGCTGGAATCGGTGAGGGATGTGGCTGTCGCTCCGACCTTGGTGGATTTCAAGAGGCCAGTTGGCTCATTCACGCCATCGCCGTTTAGGAATAGGTATTCCTCC
>CAVKAR010000102.1:0-2872 GCA_963654425.1 Lachnospiraceae bacterium
CATTTTTACGTATCGACCCAGAATGAACTGAACTATGCGCTCTCCAATGTCACCGATAACAGCGTCATCGAATTGACGGCCGATATCAATCTTACCGCGGCTCAGACGCTCAGTACCGCTAAAACGTATACTCTCACCGGAGGGAGCGCGAAGCATACTCTTTCAAGAACTTCCTCTACCTCCAACAATAATATTTTGGATATCACGAATGGAAATGTGACCCTCAAGGATATCGTGATTGACGGCAGTAAAACATCATCGACTTCGGCGGGTCAGTTTTTGGTCAAAGTCGGTAGCGGCACAAACACTCCTTCCTTGACTCTTGAAGAAGGGACCACGATTGAAAATGGCGCAGCAGGAGGGGTGCTCCTCGGTGTTAGCAGCAATATCACCAGCAAAGGCTCCTTGACGATCAAAGACGGTGCGGCAATAAAAAGCAATGGAAAGGGGACTTTCTATTCTCAAAACGGTAGTTCGAGCAACACTGGTGGTGTCGGGATTATTGGCAATACGACATTTTTGATGGAAGG
The DNA here is from genome assembly GCA_963654425.1 of Lachnospiraceae bacterium. Lineage (GTDB taxonomy): Bacteria > Bacillota_I > Bacilli_A > RFN20 > CAG-826 > UBA4951. Next base: position 531 of record CAVKAR010000102.1, read on the forward strand.
TGGAGAAATCAGCGGCAATACTGGCGCTTATACCGGCGGTATTTGCTGTTACTACAATAATGGCGGTTCTGCCACGATTTTAGGTGGCACAATAAGCGGTAATACCGCCAATGGCAATACTGGAGCCGGCGGCATATATATTGAGTCTAACGGTAAATTGACTCTTAATGGTGGGACAATCAAGAACAATTCTTATGTTGGGAATGGTGGCAATACCCAAACCACTGGATCGAGTTCTGGCGGCGTTGCTTATTGGAATAACACCACATCCCTATCGATTGGTGGTGGAACAAACCCATTGGTGATTGACGATAATTACGCTCTCGGAATCGAAGAGAACATCAAAATCAATGACAGCGTTCCATTGACTAGAGCGACGGAAAGCGTTACTGACGCAACGACTGAAGAAGCAAAAGATGTAACTACGCCTTTGAAAGAAGGGAGCTCTATCGGAGTATCTTTGGTCACTGCGTTATCAAAGAGCGGAAACAAAACGACAGTCATGTCTAACGCCATCGAAAGCGATGCTAGCTATTTCTTTTCCGATAAGCCGACTGAAGCTGGCATTCTTTATGATAGCGATACGCTTTATCTTTCATACGATAAAAGAACTACCGACGTCGCTATCATCGATATCGCCTTGCCTTCTTCTCTTAAGCTAGCGGAAGGCTCTGGCTCTTTGAAGCAGACCATTGCCTTGACAGGAGAAGGGGCGGAATCAGCTTCTTTCAAGGATATTGTGATAGAGCCAGCCGATACGAAAACTACTTTCTTAAGCGATACCGTATCGACTCTCAATAACGTCCTTAGTAGCAAGAATTTAATCGCGACTCTCTCATACGGCCAAATCACCATCAGTCAAAAGAATAAAACCAGTAAAGTCCAGTCGGTAACCGTGAATTCATCTTATTTCAAGACACAGACTGGATATAACGTCTATGGCGGTGATTCCATGGTCGGGAAAGTAGGCAAAGAAAACATGATGAACGCCGCTTTCAATAGCGGCACCGGCTATTTGACGTGGGATTGCGATACGACTGGAAATTTCGCTTTCTACAATAGCGACGGCTCTTTTAACACTGCTTCATCCGGTTTTACAAGGTTCTATTGCGAGGTTTCATCATCCTCCAGCGATTCGGTCCATGGCTCAAGCTGGAGCTCTATGACGGATAATGGCTACATCAATGTCGGCGGAAACAACGTCCTGACTTATAAAACATATACGATTAATCGAACTGTGCAGCCAACGATAAAGCTGCGTGATTATTTGAATACCATGTCATTTGAGGAATCAAAGGCTGATCAAACGATTTGGGTCAAAGTCAATTTGTGCAATGATAGCGGGCAAATAAAAGACGATACCTACACTTTCTGGATAAACGCCGGTAAAATCAAGGACTTGACGAGCAAAACATCGGTCACAGGAAGTAGTTTGCCAGAAGGCGTCAAACTCACGAGCGCAATCGGTTCTTTGAGCCAAGCTAAATACGGAAAAACAAGCGCGATCACCACTATCGTTCTTCAAGCTGATGATGACTATGCGGATTTGAATAGCGATCAAGCTACTGCGCTTAAGAACGCTCTTGCCGATACGGGATTGACTGCCGCCTTCGATTCTAGCGACAAGACAATCAAAATCACCGGAACGCCGAAAAAAGGCACATCTACCGATCTTAGTTCGATTATATCGACTGCTATCGGGAATCTCAAAAAAGCCCAGGCGAAAATCGGCACCGCGAAATACAAGAGCGTAACCGCAGCCTTAAGCGCCACTGGCAGCAACCAAACGGTGACGACCACTAACGCCGTGACTTCATTCGATGAAGTGAGCGGCGCTACGCTCAAATCCGGGTGGACTTTGATTACCCCGAAAGGCAGCGTTAAAGCTAGCGCCGCCTCAACCATCGATATGGATAGCGATGGCCTCGTCACTTTGACGAGCGGGAAAGCCGTAGTTAATGCCTCATCGATTGCAGGGGCCGATACGGCTGGCAACGTGAAAGTTTCCACAAGCGGGGGCGATTATGCGCTTTCTGGCGATGTTTATACCGTCGATACGACTTCAACTAGCGGAGCGCTCACTTTGACGGTCGCTAGCGGAAAAACCGCGACTGTTGATGGAACTGCCACTTACACAAACGGCACTTTCACCATCACTAAGGATAGCGAGAACAAAGCAACCATCGTCGAGCAATCCTCTTCTATAAGTAATCCAAGCACTTGGACTGTCACTGGCAAAGACGGCGATTCAATCACCGCCGTGAAAAACAGCAGCAAAAAAATCGACACCAAAGTGAGCGTAAGCGAAGACGGCAGCCTCACTTTGACTGGCGGAATAGGAA
>CAVKAR010000103.1:0-2840 GCA_963654425.1 Lachnospiraceae bacterium
AAAAACACCAATTTGCACATGGGCGTTTGAAAAGCGCGGTGAATTATGGCTTTTTCGCCATTGCAGACCGGAATCTAATCACTTTTTTGGTTGAAATCGCCATCCTCAGGAAATCCCTCACCATCTCAGCGACGTCCCCATGGTGTGCCAGGATGAAGCTAAACACGCTGCACCAAGATTGAAGATCGGATCTGTCATATGAGCCGTGGTGCGACATGAAGAGCTTGAAGAGCCTATGAACGGTGTTAACCTCGTTCATCGGGTTGTCTTTGTCATCAAGCCCCTTTAGGTCGCTTGACGCATAAGATTCCCTCGTCAGATGTAGCGATTCAGCAAGCGCTTGATGCGCCTTCTCCTTGTCATCCACCATTGTCGAGAAAGGCGTCACGTGGGTCGCCATCGCCTTCATGACTTTGGTTGAAGACGGCTTTCCGCAGCCTATTGCAAACAGGACGGTTTTCGAACCGTCGGTGGCGGCGAGCACGCAAAGCTTGTCGTGCGAGAGGCCGCGCAGCCTCCTCCCTTTTTCGTCCGCGCGGGTTTCGGACGGCGGCTTTCTCAGATACGTCTCATCGATCCAGAACTTGCTGCCAAGGACGATGCCGTCTTGGTAATGCCCCAGCACTTCAAACACCTTTTTCATCCAATATCTACCGGTGGAATGGGCGTTTCTGTTGTCGGCCGACGACACCGACAGGCTCTCGTATCGGAAAAGATGCAGCAAAAACTCTATCCATTCGCTGATCGGTATCTTCCTTGAGTCGAACACCGTGCCGGTGAGCGGGTTGAACCTCCTTTTGCAGCGGCAGCAAAGATACCTTTGTGTCCCATCTTTCCTTTTCCCGCTCTTCCTGAACGAGGCGGATTGGCAAAACGGGCACCGCGTTATCTCGATGGAATTGACGAGGGCGATCTCGTCGGCCGAGAATCGCGGGTGCTTGGCCCAGTACCATCTTTCGGCGGTGTTGCAGACCAAAGTGTCGAGCGTGGTCCCGCCGCCTAGTCTAGAAAATGACGACCTCAAAGAGCGAGGCCTTGCTTGTTTGTGTTTTTTCATGGCGGTTCGTGCTTTATTGGAAGGAAAGCGAAGGCACGAACCGCCAAGTCCATAGGCTGCGCTTTCCTTCCAATAAGCCCTATAAATATGCCTTTTTCAAGGCTATTAAATTATAGCACGAAAGAGATTTGGCTAACGCCCATGTGCAAATTGGTGTTTTTTTAATTAAATCGCTATCATAGAATGGCCTTATTTCATTTATATATTTTTCACGTTTAATCATGTTTCAACTCAACATTTTTTTTATATTATACTGCGCAATTTTACAAAAATCTATAAAATTGCTCAGTATGAAAACATTGAAAACGTTGTTTTTTAAGTGCTTTTTTGATTATACTGCGCAATTTTACTAAAACTGGCAAAACTGAGCAGTATAAAAACTGGCACGCTAAGTTGGTATCAAATGTTTTCGCACTAAATTTCAAGGGAGTTTCAAATGCTTTCGCACTAAATTTCAAGCGACTTTTTTCTATTTCATCGATTCTATCAATGTTTTTGTGTCAATGACCCTGCTATCGTAGCAACGTGAGAAATATTCAAGTCCATCTTCTTGTTTTCCAATGAGGAATGTTGCGCATGCATCGGCAGGAACAATCGTCTTATATCCCAAGAAATACGCTCCCGCTAAAGTTTGGAGAACGCATATATTCGTATCTGCGCCAAAAGCTATCAATGTATCAACGCCAAGCTCTCTTAATAAGAGATCAAGATCAGTTTGGAAGAAGCCATTATAACGACGTTTTGGAACGATGAAATCTTTCTTTGTGACGTTAAAGATAGCTAGAGGCTTAGCCGCTTCACTATCTTTTATTCCATGCTCTCCCCAAAGTTCTAGTTCTTTATCAACGCCTAAGATATGCTGATCATCGCTAAAGATAACTGGGATGTTTAACTCTCTTGCCTTATTTACGATAAGAGAGGCATTCTTAACTGCTTCATCTAAAGCAGGAATATTGCCTAAAGATCCTCCGAGTAAATCGATAACTAAAACTGCGCATTTCTTGATATTAATTTCTTTGGAGTTTTGCCATGGGGTATTTTGATGTTTTGGTAGATACATAATTTCTTCTTCCTTTTTTGATTGTTAGATTATAAGCCGTTTATTTGTTGGTGCCTGGATATTTTAAAGGTGGCAGCTCTTTTCCTTTTTGTAATTCTTTTTTGATGGAGTCAAGTAAGAAAGGAAAGGAATATTGAGGAATGGAGGTGTAGAAAGAGCCATTTCCAAAATTCTCTTTGATTATTTTGTAGCATTTCTTGGCTTTGTATGGAGTTTTCCCTTCCATAAGGGCTCTAGAGGCGGCCATTTTTCCATTCGTTGATTTTTCTTCGATTAAGATGATTCCGTCGCTATCTTCAATGATAAAGTCAATTTCAAGATGATCTGTGGCATTAGAAAAATAGAATAGTGGGAAGCCTCCCTTATTTAGGGTGATAGCCGCAAGATTTTCGTATATTGCACCCTTTCTTGAGTCTAAGCCATCGGCTAAAAAGGCTTGCGTTGTTTCTAAGGGATAAGAAGCCATCAATAAACCTATATCGGCAAAAAATGCCTTAAAATAAGTTTTTTCAGAATTTCCTTCAAGAGGTTTCTCGATGGCTTTTAGATTATAGCACTTTAAAACTAAACCCGCTTTTTGAAGCCATTCAAATGGTTCTTCGAATTCGGCTGATCTTCCGCCTTTTTTTATCTCCGAATATTTGAATTTGGTATTGTTTGAAGCTCTTGCTAATTGCGAAGGAATCGAGTCGAAAATCTTATTGAGGTTCATCTGAAGATAAT
>CAVKAR010000104.1:0-2800 GCA_963654425.1 Lachnospiraceae bacterium
GCGGATACGATATGCGTGATACCAAATCTCGGATTCGATGCGACGATCAGCGATAGCCATACAATCGAAAGCCTCGATTCACTCATTTTGCCGTATGCCTATGAAGAGTCAGACGGCAGCACGAGTTATATTGCGTGCAGGAAGAATGTCGTGACTGGCGCTAGAGAATACGAAAAAGACAAAATCTATGGCGATGGAAGCGTTGCCTTTGCCGATGAGAGCGATGAGTCGATCGCAAAATATCGCCAGACGAAGTTAGTTCTTGGCTCTGGCCTCGCTCAGATTACGAAATTGACGGTCAAAGGCAAGCTTGTCATCGCTGGCAAATTAAGCAATCCGGGTACGGGGGTAAGCGGGCAAACCGCCGGCTCATACTGCGAATTGATCCTGGAGAAGTACGCCCGTTTGGTGTGCGACGGCGGGAGCATCGAATGCGACGGCTACATCAAAAAGAGCACGAAAAGCGCCGATGCCAGCATGCAAATCAAAAACGGCGGCAGTTTGCTGTCGCCGCTTGTGATTTACGATTACAAGGGCGGGAGCTGCACATACGCGGCTGCCACGGCAACAAACAAATTCAGCCCTTTTTATGTTTTCGACTTCCCAAATGTTCAAGTGACGACGCAAATCGATTACGGCTCAAGCTGGGTGACGAAGGCTTGTTTATACGCCTCGGGTGGTTTCACTCCAATCGATGGTCTTTATTTCATAAGCTCTTCAAGCTCCAACAACCCCATATTGATCCAAAAATCAGGGAGCATCAAAGTCGATTACGTCCCGAAAACGAACGGGTATACGAGCGGAGCGGTCGATGGAGGGAAAACCAGCATCAGCGTCATAAGCGGGGAAGTAGATATCGGCAGTCTCTCTTTTTCTTCCAGCGGAGCCTCAATCGATAGCAAGGACTTCTTCTTCCCGATTTCCTATAGGCTATCTCTTTCTCTTAAAAGCGGATGCGTTTTGAATATGCCCAACAAAGTCAAACTCATGAACGGGTCCTCGCTTTTGATCGAATCGGGGGCAACGCTCAATTTAAGCGCTCCTTTGGCAGTATATGATTCTAACTTCGTCGACAAAGACAAAACCGATTCCAACAACCCATATCCTTACCCTTCTTCGTATGCCGATAGCGAAGGCAATACCGTCAAATTGGCGGATGCGAGCTTCATCAATAACGGCACCGTCAACGTGACTGATGGCGGGGCGATTGGAGGATTGATCGCCACGACGGCGAAGGATTCATCCGCCAAACTGAATTACGGGACAGAAATATATGAGGTGAGCTCGCCTGAGGCCGATGCTTATTCTGGCTCTGGCACGAATGCCACCGTAACAACCGTATCTTACGTAGTTAAATCAACTGGCATGCTCGCCGACACGAGCGGAACGAGCCTCAGCAAAGCCGATGGCAACCTGCATTATGGCAGTTATCAATCGGTTAGCATCAGCGGAGTATCCGGCTGGGATGAGGTTTTCACTATCACTAGCGTCAGCATAGAGACGGTTGAAGGGAGCGATGAGCAAAATTCCGAATATGGGTCGATACGAGCTAAAGCTGTGATCGATCCGGCTAATGCGAGCGGAGTAACTTATTCGTGGGCATGCGAAGATGCCGATGGCAAAGACATCGTTTTCGCCAGTAGCGGTGATACCGCCACTATCAAAAACTATACTTCCAGCGATCAAACCGTGACTATCAGCGTGACCGCCACCGATTCATCCGGAAATAAGGTAACGGCCAGCAAGAGCGGGATTGCCGTTAAGGGGAAGGAAGAAGAAAGCGGGGTTACGGTTAGTGGGTGTGAGCTTGATGTTTATGAAAAGGACGCAACAGGCGCTTGGCTGAAGAATGATAACTATACGATAACCAATCCAGGCAGTAGTGGAACTAAAACCATGAAAAATCCAACATATGATGCTAATAAAAAAACCGCTAGTGACTATACGTACAAATTAGTTCCTAACCTCATTTATAAAGGTGATCCAACAAACATAAAATATTATTGGGTTTCGGCTTCGATGTACTCATTAACTTCGAAAAAAGGTTATTACACCACCGATGGTGGCGACGAAGTGAAATCCAATAGTACTAAATACGGCACGGTGAATAGCGGATACGCGTCAATATATGTGACTATCAGCAAAGATTACCTAGGGACAAACGTATTCTCTATCAAATTTTACGTTGGATATCCCAATGCTGCAGGCACAGATGAGATTTATTACCCTAGTAATGGCAGCAAAAATCCGTACATTGCAAAATTCACATGTCATTGAAATCACAAATCGTTAGAATGCGTGGGCGATAATATTTAGCATCGATAGGGAAAAGACATAACGCAGATAGAACTCATCTGTCGAATGCAATCGGCTTTCCTATTATTAGAAGTTCGTTCACATATCTTCGACTGCATGGTTTTCCGGCGATGGTTCTAGCAAGTCTGAGTTTATCTTCATCAACAATCGTGTAAAGGGAATAACCACCATCGCTATTGACGTAAAGCTGTCTTATGAAAGCCGTGTTCGAATTGCTCACAGCAATCGCGATGTCTTTGCTAAGCAATCGATCACAAAAATCTTTCAATTCCTGTTGTTCTTTTCTTCCAAAGCCTTGTTTTGTATATGAAGTGAAGCCGCTTTGCAGCGGTTCCACATCATAAGGGGGATCGAAGTAAACAAAATCGCCGGCATTTGCTTCGTAAAGGACTTTTTTGTAATCACCGCAAATAAATGAAATATCGTTATCGATAATGTAATCGTGCGCAGCCATGATACTTTTTAATGAAGGCAAAGATACTTT
>CAVKAR010000105.1:0-2760 GCA_963654425.1 Lachnospiraceae bacterium
TGGAACTCGAAGCTAAAAAACGAGCCGCGGTAGTATAACGGCTGAAAAGTTTAGGATTAAGCAAGAGGGAACGCATGAAGAAACCACACGGCAAATCGTTACTTTATATCTTGCCTATCGCCATCCTCTCTTTAGGCTCGATCGGCTTTGCCTCCTATAAAGGCTGGAAGATCAATCCGGAGGCTGAGGCATCGTTTACGATCGGCGCCGATTCGGTAAGGGAATTCAATCAGCGCTTCATCGGAAGCGGAATATCCTCTTCCACCGCTTTCACGGAAGAAGGGATCGTCACCACGAATACAGTAAACGGCAATACCGTGAGATACGTCGATACCGAGAATGATGCTTTGCCCTCTTATAGTGTTTCTTTCGGCTTCCTTTTCAAAGCCGAAAGCGGGAAGAGCGTATCTAGCTATCTCCCGACTGATGCCACAGGCTTCACCTTAAGAGCCGTCTTGACGGAAGATACAAGCGGCTTTTCGCTTTTCTCTCTTGCTAAAGTAGCAAGCGCGAATCTAATTTATGGCTCCAGCAGTGCGACCGGCACTAAGAACGACGAATCGGATAAGGCAAGCGACTGGAGCTTCGATTTAAGCAACTTCGGCGAGACGAATCTAAGCTCTAATAGCGTCAATTTCTCGGTGACGTTCGCTATAAGTTTTTCCATCACTAGAAGCGAATGGAAAGCAAACGTATACGACAGATTATCCAATGGGGCATTCGCCTTCTCTTTGATGGTAGGAGGCATCTTTTGATCATGAAAAAGAAGAGACTGCTTCCCTTATTCACCTTGATTGCCTCTACTTGTCTTTTGCCTACCGGGAAAGCCGATTGGTCGGCCTTGCAAAAGATAGAAAGCGTCAAGAAAAGCGCCAGCAGTGCCGTCTGCTACATTGGAAATAAGAAATTCCTGACTCTCGATGATGCCTTATACTGGGCTGAAGCTAATACGAGCGAGGACAAGATATACGTGATGCCTGGTCTAGATTCGAATCTCAGCGGGCTGACAATCAGCAAAAACCACACGATAAATTCGAATGATGCGCTTATTCTTCCCTATAGTGGCGAGACCATCCTAAACGAAGAAGGGACGAACGCCGGAATCTTTGCCGATACCATAGAGAGCAATCTGAAAACAAGAATCACTTTAAGCGCTGGCAAAACGTTAACTATCAATGGCACGATGGAAATTGGCGCAGTAACAGGATCAAAAGAATCCAATAAGCCGATGGGCCAAGCCTCTGGCGAATATTGCGAGCTTTTGATGGGCAACGGCTCCTCTATAGTGGTCAATGGCACCTTGAACTGCTACGGCTTCATCAAAGAAAGCAAGAGCGATACAACATCAATCGCTATCAATGACGGCGGCAAACTGACAACTCCGGTCGTCTTTTACGATCATGTGAGCGGGAGCACTAGTTATAATCTTGCCACCGAAGAAGGCTTGTTTCATATCTTTCCCTACAACAAATTCGATATACCATCTATACGCTCCCAAATGGTTTTCAAGTATGGATCAAGTCTATTCGGCAGAATTCATCTTTACGGTGGTTCAATGGGACATCAAGTGACAACGCCTCAATTGATCGGTACTTCATCATCGTTCATCAATATGGATAGTGAAGACGCAATACTCAAATGGAAATTTATGGATAGTTCAAACCAAGCGGAAACAAGCAATGCCTTTTTTAACCATAAAACAAACATCACGATAAGCGGAAATCAAAGCTTCGGCAGTATCACGGTCACATTGAAGGTTCAATTGTCAGATTCTATTCCTGTAATCGAGTATTCTGTCGATAGCAAAGATTACTATCTCCCCATTCCGTATGGATATTCAATCACAACTGAAGAATCAGGCAATTTCACCTTGCCGTCTAGCATAAAGGGCATCAAATTCATGCCTGGTTCATCACTTATGTGCGGGGCGGGTACCACTATTAGTCTCAATTCGAACATCCTTTTTTATCAAAGCACGATATCGAGTGACAAAAGCAGCAACATCACGAGCGCTTATCCCGATGGTGTGGCCGCCGCCGTTTGCTTGAATAACGGCACGATGGATATCAACGCGGGGTTTGAAGGAGAGATAACGACAACATCGGATAAGAGCAACAGCGCAACAACAACATTCGGTAGTTCCTATGCTGCCATCACCGATAGCAGGGAATCCACCAGCAGTTCATCCTATTACTATTGGGGTGGAGCATTTGGCAAAATCAAAGACATCGATGCCACTAGCGCAACCGATAAGGCATATTTTGCGAAGAGCCAAAACTATACTTCACTAAACACAGAAAATTATTGGAACGGAAAAGCAAAAACCGGAAAAGACATTACCGGAGTCAAGGTATATGTGTATAAGCAAGACGGCATAGAAGAAGAAGCTTTTGAATGTACTACTAAAAACGTGAGCAAAACCTACCTCAATCTAAATACCGATAAGAAGATTAGTTACAAAAGGACCATCAAAGTAGATATAACCCCTACTGATTATTCGACATACGAAGGCAGGGAAGTGAAATTCGTGTGGTCTATAAACTCAAATATTTATACGTCAAAGAACGTCGGTACATTCCAAAACCCTATTTATAATTATTATCAAGAAGGAGAAATTTTGATTGAAAATAACACGGTCGATTGTGTAACAACTGGAAAAACAATAAAAGAAACTTTTTCAAATGAAATTGCCGTAACAATAAACGGTATCGATAAAAGATTTCCCATATCAGCAAATATCGGCACTTTTTCGTTTTGGCG
>CAVKAR010000106.1:0-2676 GCA_963654425.1 Lachnospiraceae bacterium
CGTTGCCATAGCGGGTGAGGCAGAGGACCGTGTCCCCCTGCAGCATCTGGCGGCTCCTGGCGACGACGTTCTTTTCCATCAAAGCCTTGCTCATGCCCATCGCGTTGATGGGGTAGGCGGCCTTGTCGGTGGAGAGGAAGATGGCCTTCTTCACATGATTGGCAAGGCAGGCGGAGATGACGTTGTCGCTTCCGATAATGTTCGTCCTGACCGCCTCCATGGGGTAGAACTCGCAGCTGGGAACCTGCTTCAAAGCGGCCGCGGAGAAGACGTAGTCGACGCCCCTGAAGGCCGGCTTTATGGCGTCGTAGTCCCTGACGTCGCCGATGTAGAAGGAGAGCTTCGGGGAATCGTATTCCTTCCTCATGTCGTCTTGCTTCTTCTCGTCGCGGGAGAGGATGCGTATCTCCTTGATCCCGGTTTTGAGGAAGCGGTCCACGATGGCGTGGCCAAAGGACCCCGTGCCCCCGGTGACTAGAAGTGTCTTTTTATCAAATATATAATCCACAATAAACTCCTTACTTTATTCCCCGCTCCTATCCGTCAGCACAAACCATAAACCCTTGAAGATAATCTTCAAGTCAAACCATAAACTCCTCTTCTCAATATACTCAATATCCAAATCCACCCATTGGTCAAAGGAAAGCGAATTCCTATTCGGGGTGATCTGCCATAAGCAGAGCAACCCCCCTTTTGCATCCAAGCGATGCATTTGATATTCGTTATACTGCTCAACCTCTATAGGCAACGGAGGCCTAGGGCCCACTACAGATAGCTTGCCGATGAAGATATCCCATATCTGGGGCAATTCATCCAAGCTCGTTTTTCTCAGGAACCTGCCCAATTTGGTGATGCGCGGATCCTCTTTGAGCTTGAACGCTGGAGGATCGGCTTCGTTGATATCATATTCAAGCAGCTGAGCCTTCATCTTCTCCGCGCCAGGGCACATCGAGCGGATTTTATGGAACTTAAATATCCGGCCATTCTTGCCCACTCGGTCTGAGGTATACAGTGCCCCATGCACCGTCGGGTCCTTTTCTCCGTTAGGGTCTTTCATCACCTTGCAGTTATACCTCTTGCCGTTCCTAGACAAATAAGAGCCCTTCTCATCTTCGGTAATCTCTAGTTTATAGGAATTGACGCCTAAATCCTCAAGCCACTTAAGCAGCATAAGCAAAAGGATAACCCAGCCAAACAAAAGCAGGAACATTCCAGAGGAAACAACATCAAAAGCCCTCTTAAAAAACTCGTAGCAACGCCCACCTTTGACCACAACCATTCTATTAGCGGACCCTTCTTCTTTTAGCTCACTCTCTTTGCCATAAGGCTTCAGGTGCTCACTTACGGATGCGCCTTGATCCTTACTGACGATAGAGGATGCTTCTATGTCTCTTCCTTTTGTTGCCGTTGTTGCTTGAGTGGTATCCATACGTTGATGACGTTATATATGCGTAACGAACCGCCTCTTATATTCCTAAGAGATTATCTATATACACCTAAGCCCAAGGATTGAGGTAGATGCTTTCTCATTGAATGCCCTTTCATCGATTTCATATTCTTCTTCATCTATCTCAAATCATGGGATAAGTACCACCGACGAAGTTTGTCGTCGGATATATATATATATATATTGCCCCCTATGGAATCGGTAATTCAAGGTTTTTCGCCATCGATGGTAGCGTTCCGCGAATGTAGGTGACAAAGCAAAAAAGGAAGCTCCACAATTAAGTCGCTAAAGATAAAGGAGGAACTTCCGTGAAGGTTTTAGCACAGGAGCCCGGCTTGCTGGGCAAAATGGTTATAGAGGCCAAGGAATCGGCGCCCGCCTTCATCGCGAGCTGGCTCGAAAGAGCCGACGCCGCGCTTTTCTCAGATCTCAGGAACGAGGTCTTCGGCGGCGGGCGTCGGTTCTCTCTCATACGCCTCGATGAGAGGACCATCGTGACGACCGCGGGCGTCGTGACGTTCAAAAGAAGGTATTACCGCGACGAGTCGACGGGCAGATGCCGCCATCCTCTGGATGAGATCATCGGGCTGAGCCCGAGATGCAGGGTCATCGACGAGATGAGGCTCGCCGTCATCGAGGCGGCCAGCCAGATGTCTTATTCGAAGGCGGCTGAGTGGGCCTCGCCTCTGGCGCCCATATCGAAGCCGACCGTCGCGAGGATGGTCGCCGGCACCGAGGTGGAGGCCAGGATGAGGCCGGTCGGAAGAGGCGGAAAGCCGCACGTCCAGATCGACGAGAAATACATAAAGATGGACGGCAAGAGCCACAAGACCAGATACGTGACGGCGACCGTATTCGACGGGGTGTCCACCCACGGGAAGAAGAAAAAGCTCGAGCACAGGACCCTCATATCCGGGGTGGAGCTCGGCGACGTCGCCGGGAGGGTAAACTCGGCTCTGAGCGAGGTCTACGGCCTCAAGGAAGGCGATTCCGTCTTCCTCTCCGGCGACCTCGCCCCCTACATAAGGAGCTTCGGGGAGAGATTGGACTTCGACTCCGAATTCGCCCCCGACAGATGGCACATAACACATTTCCTGTCCACCGACGATCGGCCCGTCAGCGCAGGGGGAGTGGCAAAGAGGCTTGAGGAGATCGAGCGCGACGGCGACGTGACCGGCCTGAGCGACGACGCCATAAAGGTCTACAGGCCGTGGGAGAGGGGCAAAGGC
>CAVKAR010000107.1:0-2674 GCA_963654425.1 Lachnospiraceae bacterium
CCTCCTTCGCCCGTATCGATGAAACCATCCATCGGGCGGGTGTAGAAGGCGTATTTGCCGTTTATGAATTCGGGATGAAGGACGACGTTGCGCTGCTGGGGCGAATGAAGGGTCACTAGATTCTCCAAACGCTCGAAATGGATGAGGTCTTTGCTTCTTACGATTCCAGCCTCCGCCACGGCAGAAGAAGTATCTAGGCTCTTATCGTCATGGCTTTCGGAGCAAAAGACGCCGTAAATGTAGCCATCTTCGTGTTTGGTGAGCCTCATATCGTAGACGTCGACCTCTTTCTCATAGAGGTCATCGAGAAGGATCGGATAAGGATCGAAGCGGAAATTGTCGATGCCGGATTCGCTTCGCGCGATCGCGAAGAACGATTTCCGGTCTTTACCCTCGATTCTGACCGCAAGGCATATCTTGCCTTCATGGATGATGGCTCCGGCGTTAAAAGCGGCATTCACCCCAAGGCGCTCGAGGAAAAAGGGATTGCTTTCCTTATCGATATCGAAGCGCCATTCAAGCGGGATGGAGTCGCGGGTGAGGGCAGGGTTTGAATAGCGAGTGAAAAGGGGGTTATCCTCTTTAACCTCTATATTGGGCCTAGAGAGAAATTCCTCTTGTTTCTTTTTGAGTTCGTAATACCGCTCATGAATCATAATAGTTTTCCTTTTTCGATAAGCTCAAAGCACATCCTTCCGTTGTGGTAGGGGCATTTCCAAGGCTCGACGATGGGTTTATCCATGTCAGGTTCATTGTCTAGAAGGAGAGAATAGAACCATTCGCCGCCTTTTCTAGGATCGATGAAATGCTTTTTGATGCCTCCTAGGATGTCTTTTGCGACCGCCAAATCGCCTTCGTTATGGAAATAGAGATATTGGTAGAGGTAGCCGTTGACTGCCTCTGCTTCCACCCACCAGATGGGGGTGGCATCGATTTCCCCTCTCTCCATCTCATTGGCGATGAAGGGCGAAGAATAAGCGCGTTTCTTCACGGCGGAGGCTAAAGAAGAAGAGATGGTTTTGGTTTCTTCGAGAAGCTTCTTATCCTTGAGGGCTTCGGCAGCCTCCAGCAAAAGCCAGCTCGCTTCGATCTCGTGCCCGAAGCTCTCCAAATCGATAAGTGATTCCCATTTCGGGGAGAAGAAGACCTCAAGCCTCTCTTTTTCTTTGTTATATACCTTTTCCGTGAACAAGCTCATGGCCTCCCGAAGCGCTTTTTCGCCTTCTATGGAAGGAAGGAAGCGGAAATAGGCTGAATAGGATTCGACTAGATGCAGCAAGAGATTCATCGAATAGGTGGCCTCAACCCCGTTTTCGCTCATGATATCGTCGCGTTTTGCCGAGAAATCCTCGTTAGCCTCCTCCATATAGGAGCCGTCTAATTTCCTGAAGCGCGAAGTCAAAGCGTCAAACATCGCCTTCGCGAATTCTTTGGCTTCTTTCTTCTTCCCGGCTTCATAATAAAAGGAAGAGGCGTAAAGCGCGAAAGAGGCGTTATAGGCCACTTTGCGCTTATCGATGGGCTTCCCTTTATAGTCGAGCATCCAGTAAATCCCGCCATAAAGTGGGTCAATCGCCTTCAAAAGGAAACGGAAGGCTTCATCTGCGAGAGCGAGGGCCTCTTCGTCTTTGAAGAGGAGATAATATTCGGAGAAGAAATAGAGGATGCGCGAGGTCAAAGTAACCCCTTTTTCCGCTTCTTTATAAAGGCGGAGCGAGGAATCGAGGCGCCCATAAAAGCCGCCATTATCCGCGTCTTTGAGTTTTTTCCAGAAGGAGAAGATCCCTTGCGCGAGCTCCTTGCCTTCCTCCTCTAATCGCATTTGCCCTCCGTTTCGTCGCCTTCTTCAAGCCTTGAATGGCCTTTCACGTAGTCGAGTATCTCATCGACATAGCCAAAAGCGAGGCCAACGTATGTATCGGCGGCCCCATAATAGAGAGCAAGGCGGTTGCTATCGCCATCAACGAGGGTGGCCACAGGGAAAGTGACGTTGTCCACAAAACCCTTTGTTTCATATTCTTCCGTCGGAGTAAGGAGAAAATCCTTGCAGCGATAAAGCACTTTGCTCGGATTATCCAAATCGAGGATGCAGGCTGAAAGGGAATAAACGAACCCGTTGCAGGTCCTGCTCACCCCGTGGTAGAAAAGGAGCCATCCTTCGCTTGTCTCGATTGGGGCAGGCCCAGCCCCGATTTTGAGATTCTCCCACCATTCCGAGGAAGGGCTCATGAGGTGGCGGTGATGCCCGTAGAATTCGAGATCCTTCGAATAGGAGATGAAGATATCGCCAAAAGCGGTATGGGCGGAATCGGAAGGGCGGGAGAGAAGAGCGTATAAGCCGTTGATCTTCCGTGGGAAGAGGACGGCGTTCCGGTTAAAGGGGATAAAGGGATTCTCAAGCCGCGTGAAGGATTTGAAATCCCTGGTTTTCGCGATGCCGATGCTCGCTCCGTAGAAAGAGGTGCACCAGATGATGTAATAATCATCTTCTATTTTCACCACGCGCGGGTCGTAATCGTAATAGCCGTTGAACCTATTTCCCTTTTCATCGAGAAATTCGATCTGGTTTTCATCGAATTCCCAGCTGAAGCCGTCTTTCGATCTTCCGAGGAAGAGATTGGGGACGCCGTTGTTTTTCTCGCCGCGGAAGACGCCGATGAAGCCCCCTTCAAAG
>CAVKAR010000108.1:0-2627 GCA_963654425.1 Lachnospiraceae bacterium
TGGCAAATCAAGCATTCATCGGCTCTTTTTGCCCATGACTGAGCGATATCTGAGCACTTTTTTGTAGTTTATGGCCCTTTGAAGCACCCTCGAGACGAAGACAGCCGGGTCGCCGAACGACGAGAAAGCCATATAGAAAAGGCTGAGCCAATCCTGGAGCAGATCCCTCGCGAACGGCCCGTGTCTTGCCATGAATTTCTTGAGATACCGATGGAGGGCGTTTATTGCCTCGAGCGGGTTCTCCGAGTCCTTCATCCCCTTCGTTTCCCTTGTCTTGTGGATCTCCTGCTTGCCGCCAAGCGCCTCGATCAGCCTCGCGTGCGCATTCTCGCCGTCATGGCCGGTCGCCTCGAAGGCGATCACCGCGATCTCGGAACCCACGACGCTTTCCAGCTCCTTGCCGAATGACTCGAACCCATTTCTGGAGTTGTCGAAAGAGAATCCGTCTCTCACGACGGCCCCGTCGGATTCGACCATGCAGCACTCATGCTTGAATTTGCCGATATCGATGCCTACGTAGATTTTCCTTGGCATTTCGAAAATGCTCCTTTCTTGTCGCCGCATCCTTGGCGGCGCGCGGCAATCCCCCCGTACCATCACGGCCTCGACGAAACGTCAAAGCGTTAGGCAACCGATCAACGGCATGAGGAAAAGTCACGCGCCCGATCATGTGCAGAACGGTCTAACCGCAAAAATTTCTTGGACAGGTAACGCGGCACTGCTATTTTGCATCCCGAATGCGGCGTGGCGCCGATACGAGGATGCACGGAATTCTACGATTCTTTGCAATATGAAGATTTTTCAGTGGTCCTAATTTATGCCTTGATATAACGACAATTCTTTGTAGTGCCTATTTTAATGATTTTTCCATCTTTTAGCATCCCACCAAGAACCGCCTCTATTGTTCCAACACCAACATCCGGCAACAAATCATGTATTTCTTTTTTCGAAACTGGAATGAACGCCGAAAGAACGATATCCTCAACTCGTTGTTTTTTGCTGACCTTCCCCGTTGACAATGTAAGGAAACGCTTGTCTAGTTCCTTGTAACAAAGACAAAGCGTGTACATGAAATTTTGAATGAAAGGAACATAGTTGTTCTTGTTTTCGATCCAGCCATCAGAACTTGTTTTTAAATCTTCATAATATTTCCCCTTAATCTTGTTTATCTGTTCCTCAAACGAGATATATTTTGAAATATCAAAATCTGTTTTATACAAAAGCAATAAAGTAAGCAGCCTAGACATTCGGCCATTGCCATCACGGAAAGGGTGGATACATAAAAAGTCCAAAATAAGGCACGGTATTAGAAGGAGCTGATCCACTCCAGCGTCGTCTCTTGCATCTTGGTAAGCATATATTAATTGGATCATAGCCTCTTTGGTTTCGCTTGCAGAAACCGGAGCAAAGCGAACTCTTGAAGTTCCATCAGGATAAGTTTCGCGAATAACGTTATCTTCAGTTTTATAAATTCCGCCGTATGGCAAATCGGTTTGTGATAAAAGAATCTTATGCAAATTTAAAATCGTTTGTTCATTTAGGCTGATAGAGTCGTGATTTTGATGAATGAAGGAAAGAGCATCACGATATCCGGCGATTTCCATTTCGCTATGATTTAACGGGGCCGCGGATTCATTAACGATTTCTTCAATGCGTTTATCGGTCGTGATAATTCCCTCAATCGCATTACTGCTCTTTACAGATTGTACAATCGCAATCTTTTGAAGAGCGGTGAACAAGTCGGGATTATTCAGTTTTTTCTCATTAGAAATTGCTTTTAATGAATATATGGTCTTTGCCATTTGAATGAATGTCACGGGGACAGTCAAATTTTTGAGGAATGAATAATCGAATCTTCTCATTTTGCCTATTCTCATCTTTATTTGCCTATATTTTATATATTTATAGGCAGATTATCAACGAATTTGCAAATTAATTTGCCTATATTTTGCCAGTTTATTGGCAAATTATTTTGATGACTATGCAAATAACGGCCTATTTCAAAGTAACAAAAATCGGCCAACCAATCGCGTCATTCCTATCATGCGTCCATGAATACCCTACGTTTTACGTCCGAAACGAGGACGGTAGAAACCGGTTCTTTATTTTTTCAGAGAGTCTTTGGAACCGCTGGCTAATTATCATATTGCCATATTGCAAAGAATCGTAGAATTCCGTTGCATCCTCAAAGCGGCGTGGCGTCGCATCCGGGATGCAAAATAGCAGTGCCGCGTTACCTGTCCAAAGAATTTTTGCGGTTTAGGCCGTTCTGCACATGATCGGGCGCGTGCCTTTTCCTCATGCCGTTGATCGGTTGCCGAACGCATTTGCATTCGGTAATCTAAAACTGACCCACTTAAAGGGAATCGGCAATTGAAAACTGACCCACCCTTGAGTAGCCTTCATCGATAAGATTCTCGTCCATGAAGTCGAAAGGGTCGACGGCAAGAAATACCAAGCCATTGATATTTACTACAACGGCATCGGGAAGGTCGTCATTCCAAAATAAGCCTTATAAACGAACAAAGCGTAGCCAACCTAGTGACTACGCCTTTTCTTTGTTTAGAGCCTCAATCACTTAATCCTCAAGGAAAGCGGTGATTTCCATTCTTTTTCATCCGTTGTTT
>CAVKAR010000109.1:0-2501 GCA_963654425.1 Lachnospiraceae bacterium
ACTTCGGCGGGACAGATTCCCGCCAACCTTTCTAGCGGCTTGAAATATATATACTGGGGGGGTCCGCTATTAGCCCTTTTCGCCCTTTCGCTAGGCTACGCCGGCTGGGAGATAAGTAGGCAATTCGGAGCCGAAGGCGGCGGCATCGCCGCCGATGGCGTGATAGACATAAACAGGTATTTCTTTTTCGAGGGGACGCCCAGCGTTTTCGATTACGCGAGCGACGGGCTTGTCTACGATGAGGTGGTCGACCCGAGCCTCGATAACGTGGGAGATGTCGCCATCCCCTTCCAGCTCGACGTCGGGGAGAGCAGGATATCCGACCATCTCCCGCCCGGGGCGGCTGGCCTGACGATCAGGGCGGAGCTCCTCGACAAAAACGAGGGGCTGAGCCTTTTCTCCGTCTCCGAGGTGAGCGAGGCTAAGCTCTCGGCGAGCCTATACGAGAATATCCGCCAGTATTCATTGAGCCCTTCCTCGTCGGAGACTGATGCCGATGGCAAGTACAGCCGGTGCGATTTCAAGCTAGATGATTCCTATTTGTCGGAGAAAAAGGTCTATTTCTGGGCCAAGTTCACCCTGAGATTCAAGCCTAATTCGAGCGCCGAGGGGAGCGAGTTCTCCTTTAAGGGCGATGTATACGACCGTTTGGATAACGGGTCTTTCAGATTCTCCTTGAGAGCGGGGGCGGTGATCTAGCATGAAGAAGAGCAGAGCCATCCCGGTTTTCGTTTTATCGACGTCATCAACGCTGCTGTCGGTCGGGAATGCTGAGTGGGTGGTAAAGGAAATCAAAGAGAGGGCAAGCACGATTTCGGCGACGTCATCAACGCCCGTTTGCTATATCCTAAGCTCCCCTAATGTTAAATATACGACGATTGAGAAAGCGCTTGAGGTTGCAAACGCATCTTCGAATGATGAAAGCATCATCGTCATTCCAAAAGTAGCGCAAGATTACGTAACTCCCTTTTATACGATTTCCAGAGACTGCGAAATCGGCAAAAACGTCACATTGACAATCACATACGATGAATCGGTAACAAACTGCGAAGATGATAAAAACGGCTCAATCGCTGAGTCACGCAGTTTTTTGGCCGATTCGCCAAAGTATTATAAGCAGTATCTTAAGTCGAACATCGGATTGAATGCTGCGCTCACAATAAAAGGGACACTGAATATTTGCGGCAAGGTAGGTTCTAGCGCTCAAAGGCCTTCAGGGCATACCTCGTCTTATTACGCGCAGCTATCAATGTACGATGGCTCGACCATCACTTGCGAAAGCGGAGGAAAAATAAATTGCTTTGGTTATATCAAAGAATGGTATTCAAAGATTAATACCCACGAAAAGCAATCCTTGCGGGAGTCTAATAACAGCAAAATCGATCTAAAAAACGGATCCACTATTAACATGCCCGGCGTTATCTATGATTTCTACGGCGGAACTTTTGCGGTAGATGGCGCGGTTGGTAACGCAGAGGCCTTTCCTTTTACCTCGTTTGATTTTCCGAATATCCAAACAACATTAAAATTCGTTTATGGATCATCGTTGATTGCCTCTTCCCAAGTTTTCGCCAGTAGCACAGACAACCATTTCGAAATGAAGGTCCTCGGCCACACAAGCGATTATTTATTCGTTCTTGGGCAAGATTGTCAAATAACGTACAAATACAATTCTGTGTCATCTCAATCTTCCTACTTATACGCAACGGATGGATCGAAGGACAAGTGGAGCATGACCACCATAAGCGTCGACGCCGGCACATTCGATGTGAACGCGATAAGCGTTTACAATCAATCATCAGCTGCTTATTACTTGCCAATCAATTTCAAATACGAGATTTCGGTCAAGGACGGAGGGACAATCAATTTCAACAACAAAACCAAATTCCTTGCTGGTTCGTCTTTGATTGTGGAACAAGGCGGGACTGTTAATTTCAATAGCAACGCTCTTTTTCATCAACGATTTAACGTCATCGGTACCGAAAGATTCACCGATAATGATGGAACCAAAACAGCAGTCACGGCAACAAACGCTACATACCCGTTTCCGTCAAACGCATATATTGAGGCATTCAGATCTTCGCCTGAGGCTGTTTCTTATTTTTTGAACAACGGGACGGTTAATATCAATGCCGGCTTTGGCGGATTCGTTAAAGCCGGAACTAGTGGCGCCAAATTGACGTTCGGGGCTAATTCATCGATGGAAGCGAATGAGAACTCTGTTATTTTTGATGGCATCAAAAGCCACAATTATATAAATTACAGGGACATAAAAGAATATGCGAACGGTCTGATTGGCAAAGAAGGATCCAGGCGTGTTTTTTGCGTTGGCGAAGAATACGTATCGAACGGAAAGAGCTGGATTGGAAACGAATCCGGCGATCTCGTTAGTGGTGAATCTTACGAAACTTGGGGGGAACTGAAAAAAGGATCAAGTTGCCTGCTCCCGACCGCCCAAATCCTCATGGCCGACGGGTCAGTCAAGCTGGCTGGCGATATAA
>CAVKAR010000110.1:0-2414 GCA_963654425.1 Lachnospiraceae bacterium
GGCATGAAGCCATCAAAAAACTCTGCGCCTTCCAAAAGAGCATCATCGATGAAATCGGCCACAAAAAGCGCGAAATCAATCTCTATGCCCCTGATATAGAGGTCAAAAAAGACATTGAGGGCAGAATCGGCGAGAAGATGGTCAAAGCCATCTCCATCTTCGATAAGCTCGAGAGGCAAGATGCGATCGACGCCCTCAAAAACGAGATCCTCGATGATTATGATTCGCGAAAATACGAGAATGAGAAAGCTCACGCGAAGACCATGATGATGGTCAATGACATCCTCGAAGGGATGGTCGCCAATGAAGTTAGGCGCCTCATCACCGAGGAGAAAATCAGGCCAGACGGCCGCAAAGTCGACGAAATCCGTCCGCTTGACGCTCAAATCGACCTGCTCCCAAGAGCCCATGGCAGCGCGATGTTCACCCGCGGGCAGACCCAAGTCATCAGCACGACGACATTGGGGCCGCTTAGCGATGCCCAGCTCATCGACAATCTCTCTGGCGAAAGCGAGAAGAGATTCATGCATCAATACAATTTCCCGCCCTATAGCGTCGGCGAAATCGGACGCATGGGCAGCCCTGGCAGACGTGAGGTCGGCCATGGCGCCTTAGGGGAAAGAGCTCTCTCTTACGTCCTCCCAAGCGTCGAGGAATTCCCTTACACAATCCGCACGGTGGCGGATGTCGTTGAATCCAATGGCTCGAGCTCCCAAGCCTCCATTTGCGCTGGGTGCATGAGCTTGATGGCGGCTGGCGTCCCGATCAAAGGCATCGTCAGCGGCATCGCGATGGGCCTTATAAGCTCCGGCCCCTTCGACGGGAAGCACCCATACACCATCCTCACCGATATCCAAGGCCTAGAAGATCACTTCGGCGATATGGACTTCAAGTGCGCCGGCACCGAAAAAGGGCTCACGGCCCTTCAGATGGATATCAAAATCCATGGCGTCACCCGCGAAGTGCTCTCTGAGGCTTTGAAGCAAGCCTCCAAAGCCCGCGCCGAAATCAGGGAAGTGCTTAAAGCGGCAATCCCAGCCCCAAGAGAAGAAGTGAGCGAATACGCTCCGAAGATGACCCATTTCACGATCGATCCCGACAAAATCAGAGACGTCATCGGAACGGGCGGGAAGGTCATCAATGACATCATCGAGAAATGCGACAATGTCAAGATCGACGTCGAAGACAGCGGCGATGTGACCATTTATCACGTGAAGCGCGAGATGATAAACAAAGCCAAAGAGATGATCGACAACATCGTGAGAGAAGCCAAAGTCGGCGAAATCTACGAAGGCACGGTCAACCGCGTCGAGAATTACGGCGCCTTCGTCAATCTCTTCGGCGATACCGACGGCCTTTGCCACGTATCGCGCCTTGATTGGAAATACATCGAAGACGCGAGCAAAGTCGTCAAAGTCGGCGATAAGCTCAAAGTCGTGGTCATCGGCATCGAAGAAGGCAAGGTCAAGGTCTCGCACCGCGAATTCCTCGATAAGCCAGCCGATTACGTCGAGCGCCCCGAACGGAGCGGAAAGCCTTCCGGAAAAGGCAATGGCTCCTTCCATGGCGGCCATAGAGGCGATCGTAAAAGCGGACGCCACTAATACCGACTGATAAGGAAAATAGCCTCCTATTCGCGAAATGGGAGGCTTTTCTTGTGCTACAATATAGGCAAAGGAGGGGCCAGCCTATGTCACTTTACCTTAATCGAGACGGCGTTTCGTTTCTAGAGTGCCTGAATTCGGAGATATTCGTCGACAAATCGATGTTATTGCAAACATGCAATCGTCTCGTCGCGACGCAAGACAAATTCATGTGCGTGACCCGCCCCCGCCGCTTCGGGAAGTCGATGGCCCTCTCGATGCTCAATGCCTATTACTCCAAAGGGTGCGATTCCAGAGAGCTTTTCAAGAACTTAAAGATATCCAGCGACCCCTCTTTCGATAAGCATCTCAACAAGCATAATGTCCTATGGATTGACATGTCGCGCATATACTGCGATCTCACCGATCATAGCCTTTTCGTGGATAAGCTGAAGCGAGAAGTCATCGAGGCTCTCGACCGAGCCTTTCCAACTGCCAGCATCGGCAATATGACCACGGCCGACGCCATCATTAAGCTAGGCATCGAGTTCGGCGAGCGCTTCATCTTCCTCATCGACGAGTGGGACGTCGTCTATAGGGAGGCGGAAACGGACAAGAAACTATGCGATGAATACACCTCTTTCCTGAGGAGCCTATTCAAATCGGGCGACGCCTCCCCTTACATTGATCTCGCCTATATGACCGGCATCCTCCCGATAAGGAGATACAACTCCCAGTCCGCCCTCAATAACTTCCGGGAATACAATGTGATCTGTCCAAACGGGCTCGAGGAGTATTTCGGCTTCACCGACGATGAGGTGAAGGGACTAT
>CAVKAR010000111.1:0-2398 GCA_963654425.1 Lachnospiraceae bacterium
GCAGAGATTGTGGCGATCGAAACGTCAAATCACGGATTTAGCTGCAAAAGTCGGGCGCGAATTTCTTCAGCATATGCAGTTATGCATCGATCCATCGCAGATCACGTTACCGATTTTCAACAAAAAGCGACTTGCAAAAAAGAAGGGATATTTGCGGAAATTCCGATGTTCGCGAAGCTCCGGTTTGCTAAAGCTGCAGTAGAATAGTGAAAATCGATAACTCTCGCTCGGCATAAATCTTTTATTCGCATGCTCTCCATGGCAAGTCGCCGCTACAACAAAAGTAGACGAAAAAGACTAGTTCATCGCCTTCGCAGAGAGATGCACTTCGAATTTCAACGGCAAAAGGTCCGATGGATTTCGTCAACAAGAAGAACGCCTTCTCGATGATAATTCTTACCATATCTCAATATTCATCAAGGGAAGGCTGCACGTTTCCGAAAAAGAAAAATGAGCGGTTGCTTTTCTTGATGCGCGCATGATTTAGGAAAGCCTTCGATATATTTCACAAAACACCGAATTTAAAGTTCACAAAACACCGAATTTTCATTGATGTACACATTCGTAATCACTAAAATTCTTATGAAAGGCGGTTGCTTATGTCGAAAACTTACACAAAGAGACTGATGGAAAGCGTTCTCGAAAGGAAGCTCAATTCAACAGGGTGCGTTTTGGTGAACGGGCCCAAGTTCTCAGGCAAATCCACGTTATGCCTCCGTTACGCAAAATCCGTGACAGAGCTCAAAACCAATAATGACATCGAGCTAGCCAAGACCGACCCGAAATCCGCCTTAAAAGGCGCCTCGCCCCATCTCATTGATGAATGGCAAAAATCTCCAGATATATGGAATCAAATCAAAAAAGACCTAGATGATGATTATATATTTGGAAAATACATCATCACTGGAAGCACGACCCCCATCGATCCTAGCAAGATCCAGCATTCTGGCGCGGGAAGAATCGCCTCGATGACCTTGAAGCCATTCACGTTATATGAATCCAAAGAATCGACAGGCATTGTTAGTCTGAAGTCCTTGTTCGAAGGCGATGAGTCTAACTTCGAGACGGCTTTTGAGGCAGAGAACCAAACAAGTCTTGAAGAGATGGCTTTCTATATATGCAGGGGTGGGTGGCCGATTGCGCTTAAAGCAAAAAAAGATTATGCGATCGACGTCACTAGGAACTACTACGAAAGTCTCTTTCGGGTCGAAGAAGAAAGCGATGACTTCGCTCTTCTTTTGAAAGGCAAGAACATCGAGCTGCTGAAATCGATTCTCGAATCATACGCGAGAAACATCTCTAGCCAAGCCAAACGAACAAAGATGATCGCCGATATCATTTCTACCGGAGCCCGTTCAAAACTCGACGAGGACACGTTCTCTTCTTATACGAAAACGCTCAAAGACCTATTTTTGATTTTCGATTTGCCTGCCTGGAATCTCAATTTGAGAAGTTCAACCGTCGCCAGAAGCTCCCCCACTCATCATTTCTATGATCCCTCTATTGCAACCGCTGCGCTCGGCGTCACGCCTAGCGGCCTTCTCCGCGATATGCATTCCTTCGGTTTGTTCTTCGAAGATCTTGCGATCAGGGATCTTTCGGTCTATGCCGACACTTTCGGGGCTTCTCTTAAGCACTATCGCGACAGCAGTGGGCAAGAGATTGATGCAATCGTGGAATCAATGGACGGTGAATATGGGGCAATCGAGATTAAATTAGCCAGCCAGGAGAATATAGAGAAGGGCGCCGCATCGCTCAACCGATTCGAAAGAAAACTCCAAGAAAGCGAATTGAAACTACCAAAATTCAAAATGATCCTTACTAGCAACGGAACTTGCAGCAAAAGGAACGACGGTATCTACGTAGTGCCTTTGACTTGTTTGAGAAATTGAGCGATTAGCGGTCTATGCGCTCGCGATGATGAAGAGGCAAACAAGCGCTTTATCCAAGAGCAGAACTTCGCATAGGCGCTTTCTTTGCTTGCTTGGAATATTACGCTATTGCCCTTCGCCAGTTCACTTAACGAGCAGCTTTTCCGCTTCTCCGTCCCCATACGCGGTCCAGAGTCCAATTCTAATGCCCAAGCGTCCCTCGTTTGCTTCCTTCACTTTTCATCCACCTTCGATGAATAGCATTATGAGCTACGTAGGCATTAACTCACTAGTAAATAGCGGCTGCCATCACTGCATTAGCAAGTCCTCTCGCTCAAGAGCCTGAAGCCAAGACTCCACCATTTGAAAACGCAACCAATCCTCAGGCCTAAATTGCCTCGTTGGCTGATATTTTCCGCGTATAGGGAACTGCCATTAAATTAAAGAGACACGCAAAAACGCGTTTTAATGATGCATTCGGTAATCTAAAACTGACCCACTTAAAGGGAATCGGCAATTGAAAACTG
>CAVKAR010000112.1:0-2340 GCA_963654425.1 Lachnospiraceae bacterium
CGATGACTATCGGAATGTATCCGGCCTTCTTCGGGATGAATACCGCATCGGCCCTGCCCGTGGGGCAATTCGGCTCCCAGAGGATATTGTAGAAATCCTTGGCGCGGTAATAGGAGATATTCGTTATGACGGAGAGCACATCCTCCTTGCTCTTGTTCATGACGGTTGATAAGGAAGCGTGGTTCTTGTCGAAAGAGGCATCGATGTAACCCGTATTTCCCTTGAGCGTCTCCTCGAGAAGCTTCCTGGAGCCGCTTATCGGGTTTGCCACATCGCTCCACGGGATGCCCTCCGCCGCCTTGACGATCTCCTTCCTTATCTCGTAGTTGGGGATGAAGCAGCTGCCTTCATCCTCCTCGTAGCCGAGGTAGCCGAGGTGAATGAGCACGGTGAGGGCGGCGTCCTCCGAGTTCACCTTCGTGAGGTCGTTCTCGAATTTCTCGACGTCGACGGGGATCTTCTCGCCAGAGAGCAATCCCAGCATCTTGCCCTTGAGCGCCCCGCCGTCGTAATCCATGTATTCCTTGACTGGATCGATCGAGGCGGTCTTCGTCCAGTAATCCCGGCATTTCCCGCTCGTGACGGCCTCGACAACGGATCTAGGGTTGTATATCTCGATCCCGCCGAGCCTATATCCGTCGTACCAGCTCTTGATGGAGAGGAAATCGCGCCCGTATCTTTGACATAGTCCCTTCACCTCATCGTCGGTGAAGCCGAAATACTCCTCGAGCCCGTTTGGGCAGATCACATTGTATTCCCGGAAGTTATTGAGGGCGGATTGCGAGTTGTATCTCCTTATGGGGAGGATGCCGGTCATGTAGGCTAAATCTATGTAAGAGGAGGCATCGCCCGATTTGAAGAGGCTGCGCAGGAAATTGGTGTATTCGTCGCAGAGCTTTGCGTTTCGCTCCTCTTCCCTGTATATGACGTCCCACTCGTCGATGAGGAAGATGAAGCGCTCGCCGGTCTTCGCGCCTATCTTGGCGATGCATTTTCTCACGGAGTCATCCTCATCGTTGAGGATGCCAGGGAAGCCGTCAGATAGTTCCTTCCTGACGTCATTTTCTATGGCGTAAACAAATCTCTTTTTGTCTTTTGTGTCGGCGTATATCGCGCCCATGTCGATCCAGAGGACGTTGTGCTTGTTGAGATGCTTCCCGAAAGAAGGGTCATCGTATATCTTCAATCCCTTGAAGAGCTCCTTTGAGTCGCATCCTTTGGAGTAATAGGCGTTTAGCATCGAGAGGGCCATGGTCTTCCCGAAGCGGCGGGGGCGGGTCACGCACATAAAACGGTTATCGCCCGGCAAGAGGTTATTGGTCTTTTTGATAAGCATGGACTTATCGACGTAGATTTCGTTCGCAAGATTTCTGACGAACGATTCATTGCCTACATTCAGGTAAAGCGACATGTGCGGACCTCCTTTTCCTATATTGTAGCATAGGGATAAAAGACAAAGCGGAGAAAAAAGAGAAGAATCAAGCGATAGAGCGTTCGCTTTAATCTCGCCTAAATCGCTAGAAAAATGGCGGCATTTCCGCTACAGAGAGGAGCCTTGATCGGCATAAAGAAAACCGCCGCCCATAAGGAGCGGCGATTAACTAAGTTAGCTATCAGTTGCCTTTATAGGCATCGAGCATCAATTGCTCCATGTCTTTGACAAGCGGGACGCGCGGATTGGCAGGCGTGCACTGGTCTTCGTAGGCTAGATAAGCGATAGTCTCGAGATTGTCTTTCCAGGCTTTCTCATCTGGGACGATCGAAGCGAAGTTCATGTCGATGCCGATGCTCTTCCCAAGCTCCATGACGGCCTTGGAGAGATTCTTCGTGCCTTCTTCGGGCGTTTTGGCCTCGATTCCGATCATGCGGCAGATTTCCATGTACTTCTTATCGCACTGGTATTCTTCGTATTTCGGCCAAACGGAAAGCTTGGTCGGCACGCTGCCGTTGTATTTGATGACGTGCGGGAGAAGGATCGCGCAGGTTTGCCCATGCACGAGATGATACTCGGCCCCGATTTTGTGAGCCAAAGCATGCGTTAAGCCAAGGAAGGCGTTGGCGAAGGCCATGCCGGCGATAGTCGCGGCATTATGCATCTTCTCTCTCGCCTTGAGATCGTGCTTCCCGTCTTTGACGGCGCGCGGGAGATACTCGAAGACGAGCTTGATGGCTTCTAGGGCTAGCCCGTCGGTGTAATCGCTTGCCATGACCGAGGTATAGGCCTCAATCGCATGGGTGAGCACGTCCATTCCGGTATAAGCGGTCGACTTGGCTGGCAGGTTTGTGGTGAATTCCGGGTCGACGATGGCAATAGACGGGGTAAGGCTATAATCGGTGAGC
>CAVKAR010000113.1:0-2181 GCA_963654425.1 Lachnospiraceae bacterium
CGCTTTAAGAAAAGCTGATGGCATCTATGAATTTTTATTCATGGAGCCATTTTTTCTTTGCTCCATGGGAAGGAGCAACAAAATGTTTTTGAGTTTGTTTTTCGTTTTATTTTTCGGGTTTGTCGGAGGCTATTTTCTAGAGAAAATAAGGGTCCCAAAGATTGTCTGGTATTTGGTTTTAGGCATCCTTCTTGGGCCATCGTGCTTAAACATCATCAGCGATTCTCTATTAAGCATATCCACATATCTGAGGCAAATTGCATTGGCAATCATATTGACCCGTTCTGGGCTTTCGCTTAATTTGAAAGATCTGAAGGATATCGGAAGGCCTGCCATTCTCATGTGCTTTGTTCCCGCAAGTTTTGAGATTGCCGGCGTTGTCGTTTTTGCGCCGATGCTTCTAGGAATCTCCTATTTCGAGTCACTGTTATTAGGTTCAGTGCTGGCAGCAGTATCCCCTGCAGTGGTTGTCCCTAGAATGATTAAGCTAAAAAATGAGGGATATGGAGATGAGCACCATGTCCCCGAACTTGTCATGGCCGGTTCCTCTTGCGATGATATTTACGTTATCATTCTTTTCTATTCGTTCAAAAATCTCGTGGCAAGCAATACGTTTGATTATCTTACGTTTCTTAAAATACCATCAAGCGTTGTTTTAGGTATTCTTTTGGGATTGATTGTTGGAATCGTGATTTCTTTTTCTTTCAAGAAACTTAGTGTGAATACGCCAGGAAAAATCATCATTATGCTTTCTTGCTCGTTTGGCATGATGGCTTTAGAGGAGGCGGTCAAACAATACGTAAGCGTATCCGCCCTTTTAGCGATAATCGTAATGGCAATTATAATAAGCAAAACGCACAAAGAGAAAGTGACACAAATCAAAGACGGCTATGAAGCTTTGTGGAACGGATTCGAAATTCTTTTGTTTACCTTAGTCGGCTGCCTAACGGATGTAAGTCTTGCTTTCTCCAAAGAAGGCCTGATTATCCTTGGAGTCATTCTTATCGCACTCGTATTCCGTTCCGTTGGCGTTATTCTTTGCGTAATCAAGACGAAGTACACTTGGAAGGAAAGGCTTTTCTTGATCATATCATATCTTCCTAAAGCCACTGTCCAAGCCTCTATTGGCGGCGTTGCATTATCAGAAGGCTTGGCATGCGGTTCAATAATTTTGACTGCAGCCGTTGTTTCTATTTTGGTGACTGCGCCAATTGGGGCGTTGCTGATGGACTCTTTGGCTAAGAAACTATTGGGAAAGGCGAATGGTAATCAATAGGCGAACCAATCCTTCAAGTGTAGCGTTATTACATAATAGAAGCTAAACAATCCCTAACGACACTGAATTATTCATGATTTAAACCGCTTTTCATGCGCTTAGAAGGCATGAAAATAACAAAAGGGTACGAACTTTTGAAGGGGCACGAAATCGTTTCAAATTTTATGTTTCTAGACATTAAGAAATAAGAGCTTGAATAAGCGTTAAGCCCATTAGTGATTGATGCCCCGAAATAAAATGGCGCAGCCGCAAACAGACAATTGCCTGAATGCGGCTACGCTTTTTTTTGCTTTGTTGTCGCAATCTTGTCGATGCCATTTGCCTGGAATAGGGCTTAATCGAATGCTGAAATGGTTTGGCGTCCTTTGCTCAGAGCCTCAGCGGTGAAATAGTTTCTATGCCGCAAAAGGGGCAGAAATCACAATGGGTGAAGAATACGGAAAATAAAGAATTCAACGAGAGAATGGTCGCTTCAATTCCTGAGATGTTTGGACCATACAAAGCCGCGATCGAGTGGTGGGCGGGCGGAGATCCGGGCTCGACTGTTCTTGTCGAGGGCAACCTCATGCCGCTCGTCTACAAGGCTCTTGGCAATGGCGGTAAAGTCTTTTTGGCAAAGTTCGCCTTGTGGGTCGAAATCGCGAGCGAAATCTTGTCTTGGATGAAGCTTCGCCCGTCGCCGTGACGGTTGACGGCGAAGGCAAACAGATCGCGCCAACTCGAACGTCACCCCTAAAATAACCTCGCACGAAAAGCTCGACGGGACCGCAAGAACGGCGGAAAAACGCGAAGTCAAACCAGCTTAAAACTCAGCCGCCGATAAATCATTGACTTTATTTGAAGCGCTTGTAGGCTTTTGAGGTATTTTTAGGAGAAAACATCATTATGCAACAAAAAACCTTGAT
>CAVKAR010000114.1:0-2038 GCA_963654425.1 Lachnospiraceae bacterium
AGCAAATGAAATGGGAACCCTCGATGGATTCCCATGTTTTGGATTCTTGCGATTGTCCTACTTACCTATTATGTTATAGATTTTCAATTTTTTGAAAAACCTTCGCTTTTCATGTTTCTAGATTTGTTTTTATATTAGTTAAAAATACGAAAAACGCTTCCATAAGGTTTTTTCTCTCGGATGACATCAAGCCCAGGTATATTTTCGGAGCGTTTTCTTATACTCAGCCGACTTCAAACTATTCAAAAGGATGAACGCGTCCTCCTTATCTCAAATCTAATCAAATAACGATTTCAATCAATCAGCCGATGGAGTCGACGACGTCATCGAAGGCTATCCCTTTGGCATGCTTTTAATGGGCAAGTCCTACGCTTAAAATCGTTTCCCACCGCCTATGAAATCCATCAGATTAACATGGAGGATTCCATTTCTCTTTTGCAGCATATAGTCCGTTGTCATCACGTATTTTTTATAGTTATCCCGTATGCTCTCCAATGGTCTGTATTCTCGATCTTCCGTATCTTTGCTCTGCAGCATCTTATAGGCCACCTGCACATAGGAATAATCCATATTGCCGTCTCGGAGGATGAAATCGCATTCCAGTTTTCCGATGCGACCTACGCTTACCGCATAATCGAGGCTTCTAGCATATAGATACACGATATTCTCCAATGCTGGCCCGTAATTGATCCGATTGTCCGTGTTCATCGCATAGTAAAAGCTCAAGTCGGCAACGTAATACTTTTGTTCCCCCGAAAGTGCTTTTTTCGATTTCATATCAAATCTTTTGCACGCATACAGAATTTTGGCATCAACCAACGTTTTTATATACCGAGTCACCGTCTGGCGGCTGATGGCCATACCATTTTTGAGAAGGGCTTCGTGCAGGCTGTTGATGCTACTCGTTGCACCGAAATTGTTAATGATGTAGTTCCTAACCAGCTCAAAGGACTGAACATCTTTGATTTTCACCCTTCGTTTGATATCTTTTTCAAAGATTTCATCGATAATCCCCCTCACATAAGTACGTTTATCCGAAAGATTGTCGATTTTGATGGCACGTGGAAATCCGCCTTCCAAAATATAGTGGTTCAATTCTATTTCGGCGTTGGCATCGATATCCCGCCCATAAAATTTCTTCATGTCCTCGTATTCGTCAAATGTCAGCGGAAACATTTCGAATTCCAAATACCTGCCGGTTAATTTCGTTACAAGTTCTCCGCTGAGCAAGAAAGAATTAGAGCCGGTTATGAAAATCGAATAGTCTCCTTCGGACCGGAATCCGTTGATTACTTCCTCAAAGCCTTTCACGTTCTGAATCTCGTCTATGAAAAGGTATTTCATCCCTTTCGCTTGCGTGGCGGATTCGATTAATGCATCTAACTGCTCGGCGCTTCGAATACTTTTATACCCACGTATATCGAGATCGATATAAATGATGTTGCTTTCCGCAACGCCATCCCCTTTGAGTTCTTCCGCTATCGTTTGCATAAGGCTGGATTTTCCGCATCTGCGTATGCCGGTTATCACCTTAATGAGGTCGTCGTCATGAAAAAAAACGCGCATTTTGGACAAATACTTTTCCCGTTTGTATAGTTTCATAGCCTGCCTCCTATGCTGTTAGTATACACTATATCATTGTTATTTCATAGTTATCGTTGCATTTTTTTTATTTTTTTTATTATTTGCAACGTTAACATGCCATAGACAATCTGCCTTCGAGAAGAAATCATAGCGCTTCAAAAACAGGCAAAGAAACACTTTGGACAGACGAGCTTCAGCACTTGCGGAAAGCCGAAGCGAGCGATATCGCTTAATCATGCATTCTTGCTGGCGCAAATGCGATTCCGTCGAATCCCATGGAGCCGTTTATCGCAAAAAGGAGGAACGCGTCCTCCTTGGCTTAAGCATCATCTTTTGAACGTCAGCATGATGTTGCAATCATCTATGATCTTCGACTCAGCACAATTGGACTGTATCTTGACTGTTTTTACCCTCTAAATGGCTAAATTTACTCTTGAGAAAACGTAACACCTTA